>NZ_CP018888.1:0-322070 GCF_001936335.1 Amylolactobacillus amylophilus DSM 20533 = JCM 1125
AGTAAGTTTTCAACTAAATCAAGGATAGTTGAGTCAATATTATGGTCTTTCAGCTCACCTTTCATTGACTCAATGATTGGAGTGATATAACTTAAAGTGAAATGAAAAAATGTTTTTCATGATATCGATTAAGAATACAGACCAAAAAAGCAAATTCTAGTAATTTGTAGTGATTGGTGGCCGAGACAAAGCAGCCCTCCAAAGTAACAAAGTCATCTTGAGCTAGTCTCCTGTTGGAAAGAATAGTTCCAAGCTGAGGTTTGCCAATAACTCGTTTAGTTCTGGTTCGTCTAATGTTAACCATGAATCATCAATCGGTCGATCGGCAATAAAACTTTCAGTTAGTATTTGAGCCAATTGCGGTAGTACCTGTCGTCTCTGTCGTAGTTCCAAGCTTACAAGAATTTCCGTGAAACCAAAGTTTTCACAGTGTACAGCACTTAATAATCGTTGATTGAGAGCATCATAATTGTCTTGTTGTAGTAAGACTATGTATTGAGAATTAGATTCGTTCATCTATGATCCCTCTGATTCATTAAGTTTCTTAACAAGCATTCGTAGCACCAAGATTGTGTGGTAGTAGTGTACGCAGTTATGCAGATCTTGATTCTCTGCAAGTACTTGTTCGAAGAACTCAGTAACCTTGGTCAGGCCCTTTGCAAAGAGTGGTGGATACTCCTCAAGAATTGCACAGCAAAGTAGAATTTCCGCGAGTATATCCAGCATGGATTCTTGTAGTGCATAGAATAATACTATTCTCAAGTATTTGCTGAAAACAATCCTTAGCCTAGTTTTAATTTTTGCTTTACCAAGTAAAGACAAATAAAGTACCATGTGGGTGGCTTCGTAGATGTTGGCAATGGTTTGTGAGGGATCCGTGAGGTGTAGTACCAGATTGGACCGCTCAAATTGATGCTCGATATTCTGATTAGAATCATCACGGAAGACCGCTTCATAGCACTTGACTTCAAATTTCTGCATTGCTGTTAATTGCACTTTGTCTAACACAGCATCTAACCTGAAAGCATATTCATTCAACTTGGACTATTAGTACTCGACATCCCTCTCTGATAAATTAAGGCAAGATATTTGATAGGTATCAGCTTGATATCCTGCTTCTTGTCGTCAAAATAGCAACTGTAAAGCGCTGATTCATTCGAGCAACCTCGGCGGAATCTGTATTCAACCAAAATATTGAGAGAAAAGTAACTCTGATTTAATCTTCAACTGGAAATCGGCTTCATCAGTCACCCCGGTCATCTGGTAGTGAAATTGGCTTTTCGCAATATCAAAAAAGGCTAGATTTGTTTCTAGCCAATTCGTTAATTGAGTACTTAATATTAAAAAATTAGGAACATTATGATTAGATACCAGTAGTAATATCTGGCTTTGTCTTTTTGGATGCTCCATTAAACACAATTCCGGATTTATAAATCATGATAAACCTGACTTGTCCTTCTGATTCTGAAACAGTTAAACGTTTGTTAGCTCTTTCCAGCTTGTCGCCGATAATTAGGGTCTTATTATCTCTGTCAAAATTAAATTCATCGTCATCCCTCCATCATGATTATGTCAAGTATACTAATATTTGCCGTTTTCCTTTTTAAATAATTTTAATATTCTCCTTTTTTAATTATTATAAAACTTCATTTAACATTGTCAACAAAAAGTTAGCTGGTCTTATTTATCTCCTCAGGCCTTTGGATAAAAGTTCTTTAGGATACCATCGTTGCCGAGCTTACCCCAACTGAAGATTTTATGTTGGTATGCAACCGGTAAGAAACCACGGAGTGGCGACTCTACCTTGATGGTTTCACCATGAACAAATTCCTGAATTCCTCATCAGAATTCAATTTAATAAACGGTACTGAATCGGGATCCAGTATCTGCACTAGTTGATGGTGTGGTAAGAAGCGCTTCTTCTTCAGTTCACCAAGTTCTAAGCCATTTCTGAGTATTCTGAGTCCCTTAATTGCTGCTGGGTTAATGATAGGCAGGAATACATGATTATTGGATATGGTTGGCTGTCTCTTGCCACTGAGCAGATCAGTTTGTTTAATCTTGGCAAAAAATTCTCGAATGGCATCTTGATCGAATACATTTTTTCTTGAGTCAAAGGCCATTAGCTGTGCTGCTACATGCGATTCATTCGCTGCCACAGCTGAACTTTTCTCTAGTATTGCGACAAATTGTCCCTCGCCGAAATTTCTCTGGGGCCAGAAACGGGCGGTATATCTTAACTCAGCATTACCAGTTGTCCCCCACTCTGGGTGGCCCGGATCAAACTCTGCCCTTGTTTGAATCGGAACCAGTTTCATATCTGAAAATTGACCAAGTAAATATTCAACAATTTGTTCATTTCTTCGGGAGAAAATGTGCACGTTGAATATATTAGTCGACCACCTGGCCGTAACATCGCATAAGCGGCGGAAACTATTTCCTGCTGTCTAATTTGACATGTTGCGACATAATCTGGACTCCAATACTTGACGGGCTACCGGGTCCTTTCTAAACATACCTTCACCAGAACAGGGCGCATCCACCACGATTTTATCGAAAAAGCCGGTGAAATACGGGACTAGTCGCGCCGGACTTTCGTTCAATACCAAAGAATTTTGAATTCCCCAACGCTCAACATTTTCTAATAGTGTTTTTGCCCGCGACTGGTTAATCTCATTTGCAACAAGTACCCTTGCTGGTGCAACCCACTCGCCAGTTGGGTCGTCTTACCACCTGGTGCCGCACAGAGATCGAGCACTCGTTCTCCAGGGTGAACAGCGGCAGCCTCTGCAACAAACATGGCGGCTGGGTCCTGGGAATAAACATAGCCAGCAAGCTGCTCTATGCTATGACCATCTATTTGCCCGACATAGGCATCTTTAATCAGTGCCAACTTTTCGGTCAGGTCTTGTTTAACATCTTTATAGCCTGACTTGAGTGGGTTTAAGCGAAATGCCTTTTTGGTGGGCTCTTGTAGTGCATTAAACAACTTGTTGGCCTCATCGCTCCCTAAGAGACCAGTAAATTTTTCAGTAAACTCAATGGGTAAATCAATCATTTTATATCTAATCCTTTATTGACTTTTTTGGTAGTACTTTTCGGTAGCACAATCATCGAGAAGTTAATATTCAAGATTACAAGCAAAATTACTAATAGCCATACATATTGGCTGATTTGACTGAAGTAAAAGAAGTAGTGGGAAATAATTAGTGCCAGACCTGCCAAAACCAGGGTAAAGCCACCAAAGCGAATTACGATGTTGGTCTGTAGGCTTTGGAATAGACTATCTCGAAGTTCTGTATTCTTGTTAGCCCTTCTTGTGCCAATCCCAAGTAAAGTCGCAACCACCAAACCCACAAGAATAGAGAACACGGCCAGTGCGAAAAGATAAACGGGCTGTTGTCTATCCTGCATAATCTTTTGGATGAAGCGGGGTTGCTTTACTTTACCACCGATATGATGAGCGATGCTCGAATATTGTTTCTGAGAAAGGCCATCAATTACCAGTGTGTAATCATTTAAAAAATTCTTATTCGTGGTTTGGTGCAGACCGGTGGTGATGTAGTAATTATCCTTTTGATAACCTTCACGCAAACTGCCAACTACAGAGATATAGCGATTATCATACAAAATATACGGGTTACCCTGAATCTCCTCCACATCGGCGGAAGAGTATTTCGTGTACAAAGCAAACGGAATGATTCCGTCAAAATCGCTTTTTGTAAGGAAACGGCCCTTCTCAATGGGTAATTTTGTCAAATCAAAATTAGACCAGACCAAAATCTGACTGTTCTCTGTTTTATTGGTCAGCTGAATTTGGACCTTTTCCTTAGCATAATTCTGATCAACGTAAGCCAATAATTGCTTAATTGGGACTTTGTTCAGTGTTGTAATTTCTTTTGCCGAGGTTGAAAGTCCGTTTGTCGCAAGTGTCAATTCAGCGTTATTCGCTTGCACACGCGAAACCAATAGGCCTAGCAGCAAGAAGCTTAGGAATAGCGTAAAGTACAAAATGTTTTTCTTCAGATTAGACATAATTACTCAACTTTCAGAATTTTCTCGTTGATGAAATCAAAGCTTTTGAAGCTGCGGTTAATGGCAGCACTAATAGTTGAAACCTTTGCTGTACGCCAAAATGCAGTTGAATTAGTCGCACCACCGCGTTCTCCCACCATCAATAATAAAGGTTTTCGCGGTAAGTTTCTATAAGCTTCGAGCAAAGCAATATCGGCATCGCCGAAATTAGGCGCCCAGGCCAGAATCACGAAATCCGCGACTGTGGCATAGCGAATGAGCGCCTCGATAGCTGTTAGCCTGGTTACCGGCGCAAAGTTCCTGGCGCCTGTCGCACTAGTTACGCTCCACGACAGGTCATCTGTTGCAACCATGTTAACTCCTACATCTTGAAAGGCTTTCGTCCACTGGGCATTTCCGGCCATTATTTCAAGGCCATCATGCAGATGATATTTCATCGCAATTAATTCCGCCGTGGTCAAGTTTGGAATCGACCAGAGACCAAATTCTTGCGCGAGGTAATTGCGAAGATTATTCAATAGCTGATTGATCACCTTAATTTCAAGTTCTTTCGTTGGCGCCTGTTCACACAGTCTCTCCAGCTTGTCCGGCAAAAAGCCGATATCTGCTAGATGCTTTTTGGGAATTCGCTGGTCGCCTAGAATGGTAGTTAACTCGTTAATTTGATGCACCTGCTTCGTTACATCTTGTAATCCGATTTCTTGTGCTAACCAGTTTAATTTAGCTAAATATTTCATCAATCTTCACCTTTGAGAGATTTTAACATGCAGAACCGTCAAAATCAGTTATAATATATTGTAATACAAATGAGGAGCTAGCTGATGACAACTAATAAATATGCAAAAGAAAACACCGAGAATGACTCACTCTTTAAATGGTTCCTACAAGTCATAGTATTAGCTCTAATATTTCTCGGCGCATATTTTCTTGTATTTAAGTTCGTCCTTTCAAACGAAATTGTCTCT
The DNA here is from genome assembly GCF_001936335.1 of Amylolactobacillus amylophilus DSM 20533 = JCM 1125. GTDB lineage: Bacteria > Bacillota > Bacilli > Lactobacillales > Lactobacillaceae > Amylolactobacillus > Amylolactobacillus amylophilus. Next base: position 5,001 of record NZ_CP018888.1, read on the forward strand.
GGGCCCTCGATGGAGCCAACTTTTAAAGACGGCGATCGCTTGATTGCTAACAGACACCCAACCATTAATCGCTACGACGTTGTAGTACTCGATGCACCAGACAGTCCTGGTACATTATACATCAAGCGCGTGATTGGCCTTCCAGGAGATACGATTAGTTCTAAGAACGATGTAACATACATCAACGGTAAAGCAGTCAAGGAGCCTTACCTTGATGAATACAAGAAAGATTTGCCCGAGGGGCAGCAATTTACAGCAGATTTCAGTTTGCAATCTATCTTTGGCGTAGAGAAAGTTCCGGCAGATTCCTACTTTGTAATGGGTGATAACAGAAATGTCAGTCGGGACAGCCGGATGATTGGCTTCATCAAAAAATCGGCGATTGAGGGTAAGGTCAAGTTCAGGTATTTCCCCTTCACTAGAATGCAGTTCTATTAATTTTATTTTGCAGTGAAAATTGCTAAAATTAATTTATATTAGATGAGGTGATAAAGATGAATCCAGATAATTTGTCAGACTTAATTGTTGAGTACCAAAGAAAACATTCAATGAACGATGCAGGATTGGCCTTTGCCAGCCACCTAGCAGTTGAGAAAATTCACGGCATGAAGACTGGTGAGGCCGACGCGTCGGAAGCTGAGATTAGTCAGCTACTTGACTTCATTCAACGTAATTAGAAAAGGTTCAAATTTGATTACTATTAATCAAGTTTGAACCTTTTTGGTTTATTCAGCGCTTTTGAGCACTCCACCCACACTGTAGTGTTCTTTTTCATCTCGTTTAGAACAATATGGACGTGTTCTGCGGGTGCACCAGTATTCTTCACGATTGCTGCAGTAACCTCCTCAACCATCTTACTTAGTTGTTCAGCCGAACGTCCTTCAATTAAATCAATGTGTACTAGAGGCATGATCCCTACTCCTTTATTATTATTTATTGTCCTATTCTAGCATTTTAGGCAGCTTTTGCCAAAAAACAGCTGGGGTTTATCAAGCTAACGTTTCGCTGCGTCGAAACGCTCTTTCACGGCGAGAATATCTTCTCGTTTTTTTATATCTGCTTTTAAAGTACGCAACTCCTCTTCACGCCGATTCAGTTCGAGGTTACGTCTCATCATTCGGTTATTTAGCTGTAATTCACGCAAAATCTGTGCCTGTATCTCGTCGCCGGTCAGCGCACCAGCAGCATCCTGCTTCATGATGGTCTTTTGCATGGCACGAATAACAATGTAAACGGCGATTGCGGTAATCAAGAAATTGATTAATTGGCTAATAAAATGCCCCCAGCTGATTACTATCTGGCCTTGCCCCCAAAACGAGCTTCTGGTTAACCAACAGCACAGATTTACCTGTTATTTTCGAAATGATTGGATCGAATAAATCCGTGATGAATGCCTGAATCACCTTCGACAGTGCATTACCAACTAGGAAACCAACGGCAAAGTTGACGATATTCCCGGTAGCGAGGAAATCTCGAAAATCGTTGAAGACGTGGACAGATTTTTCACCGATTGCACTATCTATCTGTGCTTGCTTCTGATTTTGACTACTTCTTTTTTCCAAAAAGTTCCAACTCCTTTTCAACTTGTTCAATTTAACATATTTATGTAAATATTTGGTGAATTTCAGCTTAAGTTTGCCATAAAAAAAGGCCATGTGGCCTTTTTTGTATATACTACTTGTTCGTGTTCAACTCGCTAATTTTCAGCAGTACATCTACTGCCTTTTCCATAGACTGCAGGGCCACATATTCATACCGACCGTGCATATTCTCGCCACCGGCAAACAGGTTTGGTGTTGGTAGTCCCATAAATGAAATCTTAGAGCCATCAGTTCCACCACGAACTGGTTCCTCATCTGGCTCAATACCGAGCGCACACATGGCATTCTCTGCCAGTTCAACTACATCCATATGATCCTTCATCACCTCAACCATGTTGAAGTATTGTTCGACCATCGTTGTCTTGATACGTGGCTCAGCAAATTTTTGATTAATTTCCTTTGCAATATCAAGTACGAGTTGGCGGCGACGATTGAGCCCCGCGCGCTCAAAGTCCCGGATGATGTAGTCCATGTGGGCATCCTCGGCTGTGCCGTTTAGATTAAGTAGGTGGAAGAATCCCTCTCGCCCTTCAGTAGTTTCGGCACGTTCAGCAGCTGGCAAGCTGTTATGGAAATCAATTGCCAGCTGAATTGCACTAACCATTTTCCCCTTTGCTTCACTAGGATGGACATTTGTTCCTTGAATATCGACTTTCAGGCCGATCGCACTGAATGTTTCGAATTCAAGCTGGCCCACAGGGCCGCCATCAACCGTGTAGGCGAAATCAGCGCCAAAGTCAGCAACATCAAATTTATCTGCACCCGTACCGATTTCCTCGTCGGGACCAAAGGCCACACGAATTTTGCCGTGTTCAATCTCTGGCCGTACGATGAGGTATTCGGCCAAAGTCATGATTTCCGCCACACCAGCTTTATCATCTGCGCCTAAGAGCGTGGTTCCGTCAGTCGTGATTAGCGTCTGTCCTGCATATTTCTTTAGGCTAGGGAAAGAACTTGGATCAAGTTTGAATTCACTCTCGCCAAGATTGATGACACTTTGGCCGTCGTAATTTTCGACGATTTGGGGATTAATATTCTCCGAATTGAAATCGGCCGTATCGACGTGACTGATAAAGCCGATGACTGGCACGTCCTTAGTTGTCGTTGCGGGAATTGTCGCTGTCACATAACCATTAACTTTATTATATTTAACCTCAGCCAAGCCCAATTGTTCTAATTCTGCGACTAACTTTTGCAGGAAAACAACTTGATTTTGTGTTGAAGGGACGCTATTTGAGTATTCATCTGAGCGGGTGTTCTCCTTCACGTAGCCCAGAAAACGTGGTAATAAAGTTTCGTATTTCATCTATTTGCTCCTTATCTGAGAATCGCTGTTTAAATAAATTGGTATGGATCAGTGGAAATTTGTGATGGTACAAAGTCGACGCCCCATTTATTAGCGGCAGACCATTCATTTAATTTATCCGACATCACCCGTTTGAAGATTTGCTCAATATGGTGACCTGGGTCGATTACGGCCAAATTTGCGGCCAGCATATCGTGTCCGGTGTGGTAGTATACGTCTCCCGTAATGAAGAGGTCTAACTGATTGGTAATTGCCTGTTGGAAGTACTTTCCGCCGTCACCACCGATTATACCGACTTTTTGGATTAATTGGTGCGGATTATTGGCAATCAGGCGTAATCCTTCTAATTTAAAAATCTGTTTGATTTTCTCAGCAAAATTAGCTAGTTCAACTGGTTGTTTCAATACTCCCTTACGTCCAAGACCAATCGGACAACCGTCTTCGTTTAGTTCGAAGGCGAACGGTTTAATTTGCTCTAGCTGTAATTTTTCGGCGAGCCAATCATTCATGCCATGTTTTGCACAGTCAATGTTTGTATGCGCCGAATAAACTGTGATGTCGTGCTTAATAATCTCAGCATACATTGCGTTTTGCGGATCCCTGTAATCTAGGTTTTTAGCTGGTTTGAACATGGCAGGATGATGACTAAAGATAAAGTGGATATTCGAGTCGATTGCTTCCTGGACGATTTCTGGACGCACATCGAGCGTGACCAAAGCCTTAGTAATCCCCTCGTCTGCAGAACCAATCTGCAGTCCGACCGGATCTCCCGGCAGGGCAAGAGACTTGGGTGCAAATTCCTCGATTTTTGCAATAATTTCTTTAATCTCTGTCATTTGAAAATAACTCCTCGATTTGCTGCATTTCTTGTTGTACCTCTGTTAATTTTGCTAAATTACTGGGCGATTCCTTGGCCATTCCTAGGTTGGCCGCCAAAACCTTCAGATAGGCTGCCCGACTACGCCATTTATCCCTGAATGTTGGGCTCATTTCAGTCATTAATACAGGGCCAAAGAGCAATTGGTTGGGCGACAATTGCCTGATCTTCTTCGCAACTTGTGCCTTAATAATCTCGTATGTGTGGCGTTCGTCCGCAACGATAGTTTCAGCAATAATATGATAGCGGTGCTCCATCAACCACTGTCGAACCAGTGGTTCATTGATATTTGGTTCCAGAATCAACGTTTCAAATCTCTGACCAGATGCCAGTGCATCAGTCAGAATTTGCGTGATGAGCTTACCGCCCATGCCGGCGATGATGACGGTGTTGATTTCGTCATCAGGTTCAATTGTCGAAAGTCCGGGCCCCATTCGAACTAAAATTCGGCCCTCTAGGCCCGCACTCTCAATATTATTCCTTGCGTTCTCTAAAGGTCCTGCACCAATATCGCTGGCAATCGCAAAGTCAATCTGTTGCTCCTCTACTAGTGCGATTGGTACATACGCATGATCGGTGCCAACATCGGCAACCCTTTGTCCCTGATCGACCATGTCTGATACTGCTTGTAGGCGGGGAGTTAAAGGCATATTTGCGCTTCTTTCTGCTTTATTTTGCGTTCCCACATGACTATCATTTTAGCATAAAAAGGAACAAAAAAAGCCCCATTCCGGGGCAAATTTATTCGTTAGTCTAGAAAATCCTTAAGTTGATTTGAACGACTAGGGTGCCGTAACTTACGCAGCGCCTTGGCCTCGATTTGACGAATACGTTCACGCGTAACGCCAAAGACCTTACCAACCTCTTCTAGAGTTCTCGTCCGTCCATCGTCCAAGCCAAAACGTAACCGCAACACGTTTTCTTCGCGGTCCGTTAACGTATCTAAGACATCCTCAAGTTGTTCTTTCAACAACTCATACGAAGCGTGATCCTCAGGGCTCGTCGCATCTTGATCCTCGATGAAGTCACCCAAATGTGAATCATCCTCTTCACCAATTGGCGTCTCTAAGGAGACTGGCTCCTGTGCAATCTTCAGAATTTCACGAACCTTCTCGGTCGTCATGTCCATCTCGGCACCGATTTCCTCCGGTGTAGGTTCACGCCCAAGGTCTTGGAGCAGCTGACGTTGAATTCTAATCAATTTGTTGATTGTCTCAACCATATGAACCGGAATTCGAATCGTCCTTGCTTGGTCGGCAATGGCACGGGTAATCGCCTGTCTAATCCACCAAGTAGCGTAAGTGGAGAACTTAAATCCGAGACGATAATCGAATTTATCGACTGCCTTCATTAAACCCATATTTCCCTCTTGAATTAAGTCGAGGAATTGCATACCACGCCCTACATAACGTTTCGCAATCGACACCACCAGACGGAGATTGGCTTCTGCAAGCTCTTGTTTCGCGCTGGCGTCACCCTGTTCGATTCTATGGGCAATCTCTACCTCTTGCTCGGCCTTTAAGAGCGGTACTCTACCAATTTCTTTCAGGTACATTCTGACAGGATCATTCATTCGAATGTTTGAAGGAGCGCTCACGTTCTTTAGCTCTGATTTTTCGACATTTTTTTGTTTCTTCAGTGCTAGTGGGCTTGGCTCACCCTTCTCATCAACGATACTGATACCATTATCTTCAAACTCTTGGACCAGTTGATCAATTGCCTGATCCTCGAGATAGAATGGCTTGACTAACTGCTCAATAAAATTGGTCTCAGTGATTTCCTTTTCTTTCTTGGCTTCTTTAACAACCACCTTCACAGCTTGGTCTAAAGTTTGACCGTCGACTTGTAGTTCTCCCTCGTCGTTGGTTTTTACTTGATCCTTAGTTGTCTTTGCCTTTGCGGTCTTCGTAGTTTTCGTTACTTTAGCGGTTTTCTTCGTGCTCTCTTTTTTTTCAGCCATTAAGAATACTCCTATAATCTCATCATTCTCTGCAGAGTTATAATTTTCTGAGTCAAAGCGACTTCCGCATCTTCATCGTGTTTACGTTTGGCCTCATTTAGTTCGTCTGTTAATGACGCAATTTGCCGCCGAACACGTTCTTTTGCGAAAGCTGCTAAATAATCATCAACCTCATCCATGCTGTAATCTTCCGGCATTTCAGACATCTCAACATTGACAATTATACTCTTTAACTCCTCAGGGACATAATCTAAAAAACTATCAACCTTTATATTATCATGCGTATCTCTAAAATTTTCCCATAAATTAGCAATTTTTGCAAAGTTTTGGTCTTGGAACTCAAAATTTTGTTCATGGAGATACTCCATTACCTCGTCATAATGGAGCTGCAAATACAACAACCTTCGTTCTGCCCGACTGATTGCGGTATCGACACCTGTTGCTTGGTTTTGCATGGGCTCAGGGCCATAACTACTTTGGCCTTGCTGATTTTGGGCCTGAGTATTTTGACTACGCCGTTGTACTTGCCGGTTTAGCCGGCGAACACGCACCAACTGGCCTTTTAAGGCATCGGTCGAAACAGATAGTTGATCCGCTAGTTGATTAAGATAAATCTCGGCAGCCACTGGCGAATTCACGGTTGCAATCAGCTTGACCGCCTCTTCGCCATACTCAACTTTCTCCCGGTCATTTGCCAGATTATATTTCTGTTGCAAAACCTTCAACCGAAACTCTGTTGGTGTCACCGCGCCCTGTAATTCGTGGCGAAACTTCTCTGCACCATATTTCTTGATAAACTCGTCAGGATCGAGCTGCTCTGGTAAAGTGACCACACCAACTTCCAGGTCAAAATTTTTCTCATTGAACAGTACTAGGGCGCGCTCTGTAGCCTTTTGCCCGGGTTGATCACCATCGTACGCAAGAATAAGCTTGTTTGTGACCCGCCTGATTGCGTAAATTTGTTCATCGGTCAAACTCGTACCCATCGAGGCAATGCCGTTTTTCACGCCTGCCTGCGTGGCACTAATCACATCCATATAACCTTCAAACAGGATGAGATGTTGGTCATTCTTCAAGGTGGTTTTGGCCTGATCGAAGTTGAACAGTAATTTACTCTTGGTAAAAATTTTGGTTTCCGGACTATTGAGATACTTTGGTTGGTTTGAATCTTGATTGAGCTTTCGTCCGGAGAATGCAATAATTTGTCCCGACTGGTCTTTTAAGGGAAACATTACGCGATCGCGAAAACGGTCGAAGAGTTCTCCATTGTCATTTTCAACAAACAGTCCAGATGCGCGTAATTCGTCCGCCGTAAAATCCTGTTGTTGTAGATACTCCAGTAGAATGTTATGGACATCCGGTGCATAGCCCAGTCCAAAGCTTTCAATCGCTGCAGCCGTAATCTGGCGACCCTTAAGGTAATCGAGTGCTTTAATACCGGTCTTTGTGGCATTTAAAATGTGTGCGTAAAATACTTCTGCCTCTTGATACATCTTCTTGAGCTTGTAAGAAACTGAACTCTTTTCCTGCACGCTGCGCTGGTTATCCGGCAGCTCAATGTTCGCATCTTGAGCAATCTTTCTAACGGCCTCTTGAAAGTTCATATCTTCAATATCCATGATGAACTTGAACAGGTTCCCGGCACGACCACAACTAAAACAATGATACAGTTGCTTATCTTCACTTACGGAAAAAGAAGGGGTTTTCTCTTCATGAAACGGACACAAACCCATGTAGTTTTTGCCTTTACGGCTTAGCTCCACATACTGACCAATTACATCAACAATATTTACTTGTTGGCGCACGTTTTCTATCACGCTATCGTCAAAGTATCCTGCCATTTTGAGTAACCCCCTTACTTTTTATTTTATCCTATGGTAATTACTTAATTACCAATTGACTTAAATCACCTAATTGATGTGAAAGGCGATTCAAAATACTTAGTTGAGTTAACCTATTCATTCGAACCGCATCATCGTCAGCCATGATCATATTATCGTTGAAGTAACTCTCAATGATTGGCCTTACGTCGACGAATTCTTCATAGAGTTGTTCAAAGTCTGTTTGCTCCATCAATACGGCCGTGGCGTTTGCCAATTCTACTTCCGAATCATTCTCAAACAAGGTGTCATCGACAACTTTATTACCAGCCGGTTTGACCTTCTTCAAAATGTTATTGATTCTAGTGAGGGCCTCAACTACCGGCTTAAATTGTTGATCGTCATGATGCTGTTCAAGCACTTGAGCAGCCTGGTTAATCTTCAATGGATCCTGTTGAATTGAAGCTAATACAGCATCTATCACATCATACCTGTAGTCCGCTACTTGTAGATATTGTTTGACACGATCACGGATGAAGCTGGCTATTTGGGCAGTCTCCGCGCCGCTCTTTGGCAGTGGCGCTGGTGTGAGACCATCTAACCCTGCAATTAATTCAGGTAATGCAGTCTGGAAGTCAAGTGCCCATTTTTGCTTCAACAGAATTCTTACGATACCGTATGCATAGCGACGCAAAGCGTAGGGATCGTTTGAACTGGTTGGAATCATGCCTGCGCTAAAGAACGTAATTATCGTGTCTAGCTTGTCACTCAATGCAAGCAGCGCCCCTACCTTAGAACTTGGCAACTTGGATTCTGCGGTGATGGGTTGATAGTGCTCCTTGATTGCTAGACTGACGGCGTCACGTTCACCGGCTAATTTGGCATAATGTTGCCCCATAATCCCCTGTAACTCAGCAAACTCACCGACCATGCCTGTAACCAAATCAAACTTGTAAATCTCACTTGCGCGGTTGAAATCAACCATGCTTTGTTCAGAGAGCGCAAACTGTTGTGCGATGATCTGGCCAATTTTTTGGACACGTTGCATCTTCTCAGCCATCGAGCCGATCTTGTCATGAAACGAAACATTATTTAATCTGTCGACATAGTGACTAATCGGAAACTTCTGGTCTTCTTCATAGAAGAACTTGGCATCGTCTAATCTCGCAACAAGTACCTTCTCATTTCCCATGATGACGTTGTCTAGGTGATCGCGGTTACCGTTACGAACCGCGATAAAGTGATTGCTCAATTTCCCATCCTGGTCACGAACATCGAAGTAACGTTGATTGTCCTTCATAGAGGTAATCAGTACCTCCTCTGGAATTGCCAGATACTGCGCATCAAACGAGCCAGCAAAACTCGTTGGGTACTCGACCAGATTGGTCACTTCTTCTAACAAGCTTTGGTCAAGGTTAACTTGCCAACTATTCGCCGCGGCAAGTTCCTTAATCTGACTCGTGATAATTGCCTTGCGGTCGGCTGCGTCAGCGATGACAAATTCGTTTTTCAAAGCTTCCTCATAATCATCAGCCCGCGCAAGCACTACGGGGTCTCCGAGAAATCTGTGACCCTTAGTTTGCCGGCCAGCCTGCACATCAACCACCGAAAATGGCACAACAACATCATCCAATAAAGAAACCAACCAGTGAATCGGCCGAATATATTCGAAGTCGTTACTTGCCCAGCGCATCCTCGTTTTAAAGGTCAGGGATTTGATCACACCCGCAAGCTCGGGCAGAATCTCTTGTGCAGTCTTCCCCTTCTTTTGAACGTGAATATATGCGTAACTAGTTCCCTTCAGATCTTCAAAGTAAATATCGTCTACCGTCATCTGTTGTGAATTGGCGAAACCGATTGCCGCTTTGCTCCAATTACCTTCTTGGTCTTGGGCAATCTTTTGCGCAGGACCCTTTTGAACTAAGTCAACGTCGTCTTGCTGTTCACTCAGTCCTTCTACAAGAAGAGCTAATCTTCTTGGTGTAGAGAATGGCTTAATGTTCTTGAATGTTAAACCCTGTTCTTTCAGAAATTTCGTTACCTTTTGCACTAGTTGTTTAATGCTTGGTGTTACCACATGTGCCGGCATTTCCTCCAGCCCAATTTCTAATAAGTAGTTTTTAGTCATTTAAAGCACCAACCTCTGTTTGATTATTCTTCAGTAACGGGAAGCCACGCTTCTCACGCTCTTCAACGAATGCCTTGGCAACTTCATGTGCCATATTTCGGATACGACTCAAGTAACCTGCACGCTCTGTCACAGAGACTGCACCACGAGCATCTAGTAAGTTAAACGTATGGCTACACTTTAAGATATAGTCATATGCGGGATGAACCAAGTTTAAAACCAGTAGCCGTTTAGCCGTCTTCTCGTAGGTATCAAATAATTCCAGGAGGATATCTTGGTTGCTCTCCTCAAAAGCATACTTAGAGTGCTCGTATTCAGGTTCTTTGAAGATATCTCCGTAGAGCACACCATCGCTCCATTCAAGTTCGAATACCGTGCTTACATCTTGGATGTAGGATGCCAAACGCTCAACTCCGTAGGTAATCTCGCTAGTGACGGGTTTAACATCTAGCCCACCAACAACTTGGAAGTAGGTAAACTGTGATACTTCCATACCGTCAAGCCAGACTTCCCAACCAACCCCGGCACAACCCATAGATGGGTTCTCCCAGTTATCCTCCACGAAGCGGATATCATGCTCTAATGGGTCGATACCAAGCGCACGCAAGCTATCAAGGTAGTATTCCTGGATGTCTTTTGGTGATGGCTTCATGACCACCTGGAATTGGTGGTGTTGGAATAGTCTGTTCGGGTTTTCACCGTAACGACCATCAGCGGGGCGACGCGAAGGCTCCACATAAGCTGCATTCCAGGGTTCCGGCCCAACGGCACGCAGGAAAGTATAGGGGCTCATGGTCCCAGCACCCTTCTCGACGTCGTAGGCATTCATGATCATACAGCCTTTAGAGGCCCAGAACTCTTGTAATTTAAAAATCATTTGTTGAATGTTCAATTTTTCAGTCATTTTTTCTCCTTTTGGCAATAAAAAAAGCCTATGCACAAATATGCATAGGGACGATTTAATCGCGGTTCCACCCTAATTCAGGGAAATATTCCCTGCACTTAATTCTGTTTGACTAAGGGTGCCTCTTCTGGATGTCCTTCTCACCATGACCGACATTCGCTGACCAGAATTTATTCTCCCTATGATCATCAAAATCACAATTACTATTATAGCACCGGCTGTGGTAATTGCCTACTGCTTTTCACCAAAAATGCATTGAATCAATAAACGTCTTCGTCTTCAAGTTGAGATCGAGCGTCTGACGATAGATTCGATCTAGCGCATTCAAGACCTCACGCAGTAAGGCCGCAGATACTGAAATCTGGCCCAGTTGGACAATCTTAATCAGGCCCAGTGTCCGCATCAAACCTACCGCCTTAGGACTTAGATGTAACCTTGTTGGTACCTGGTTAAAATGGTCCGAGCAGATGACGCCCCCTAAATCAATCGAGTAATCGAATTTCCCCTGCTGCTTTCCACAGATGATACATTCACGTAGCTGTGGCCCCACACCAAAAATGGGGAGCATTTGAAGCTCAAAGAGAGCGAGCACCGCTTCTGGATTGACCGTTTGATTAAGCAATTGTAGACTGGTCCGAACAAGCGTAAAGCTCTCCCCCACATCCTCGTATTCAACGAATGCGTGATCAACCAGGTCCAACATGTAACTTGCGTATGCATTTAATTTTAAGTCAGTAAAGAGTTGGTCAAACGTCTGTACATGCCCGGGTGCGCGCAATGTGCTGATTCCTGCTCCATTCGTCATGATCTTGTAATCACCAAAAGAAAAATTCAGAGTGGCAGCATTTAATTTTGATTTAGGCTTTAACGCGCCCTTAACTGCAATAGAAAAAAGCCCGTCTTTTTCGGTCAAAATCCGGGCGAAGACGTCCGCCTCGTTCGCAGCGCGTCTTTTATAGATAATTCCTGTCACTGTTTTTTCTTTTTTGGCTTGCATGAACTACAAATCCTTCAGATTATACCCTACCCTGGAAAGGAAGAGAGGATCCTTTCGCCAGTTCTTCTGTACTTTGACCCAAAGCTTGAGATTAATCTTCTCGCCCAGCAGCTCCTCAATTTCTCGGCGTGAATTGATGCCAATCTGTTTGAGCATTGACCCGCCACGGCCAATCACTATTGGCTTCTGGGTGGCGCGCTCGACATAGATAGTGGCATCAATCTGTAACTTGCCGTTAACCCGCTGGTTCATCTGTTCCACGATAACAGCAGTTGAGTGGGGAATCTCGTCTTGAGTGAGGTGGAGAATTTGCTCTCGAATCAACTCACCCACAACGAAATACTCGGGTCTGTCAGTAATCTGGTCCTCATCGAACATCTTTGGACCTTCCGGCAGATACTTCTGAATGGTGGCCAGTAGATCCTCAATATTATTCCCCTGGGTAGCTGAGATTGGAATAATTTCTGCAAATTTACCAATTTGTTGGTAAGAATTAATAATATCCAGCAGGTCATCTGGGTGAACTAAATCAATCTTATTGATTACAAGAAAAACCGGTACGCTGATTTTCTCTAGCATATCCGCAATATAACGGTCCCCAGGACCAACTTTCTTGGGCTCGGTTAGAAATAGTACACAATCTACTTGCCCAAATGTGGTGAAACTGGACTCATCCATGTATTGATCAAGGTCATTTTTGGGCTTATGGATACCCGGCGTATCAACGAAAATTATTTGTTGCGTGTCAGAGGTATAGATACCCTGAATCTTGTTCCTAGTCGTCTGCGGCTTGTCGGACATAATAGCAATCTTCTGACCGACAACGCGGTTCATGAGAGTCGACTTACCAACATTTGGTCTGCCAATTAGCCCGACAAAACCGGAGCGGTAGTTATTATTGTTAATCATTTAAATCCTCTTTTTTAAAGTAGTATGGTAGTAACTCTACCATGGTCATGTGTTTAACCGCACCGGTCAAATTGGTTAAAGTAATGGTAGCATCACTTGGCAGAAATTCCGAAAGCACCTGACGGCAAGCGCCGCACGGTGAGATTGGATCATCCGTACCACCAATAATCAAAAATTCACTGATTGGATCTGCTAAGGAACCGGCACTAATGTAATTAAAGATGCAGGAGCGCTCCGCACAATTTGTTAAGCCAAACGAGGCATTTTCGACGTTGACGCCCTTGAAAATTTGACCAGATTTAGTCCGTAACACCGCCGCCACCTGAAAGTGCGAGTATGGGACGTATGCGTGCTTCATCTCAGCTTGTGCAATGTTGTATAATTCTAACTCTGGCTCGGTTAACTTGTCCATTAGCGCTCCAATCCATACTCATCAAGAATTTGGTTTTGCAGACCAATCATCTCTTTTTCCTCACCTGGATCGATGTGATCATAGCCATTCAAGTGGAGAAATCCATGGACCAGTGTGTAGCCAAATTCCCGCTTAAAGCCATGGCCATATTCTTTACCGTGCTCTTCAACGACCTTTGGTGCAATGAAGAGGTCGCCGATGTCCTCGACAAAATCGGGGTCATCTAAGAAATCACTCATGTCAATATCGAATCCACCATCTTCAATTGCAAAGCTAATGACATCGGTTACGCGATCTTTGTCCCGATACTCTCGATTAATTTTCCTAATTTCATCGTTTGAGACAAAGTTGATGCTCATCTCTAACTTGTTGGTCTTAGCGATTCTTGTATAAGCCAGATCAAGTAATTGCTCAATCCAAGTCTGCCAGTTGGCATCCGTTAAAAAATCAATCTCGTCATTAAATGTGATATCAATGTTTGTCATTCAAATCGTCTCTTTCGTATGCTTCAATTATTTTAGCTACAACGGGATGGCGAACCACATCGTTGAAGGTAAAATTCACGAATTCAATTTGTTTGATGTTATGCAACCGATCTTGTGCTTCAATCAAGCCACTCCTGTGATTTCCCGGTAAGTCAATTTGTGTTACATCACCATTGATAATCATCTTCGAGTTGAAGCCAAGTCTAGTCAGAAACATCTTCATCTGGGCTTTGGTGGCATTCTGCGCTTCATCTAGAATCACGAAAGCCTCATCGAGTGTTCGCCCCCTCATATAGGCAAGCGGCGCAACTTCAATCGTGCCCCGTTCCATCAAACGGTTGGTCGTCTCGGTTCCGAGAATTGCGTACAATGAGTCATAGATTGGCCGCAGGTAGGGATCAACCTTGTCTTTCAAATCGCCCGGTAGAAAGCCGAGACTTTCGCCGGCTTCAACAGCAGGTCTTGTCAGAATAATCCGACTAACTTCACCCTTCTTGAATGCGGAGATGGCCATGACAACGGCAAGAAATGTCTTACCAGTTCCGGCAGGTCCTACACCGAAGACAACATCTTTCTGCTTAATTGCCTTAACATACCGTCTTTGGCCGAGGTTCTTCACCCGGATTGCGCGTCCCTTGGCATCGTGGATGAGCGTTTCCGAATAAAGGTCAAAGAAATACTCAAGCGTGCCCTTCTCTGCCATCTTGAGCGCGCTGACCACGTCTGTTGCGCCAATCGTAATTCCATGATTCACGACATTTTCCAGTTGGCTTAGTACAGCGATACCAGTTACGACGTCAGGCGGAGCACCATGTAAGGTAATCGTACTACCCGTATCGGTTGCTTGGATATTTAATGCTTCCTCCAGAATCTTGAGGTTACTATCGTTCACCCCAACTAGACTCGCAATCGTTGCAGGTACTTTGGGTGTGTATACGTTCTTTTCAGTCAGTTTGTCTGTCAAAAAAAGCCTCCGTCGGGAAAAATTTTAACTTAGTTTTTGGTTGACCAACTGGTTAACTAGGCCACCATCAGCTTTACCTTTAACCTTAGGCATCAAAGTCTTCATCACTTTACCAAAGTCAGCCTTACCTGTTGCGCCAGTTTCCTCGATTACTGAGTCGATTAGTTTACCGACTTCCTCAGCAGACATTTGGGCAGGCAAATAACGCTCAACGATTTTCATCTCTTCTTGAACCTTTTCAACTAAGTCGGTCCGATTACCCTTCTCAAATTCTGCGAGTGAATCTCTTCGTTGTTTCATCTCGGTCGATAATACGGCAACTTCCTCTTCCTCAGTTAAGTCATGGCCAAGCTCAATTTTTTTATTAGCTAAAGCTGACTTGATCATGCGAATTGTATCGAGCGCCACTTTGTCGTGAGCCTTCATTGCCGTCTTTAAGTCATTCATAATTTGTTCGTTTAACATTTTATTCTCCTAGAAAAAAAACTCCCATAATGAACCAAAAGGTCAATATGAGAGTTCATGAAATTAGTATTTCTTACGCTTACGAGCTGCTTCTGATTTCAACTTACGCTTAACACTAGGTTTTTCGTAATATTCGCGTTTACGGTATTCTTGCAACGTACCACTCTTAGAAACGGAACGTTTGAAACGACGAAGAGCATCATCAAGAGACTCGTTTTCATGAACGACTGTCTTAGCCATGTGATATCCCTCCTTCCGTTTTCTAGGTCATCTGACCAGAACATCTGACAACAATTATAGCGGAGTTCAAAACAGCGGTCAACTGCTTTTGTCTATTTTTTTCTATATTTTTTAAAGTAAATTGATATACTTAAGATAACAACATAGATTATAGAAATTAAGAGGATAAAGCATGAGTGAACAAGTTAACGTTGTCATTATATCAGATTCCGTCGGTGAGACAGGATTTAAATTAATGCAAGCGGCATCAGCGCAGTTTCCGAATACAGATTTCACCTTTAATCGTTACCCCTTCATTACGACCATGCAGAAGTTACAGGCTGTCCTGACTGAGAATCAACATCAAGATAATTTACTAATTGCACACACGTTACTTTCGAAAGAACTAAATGATGAGGTGTTTCGCTTTGGTCGGGCCAACAAAGTCAAGACCATTGATTTAATTACCGATGCAATCAATGTGATTGGCAAGCTAACTAACGAGAAGCCAAGCGGTGAGTCTGGTGCAATCCATCACCTGACACAGAAGTATTTCGACCGCATCAGCGCCATGGAATTTGCTGTGATGTATGATGATGGGAAAGATCCTAAGGGGTTTCTCAAGGCCGACGTGGTGTTGCTGGGTGTTTCGCGAACCTCAAAGACCCCCCTATCGTTGTTTCTCGCCAACAAGAATCTAAAGGTCGCAAACTTACCACTTGTACCGCAGGCCCATATACCCGATGAAATTTTTAAGATTAATCCGACTCAGATCATTGGCCTGACTAACGATCCAGCAGTGCTCAATCGCATTCGACGAGAGCGCATGAAGGCCTACGGTCTGAACCCGGATACGAGTTATTCAAATATGAACGAGATCAATGCTGAACTGAAGTTTGCCCAAGAACTTTACGACAAGCTGGGATGTTACGTCATCAATGTTGCAAACAGAAGCATCGAGGAAACTGCCGCTCTAATCATGGCGCACCTCGGTATCGATGACTTCAAACAGCAACTCTAAGCAATTCCATCCTGATTTCAGTTAAGCATTATTTGGACATGGTATTAACCAAAAAATTAATAGTATGCGTTATTTCAATGCTAATTGGCTAGAATGAATTCGGCAATCAACCGGAGTCATTCTAACCAATTTTTTTGTTTCCTTTATTCAGAATCATCTAGACCCCAATGCAATACGTTTAATAAAAGAGCCGGAAAATTTCGGCAGGAGCTCAATAACTATTCTCCATAACCATACGTTCATCGTGAAAAATACTACATTTATTATAAATTGTTTCCTTTTCTGAAAAAGGTATTATAATAAAATTTAATTAAACAAATTAACGGGGAGTGTAAAATATCTTGTGTAAACTCGTCTTCGTATGATGAAAGCTTGACTCTTAGTCGAACATTGATTCAAGTGTATCTTGGCCATTTTCAACTCGCTATGTTATTCCCTCTGACAGGAACCTTAACTCAACTAGTCACAGAACTTGCAAGGCAATTTCTGGTTAACCAAGACGTCAACCTAACGTTAAATAATGATCTTATCTCTTCGTATTACTTACTTGCAATTCGTTTCGCATCCTCGTCGACTATTTTTATGATGTATTTTATGTTTGTAAATGCAGTATTGATAAATCGTCAGCTAAGAAAACAATTCTTCCAGCACCATACTGTACAGAACATCATATTTTTGTTACTTTCTTTTTTATTAATCTATACACTACTAACACCCGTTATATACCAAGTTCCCCTAGAAATGCACGACATTGCCCATTTTATTTGTGTCCTGCTTGGCATTATCGTATCCTCAATTTTGCTACTGATACTTAGAAAAAGAGGTATTCACAACCATGAACGGGCCATGGGCAACAATGCGCACGCCTATTAAAAATACAGAAATCCACATTAATTGAGGCATATTAGGCTTATCAAAAATAATTCAAGAGTCGTTTCATTGCACCAATCATAATCTTCTTCATTCCTTTGGATGTTGAAGATCTTTTTTTGTTTAAGTACCAAGCTCAGGAGAAGTTACCTGAATAAGCTGCAAAGTAGCCTTTTTATCCTGCTGCATGAGTCAAAGGCTCCTATAACTATAGTTTCATAGCCAAACTACCAAAAAGTGGTGCAGCCATTCCCGTCGGAATGATTACACCACTAATGTTAGTAAGTTTATTTGTTTTCTGCCAGTACATGTTCTGCAAGTGCGGGATCAAACGTTTGTTGACGTAACTCACTGATCTCAAATTTATATGGTGAATACTTCTTTTTCGGATTCGCAGGATCCACAATTAGCGGCGTCTCCATGATCTTTGGAATCGACTTCAGCTCAGGAAGGTATGCTACAGTATTCAACAGCTGGAAGCCTAATTCACCATAGCCCAGATTGGCGTGTCTATCTTTGTGCGAATTTAAGCCAAATTTTGAGTCGTTCAAGTGAATTGTTGAAATTCTGTCCAAGCCCACTATCTGATCAAACTGGGTCAACACACCTGAAAGATCGTTCTTGATATCGTAACCGCCATCGTAGACATGACAGGTGTCAAATGTGATGGCCAGACGATCATTGTGGCTAGTCTGTGTGATAATTGAAGCAAGTTCCTCAAATGTCTTACCTACCTCTGTCCCCTTGCCAGCCATGGTTTCAATCGCAATTGTGACCTTCTTAGTTGCAGTCTGGCCTAAGATACGGTCAAGCATCTGAGCAATTTGCTTGATGGCTGCTGCACTACCGGCTCCAACGTGTGCCCCAGGATGGAAACTAATAGTACTTGCGCCAATTGCCTCTGCGCGTTCTAGCTCACCTAAGAGAAACTCTTCGGCAAAACCAAGGGTCTCGGTCTTAATCGTATTACCAAGATTGATGATGTAAGGTGCATGCACAACAACCGGTGCAATCTTAGCCTCTTTAAGCAGCGCTTTACCAGCTTCGATATTGAAGGCAGAAAGCTCCTTCCGCCGAGTATTTTGTGGCGCACCCGTAAAGACCATCATCGTATTTGCACCATTTTGCATAGATTCCTCGGCAGCGCCAACCAGCATCTTTGTGCCACCCATGCTGACATGACTGCCAATCAGTAAATCAGAATTAATCAACTTCTACCTCCTTAAATCGTCCAAGAGTTTTGACAGTTTCCGTGATGCTGACAAAGGCATACGGGTCGTTTTTACGGATAATCTGTTCGATGTCATAAATCTCATAACGCGCAACAATCGTTATCAGAACAGTCTTTTCCGTGTGACCAAACGCACCCTCGGCGTCATGAATAATAGTGATACCACGGTGCATTCGCGCCTGAATACTATCAATGATTTTCCGCGATTGACTAGTCACAATGAGTACCTGCATCCGTTGGTGCTGTGTGTAGATCATGTCGATCACTCGACCGTTGACAAAGATACTGATGGCGGTGTATAACGCATGAATCCAGCCAAACGTGACACCAGCAAGTGCAACAATCACTAGGTTAACCGCAATATTAATTGTGCCGAAACTTCTCCCGGTTTTTTTACGGAGGATAATCCCGGCGATATCGAGTCCACCAGTAGAGATCCCACTCTTCAGCGCAATCCCAGTACCAGCACCGTTAATGAGTCCACCAAAAAGTGCGCACAAAATCGGATCAAACTTGATCGTTAGCGGTGGAATCAGGTGCATCATAATCGAGCCCAGGAGTACCGCAATCATTGAAAACATCGTGAACCGATGCCCAATCTTAAACCACCCGAGGAAGAATAACGGAATATTCAACACAAAGTACATAATTGAGGTGGAGAGGACAAACGGAAAATACCGTTCAGTGAGGGTTTGCACCACTTGCGCAAATCCCGTCACCCCACTCGCATAAATGCCCCCCGGATGCCAGAAAAAGTTCAAAGCAATCGCCACCGCAATTGAATAGAAGAAGGCGGCGGTGACTTTAGAGATTAAATTGTGTTGGCGCGACATCTGTGTCAAATGATCCATAAATTGACTTCCTTTAGGTTCTTACAGTTCATTTTAACAAATATCGCGCAAAGATAAAGCTTATTTATGCCAATGTTTTTTGATAAATTCACTGCGGCCACCGGCCTCTTCTAGCGCATATCTAGTAGGATCCTTCTTGTAGAAGTCCTGGTGATACTCTTCTGCTTCATAGAAAGGCTTCGCAGGTTCAATTGTGGTCACAATCGGATCATCAAAGCGATTACTTTCGTCCAGTTGTTGCTTTGATTGTTCAGCGATTTGTTCCTGCTCAGTCGAATTGTAGAAAATAACTGGGCGGTACGAATCACCACGGTCTTGGAATTGGCCACCCGCATCTGTTGGATCAGTCACCTGCCAATAAAGTTCCACGAGTTCAGCGTAACTTATTTTGCTTTTGTCAAAAGTAATCTTTACGGCTTCTGTGTGCCCAGTTGTGTGCGAACACACTTGCTCATATGTTGGGTTTGGCACATGTCCACCAGTGTAACCAGAACGTACTGAAACTATTCCCTCGTGTTGGTCAAAGGGCTCGACCATACACCAGAAACAACCTCCTGCAAAAATAGCTGTATCAATATTAGAATTTTTCAGTTGCTCTGTCATTATTCATTTCCCCTATCAAAAAGTTCGAGATAATCACCATAACCTGCCGCCGTAAGTTGCTCAACCGGGATAAAGCGTAGTGCAGCAGAATTAATGCAGTAACGTAGGCCACCACGGTCCTCCGGGCCATCTGTGAACACGTGACCTAGATGCGAGTCAGCTTCTTTACTACGCACCTCCGTCCGTTCTTGCATTAATTTTGTATCACGCTTCTCAGTTAACTTTACAATTGGTTTCGTGAATGAGGGCCAACCACAACCGGCATCATATTTATCCGTTGAGGAGAACAACGGCTCACCGCTGACCACATCAACGAAGATTCCGTCTTGCCAGAAATCATCGTATTCACCACTAAAAGGCATCTCTGTTGCAGCGTTTTGGGTGACCTCGAATTGCTCCTTTGTCAGTCTTTCCTTTAAATCTGCTTGATCTTTGTGCATCATCTGACCTCACTTTTCTGCTTGAACATCTTATTGTTCATGATTGTATGTTTAATTATAGTTGTTTACAAGTAATTTGCGAATAAACAGTTCGGTAAATTCCGTTATTTAAAAATAAAATAAAAAAGCAAGACTAATCCTGCTTTTCCACCTCTAAACCGAGCTCATCTAGTTGTTTAGCATCAACGGGTGCTGGGGCCTGCATCATAGGCTCACTTGCCTTTGAGTTCTTCGGAAATGCGATTACATCACGAATGTTTTTCCGATCCGCCAGAAGCATGGCAAATCGATCGAGTCCGATTGCCAAACCGCCAATTGGTGGGAAGCCGTAGTCAAGCGCCTCTAAGAGGAACCCAAATTGCTCTTCGGCCTGCTCCTGCGTAAATCCTAACGCATGCAACATTTTCTCCTGGATCTCTCTTGTGTGTATTCTGATTGATCCACCACCAAGTTCGTAGCCGTCTAAGACGATATCATAACTTCTCGCGTGGGCCGCGTGGGGGTCACTATCAAGCAACTTCACACCGGCATCGTCCGGCATTGTAAATGGATGGTGGGCCGCAGTCCAGCGCTCATCACCCTCATCGTATTCGAAGAGCGGCCAATCAACTACCCAAGTGAATGCAAATTGAGATTCATCAATCAGGTTAAATTCCTTAGCGAGAGCAGTTCGGAGATAACCAAGGCTGTCAGCAACCACCTTAGCACGATCTGCCACGAACAGTACCAAATCGTCGTCCGTGACGTTTAATTTATCGGCCAACAAAGGCAACTCATTTGGTAGGAATTTGGTAATTGGCCCGCTAAATTCGCCATTAGTAAACTTCAACCAAGCGAGACCTTTTGCACCAAAGCGTTTGATGTAATCTTGTTTTGTATCAATTTGCTTCCTGGAATACTGAGCAGCAGCGCCCGGAACCACAATGGCCTTAACCTGACCACCATTAGCAACGGTACCAGAGAATACCTTGAAATCACTATTCTTAACTAAGGCGGAGACATCTTGTAACTCCATCCCAAACCGTAAATCCGGCTTGTCGGAACCAAAGCGGTCCATCGCTTCCTGCCAAGTTAGCCGCGGAAACGGTAGCTGCACATCAACACCCATGACGTCATGCATCACTTTTTGAAGCAGTCCCTCAGTCAGAGTTTGAATCTGTTCCTCATCGAGGAAACTAGTCTCTAAATCAATCTGGGTGAATTCTGGTTGCCGGTCGCCACGTAGATCCTCATCACGGAAGCAACGGGCAATTTGATAATAGCGGTCGAAACCAGCACCCATCAGTAATTGTTTAAACAGTTGAGGTGATTGGGGCAACGCGTAGAAGCTGCCCGGATAAATGCGAGATGGCACCAGATAGTCGCGCGCACCTTCTGGGGTTGATTTACCCAAGATTGGTGTTTCAATGTCGATGAATCCTTGCTCATCAAGATACTGATGCGTTGCTTGCATAATCTTTGCTCTTTTGATGATTGCTGCCTGCATCTCTGGCCGACGTAGATCTAAGTAACGGTACTTTAACTTAGTTTCCTCCGTTGCTGTCGTGTCATCCTTCACATCAAATGGCGGTGTTTTAGACTTATTGAGCAGCTCAAGTTCAGAGACCTCTACTTCAATCTGGCCCGTCTTCATCTGGTCATTGACTGCGCCCTGACCCCGCTTTACAACCCGTCCGTGAACCGTAATCACGTCTTCGGCACGCAAAGACTCTGCACTAGTAAGTAGCGCGGTCCCACTTGCCTGGCTCACAACCAGCTGGACGATGCCCTCGCGGTCCCGCAAGTCAATGAAAACCAGATTACCTAAGCTGCGGGCCTTTTGAACCCAACCGTATAACACAACGTCTTGATTCAGATATTCTTCTGTGATTAGGCCACAATAATTTGTTCGTTGATCCATTATTTTCAGTATCTCCTCTAATTAAATTGTCTCAAGACATTTTGTAAGTCTGTTTCTATCTGGTCAAAAGTGGTCGCGACTTGCTTGCCGTCTGTCAACCTTTTCACTGCAACCGACTTCGTAGCAATCTCTTCATCACCCAACGTGATGACATATTGGGCATTTGCCCGAGTAGCTGCCTTAAATTGAGCCTTCAATTTACGTTGCTCCACGTCGTATTCCGCGCTAAAGCCTGCACTTCTAATACTTTCTGTTAACTTAATTGTTGGTACAATTGTGTCGTCGCCAACATTTGCAATAAAGAAATCAATTCCTGATTCCGCGAACAATTGTGGATTCTGGACGTTCAAGACTAAGAGAAGGCGTTCAAGGCCAATACCAAAACCGACAGCCGGCGTCTGCGGACCCGAAAATTCCGCGACGAGATCGTCGTAACGACCCCCACCAAGAATAGTAGACTTGCTGTGCCAGAGCTCTTGATCGTCAACCATGAATTCGAAGATCGTACCGGTATAGTAGTCAAGTCCCCGGACCAAATCATCGTCTAGTTCATAATTTACGCCAAGTTGTGTCAGAGTATCAGTAATTAGATTAAAGTTGGCTTTTGATTCATCGTCCAGATAGTCAATA
The DNA here is from genome assembly GCF_001936335.1 of Amylolactobacillus amylophilus DSM 20533 = JCM 1125. Lineage (GTDB taxonomy): Bacteria > Bacillota > Bacilli > Lactobacillales > Lactobacillaceae > Amylolactobacillus > Amylolactobacillus amylophilus. Next base: position 27,594 of record NZ_CP018888.1, read on the forward strand.
ATTTTCGGTGCATCTGGAAGAAATTGTTGATCTGCCTCATCTTTAGAATCGAGAATCCTCAAAGGATTCGTCGTGAGGCGGCGTTTTGAATCCGCGCTGAGTGAGTCAACGAGCGGTGTGAAGTAGGCAACTAGGGCATCATGGTACTTTGCCCGCACATATTTCGTACCTAAGCTATTGATGTGTAATTCGTAATTTTTCACGCCGAGAGTCTGCAACAGCTTGTAACCAAGCATGACAACCTCAATATCCTGCAGAGCGTTACTTGAACCGAATGATTCCACACCGATTTGGTGGAACTGCCGTTGACGTCCCGCCTGGGGACGCTCATAACGAAACATCGGTTCGATGTAGAAAAGCTTATATGGCTTCGCGTATTCTGGTCCATACAATTTATTTTCAACAAACGAACGCACAACGCCAGCTGTACCCTCGGGACGTAGGGCTAGCCTTCTATTCCCCTTATCCAAGAAATCGTACATTTCCTTCTGGACGACATCACTCTCTTCACCACTTGAGCGCGCGAAGAGCTCGTAGTTCTCGAAGATTGGGGTGCGAATCTCCTGATAATTAGCTTTTTGGAAAAAGTTCCGGGTAATCTCCTCCACCTTCTGCCATTGTCTGACAGTCTGGGGTAGAATATCTACGGTTCCCTTTGGTTTTTGTAATTTCATTTAATCTCCTCCAAAATAAAAAGCACCCTTGATTAATTCATCAAGGGCGCATTCCTACGCGGTACCACCTTAGTAATTGCTACGAATAACGCTCGCCAAACGGTTTAATCTCAAAAGTTGTCACGAGCGTTTCAATAGCTTTACACCGACCAGCTACTCTCTGTCTTTTTTGCTCTCAGTCTTTCTCATTGATTAATTACTTAATTGGTATCTAGAATACTTAATTGAACAGGCCTTGTCAATACTCATTCGGTGTTAAACCGAAATTTCATACCGAAGCACCTAAAATTCGTTATTTTGAACAGTTAAATTATTTCGGCCCCGGGCCTTTGACCGGTAAAGCATTTGATCAGCACGCTCATATAAATCCTCCGGGCTATAATCTGCTAGGCTGGTCTGTGCGACGCCAATGGAAATAGTGACGATTAATTCCTCACCATCCACGGAGGTAAAGGTCATCTTATTCAGACTTTCCTTCAACTTTTCTGCAGCACATGTTGCCTCTTCTAAGCTACAATTCGGCAGAACAATATTAATTTCATCACCGCCAACACGGTAGCTTTTGGCACTCTTGAAATAACCTGCTCCATCACGGTACTAGCCTCCGCTAACCGCGGTTACCTGTAAAGTGGCCAAAGCCGTCATTCAGATTTTTGAAGTGATCAATATCGAGGGCAATCATCAAGAGTGGCTCTTTTGTCTTCTGCCAATGCTTAAAATTGTTCGCTAATTGTTCAACAAATGAACCGTAGTTATTTAAGCTGGTCAACCAATCGGTGTTTGCCTGCTGTAAAATGGTGTCCACATAAATATCCTCTGCATTAAATTGTGAGAGCATGAAGTAGACGAGTCCATCGAGGATAATTAAAGAGCTAGAATAGAAAAGAGCTTCGCTCAAGCTAATCATTCCCATTCCGGGCACAACACCATTTTTGAAAGTGGCTAAGAAATAGAAGATACAAAAAAGAATCAATGCACTTGCATGGAGCACAATCGTGCTGACCTTTTGTTTTCTAATTAATATCACCATGATGCCTAAAAACAGTTGAACAACAATGAAAATGGCAACGACAGGAATAGTAAGTCCCGTGTTTGCCAGTGTATAGTCAAAGAAACGTAGTGCAGTTTTTCCTTGTTTGCCAGGAAACTTCTGCACGTGGCCAAACACGTTTCTACCCGCAATGTAACCTTGCTTCACGGCGTTCGATGCTAACGGAATATACATATCTTGTTTTAGTGGATTATAAGTGATTGCCGCTGAATCACCGGCGGCTAAAATGTCCGGTTCAGAGGTCTCAAGCCATTCGTTCGTCAACAGCGCACCAGTTTTGTCCATCTCGACCTTACCAAACAATAATTCAGTATTTGCCAAGAAGCCAGTGCAGACAATTACTAGATCTGCGGTAATCTGCCCTTGCGCGGTATTAATGAGTACCTGCTTGGTCCCATTTACACTGCCAAAGGAGTTTTAACCCGATGACCTAAGCGAACGTCTACCCCATGTTGTTGCAGTGTTTCTACGATTTTAAGCGACATGTCTGCGTCTACGTAGTTATTAAGCAATTGCTTATTACCCTGAATTAGCGTTACTTGGTGGTCTGTGTTGGCATAGGCCTCGGCCAGTTCAATCCCAATAAAGCAGCCACCTACAATCGCGATATGCTGGTTGTCTTTCGCGCTATTATAGATTGCTTTTGCCTGCTTATAACCATACACAATAGCACCTTATCGTTATCTATGCCCGTTAAAGGAGGTACCTGAACATAAGAACCCGTGCTCATAATCAACTTATCGTAAGTATCTGTCACAACCTTTTTGGTGCTCATGTCTTGCACGAGTATGGATTTTTCTTTTGGATTGATCTTTAAAACGTCGTGCATAGTCTTGACTTTTGCGCCAATACTTGCCAGATGCTCCGGTGTTTCGTAGAACATATCCTCAAGTTTGTCGACGACTCCCTCTAAGTATAAAGAGATACCACACGACAGAAAAGAAACGTTGTCATTTCGTTCATAAATAGTTAATCAGTGTCTGGATGATTCGTTATAATTTCTTTCGCGGTTGAAACACCAGCGTGTGTGCAGCCAACTATTACTAACTTCATCTTATTCCCCTTTTCTTTTACTTAATTATCCGGGTCATCATCAAGTAGCTTCAAAATATGTGGCTTACCATAATAGTACCCTTGTCTTAACGTGATATTCATTTTATTCAACAGTTGATCTTCTTCCTCACTCTCAATACCTTCAAGGATAAATCTTAGGTTGTTCTTCTGTGCTAAGTCCCGCAAGAAAACTATTTTGTCTTGAATTTCCTGGTCAAAAACTGACTCTTCAAAGTTTTGTAGCGCAAATTTCAGTTCACTCAAGTAAGGCATGAATCTGTCGACGTTATCCAGCTGGTTCAAGCCAGTGCCAACGTCATCAAGCGAGAGTTCAATGCCCCGTAACTGATAGTTAACTAGTGCTTGTTGTAAATCTTCAAAGTTAATTTCAACAGGATTATCCTCCTCAGTAAGCTCCACGACGAGTTTTAGGGGGCGCAACAGATTTTGTACATAGATAAGCGCTTCATTAATCTCTGACGTTAATAGCTGCTGCCGGTTCAGATTAACGGACACGTAACCCACCTTCAAGGCCAGTTTCTGCATACTGCCAATTAGAATACTAGCAATTGTCTTGGCTGGAATCTTACTGAAGTCTGCTAGCGGGCGCCATCCATCAGCTGTGTTAACCTTCATTAAAAGCTTATAGCCAACAGATGTTATTTTTCCGCTTTTTGATGATTATTTTTTCAGCAGTTTTGATTGCTACAAAAAAACAACCGAAATGGTTGCCTTATTCTCATGGTCCTAGAAAAACTAATAATTATTTATTTAACTAACCCGTTCCTCAAATATAATCGTCACCGGTCCGTCGTTGTGCAGGTTAACCTGCATATCCGCGCCAAATTCACCGGTTTGAACCAAAAGACCGTTGGCACGCAATCGGTCATTGAATTGCTCAAATAGCGGTTCTGCAAGCTCGGGCCGCATTGCTTGTGTGAAACTCGGCCGGTTACCATGGCTCGTGTCCGCCAGTAGCGTGAATTGACTGACAGAGAGAATCTGGCCAGCCACATCCGCTAACGCTAGGTTCATCTTGTCATTTTGGTCACTGAAAACACGGAGTTTCGTGATTTTGTCAGCAAATTTATGTGCTAAGGATAGTGTATCCCCCTGCTCGATTCCGACGAGTAGTAGAAAACCCTTACCTATCCGGGCGATTTGATTCTGGGCGACCGTGACGCTAGCTTCTGTAACGCGTTGAACTACAATTCTCATTAGCTATCAGACCTCTTCGCTTCATAGACATTTGGCACATCTTTAATCCTCGCCAGGATTTCCTCTAAGTGTAAGGCGTTTTTCACTGCTACTGTGACATAGATGTGTGCCATGTTGTTGTTATCAACTTTACCAGTGATACTTGCCAGGTTCTTAGACTGTGAATTCAAAGTTTGGAGAATATCATTCAGCAAACCATTACGGTTGAAGCCATAGATTTCAATGTCGGCGTTATAATTCTGCTCTTTTGCAGCATCATTCACATTCTCCCAGGCAACATCAATCAACCGACCATTAGTCCTGTCTTCCTCTTTGATATTCTTACAATCATTACGGTGGATGGTCACACCGCGCCCACGCGTGACGTAACCCACAATGTCGTCACCAGGTAATGGATTACAACACTTAGCCAAACGGATCAAGAGGTTACCAACGCCTTGGATCATGATGCCGTTGTCGTGTTTGATCTTCATTGGATCTGAAGACTTCTGCCTGTCGTTTTTATTCTTCTTCTGGGCCTTCTTCGGTTCCTGTTTTTGGTCGGGCTCAGAGGTGTTGGTAAGAATAGCCTGCTCCATCGACTTTTGTTTGTCAGATTGCCGTTTGCGCCGTTCCTTCTCTGTCAGCTTATTAGCCACCACCAGTGCGGTAACTTCACCATAACCAATTGCACTAAACAATTCGCTCTCAGTACTAAAGTTAAATTTCATCAGCGCAATCTGCATGTGTTCTTTGTCCATGTAATTCTTAGGTAAAAAGCCTAGATCACTTAGCTGATTCTCAAGGGCAGCAACGCCTTTCTCAACGTTCTCGTCCTTTTCCTCGCTCTTAAAGAAACGCTTAATTTTATTGCGGGCGCGACTTGTCTTGACGATATTAATCCAATCTCGGCTAGGACGGGCATTACTCTGAGTCAACATCTCGACGATATCACCGTTTTTTAGTTGGTAGGTCAACGGTACAATCTTCCCGTTGACGCGCGCACCAACCGAGTGACTTCCGACCTCGGTGTGGACTAGATAGGCAAAATCCAGGGGAATCGAACCCTTTGGCAGCTCGTACACATCGCCAGCTGGCGTGAAGACATAAACGCGATCCGAGAAGATGTCTCCTTTCACGCTCTCCATGAATTCGTGCGCATCAGTACTCTCGTCTTTAATCTCCAGGATCTCCCGGAAGATATCAATCTTTTTGCCGGCTTCATCGAGCTTAACGGGATTCTTGACTCCTTCTTTATACGCCCAGTGGGCGGCAATACCATACTCGGCAACCTCATGCATCTGTTCGGTCCGAATCTGAATTTCTAGTGGCTTAGCGCCGGGTCCAATAATCGTTGTGTGCAGTGACTGATACCCGTTCGCCTTAGGCACCGCAATGTAATCCTTGAACCTACCAGGCATTGGCTTCCATTTAGTGTGGACTGCGCCCAAAACCGCGTAGCAATCCTTGACCGTCTCGACGAGGACTCGAATAGCAAGCAAGTCATATAATTCATTGAACTGCTTGTGTTTGTCCTTCATTTTTTTATAAATTGAGTAGATGTGCTTGGGCCGCCCGTATATTTCGTACTTAATACCGAGCTCGTCCAGCGTAGCGGTGATTACATCGACAGCGTCTGCGATATAACGTTCACGCTCGTCACGCTTAGACTTCATCAAATTAACTATCCGGTAATATTGTTGGGGATTGATATAGTGGAGACTCAAATCCTCCAGCTCCCACTTGATCATACTGATACCTAAGCGGTCGGCTAGTGGTGCATATATTTCCAGTGTTTCATCAGCGATTCTACGCTGCTTATCTGGACGCAGGTGGTCCAGCGTGCGCATGTTATGCAGACGATCAGCCAGTTTAACCATGATTACCCGCAAGTCTTGCGCCATTGCGATGAGCATTTTGCGGTGATTCTCAGCTAGTTGTTCCTCATGTGATTTGTACTTAATTTTACCCAGCTTAGTCACACCATCAACGATAGCGGCAACGTCTTTCCCAAATAATTCTGACACGTCACCCAGTGTAATATTGGTGTCCTCGACCACATCGTGGAGATAGCCGCTAGCAACTGTCTCTGGATCCATCTTCAGTTCCGCCAAAATACCGGCAACTTGAATAGGGTGAATGATATAAGGTTGACCCGATTTCCTAATCTGGTCGTGATGCACGTATGAGGCGAACTCGTAAGCCCTCTGGACGAAAGCTAGGTGCTCGTCATTCATATAAAGACGACAAAGTTCAATGACGTCTTCTTGCGTTAGTTCTTTTGGTTTCGCCATTTTAAATTTGTCCCCTTTTAACGATAATTATTATGGTGATTATAGCCCAATACGGAAAGCACCAGGTAAATTAAGCCGAAGAAATAATTATAATCTGCATAACGAATCAAGACCGTGACTGAAAATACTACCGGCCAAAACAGCAACCAGAAAATATTCAATCTCTGTTTTTTGACCCAATAACCAATGAAGTAAGAGATTAAAAAGTTAAGCGCAATAAAAATCCAGCCCACTCGAAGCGGTACCTTAAGTCCAAATAATCCCATAACTAGTGCAAATAGGACCGAGAACAAAGAAAGATATACAATTACGGCTGTTTTTGACTGCAAAATATGTTTCATAGTTTGCATCGATTAACTCATCTCCAATTGATATGATAAGGCGCTCAAGAAGTATAATGGGGCAGTTTCAACGCGTAGAATCCTATTACCAAGCGCAGCGGCTTTAAATTGCTTGCTTTCGAGGAAGCCAATTTCCAGAGGCGAAATACCCCCCTCAGGCCCGAACACCATGATGATTCTCTGGCTCGGCCTAAGTGCGGTCAGAGCCTCGCGTAGAGCGGAGTGTTCGTGTTGCTTCGCAGCTTCTTCATAGGCAATCAATCTCGTATCGTAGTCGGTAAAGCTCAACTCGGACAGCTTATCGATTAATCTAACTGTTGGAATATTCTCACGGCGAGACTGCTCTGCTGCCTGTTGTGCTATCTTCTGGTAACGACTTAATTTTTTATCTATCTTATCACTTTTGATGCGTGAAATTGAGTAGTCTGCATTAAAAAAGATGATATGTTGCACGCCCATCTCTGTGGCTTTCTGAATAATAAACTCATTTTTGTCGCCCTTACTAGTACCAACCACAATCGTGGAACTTACTGGTAACTCCGGATTAAGTACCGCTTCCCGGACAACCTTCACGAGCACCTCATTACCCTTTAGTGCCATAATCACTGCCACGTAGGCATTGTGCTCGGCATCAACTAGTTCAATCTCGTCACTGACTTGGCTCCGGCGTACCTTAACGATTCTGTGGGCAATCTCACCGTCCAGAATAATCTGGTCATTAATCGAAGCCGTTTTTTCGATAAAATAATGCTGCATCTCAGCCACTCCTTTATAAAAAATAACCTAATCTTGCTGGCGTTCTATCAGTAAGGCAACCCAACGCTCTTGTTGGACCCGAATTGTAATCGAGAAACCATGTAGCCTCAGTGCTTCCTCTAATTTAGGCAACTGATCTTGATCAATGCCTGACATGATTACTCGACCTGTTGCTGCTAGGTGTTCCGCTAACTGCTCGGTTAACGGGAGCAACACCTCGGTCAGAATATTAGCGACAATCAAATCGAATTGCCCAGAGACATTGTTTAGTAGGTCACTTTGAACTAATGCTATTTTACTACTATTATTCAATCCAATATTCTCTTTTGCGGCGGTCATTGCTTGTTCATCGATGTCTGTCGCTATCACTTGGTCTGCACCTAACTTCTCAGCAGCTATACTGAGAATGCCCGAACCCGTCCCTACGTCTAGGACCCGTTGGCGCGCTCTTAAGGCCTTTTCAATGAGTAAAAGCGCCAGCTGCGTGGTAATATGAGTCCCTGTGCCAAAGGAAAGCCCCGGATCAAGTATGATAGTCTGCTCGTCGGGCAATACTGGCGTGTAGTCCAGCCATTTAGGTACAATCGTGAGGTTTCTGGTCACGTGCACCACGTGATAATATTGTTTCCAGCTCTCGCTCCAATCCGTGTCTGCAACCACCTGTTGCGTAATTTGACGTGTACCCGTTTGGAGACCATAAGACGCTAACTCTGCTAACTTAGCCTGAACCAGAAGCTGCAGCTTGTGGGCATCCTCTGTAGCATTAAAATAGCCAGTGACCTCGATGTCTTCTGGCAAAGCTGCAACAGAAGCCAAATCAATAGTCTCACCGTGGCTTCTGTTTGGTACGGCAATAAAGTCACTGCGCCGTCTAACCTCCACCCCTTGAGCTAATAACTCGTTGGTAAGATACTCCGTTAGAGCTTCCTCGGCTTCTTGTGCGGTAGCGATAGTTAGTTGTAATAATTTCATGGTGGCTCCTTTTAAAAGCGGTCTATTTTGACAGTAAAAACTTCCCTTGCTAGAATAACCAATGAGGTTAAACTAATGTCGAAGAAGAATAAAATTGATAAAACGCTTGTAGAGAAGATTCTTGATCGGAAGAAAATTGCCTACGAACAGGTTACTTTCGAGACTCAGCGTCACGGTAACGTGGCTGAGATGGATACTACTAGTCTAACCGAAGATGAGCGATTGGTCTATAAAACATTGGTTGCTTCTGGCAACAAAACTGGCCCAATTGTCGCAGTCGTTCCGTTAGACCACCACCTCAGCTTGAAGAAGTTCGCCGCGGTTAGTGGTAACAAGAAGGTAGAGATGCTGCCGTTGAAAATTTTGGAACAAACGACGGGCTACGTCCACGGTGCCAACACACCGGTTGGCATACACGAGCAGAAACATTTCCCTATCTATATCGAACAAACAGCGAAGGATCAGCCTTTCATGGTGGTTTCGGCTGGTAAAATCGGTCGCAGTGTGAAACTAAATCCGCTCGATCTACAGCAAGTCACTGCCGCTACTTTCGCTGACCTCAAAGAGTAAGCACTAGATAATAACACAAAAATGAACTAAGAAGAGAGATGTTAGAAACCATGTTCGCACAAAACTCCCCAAGATTCGCTACTTATGCCGTAATCGACCGCATCCCTGGTCGCATGATCGACACCGTCTGGTACCTAATTGACCAGAATTTAACCGGTGTCGTCAAGCTAGGCAACCTGATTAATTTCGATATCCTAGCCGACCAGGATGGCAAGGCAGCGATGATGTTCTCCCAGAAGAACAATCCCCTGAAGATTAAATTTGATTTGCCCATCAAGTACGATCCATCATATCCAGCGTCCTTAGTTGTATATGATGATGGGGTTAACCAAACCGTGATGCTCCCAAGCGAGGTCAAGTAGTCCGACTACTGGCCTTTTTTTGTAAATTTTTCTAAAAATTAAACTGTGCTGTGGCTGTCACCAAAAAGAACGACTATGATGACAATACCATAGATAACACAGCGATTCTTGCACTAAGTTAGGAGTGAAATTATGACTAAATTGATCAGCAACTTTTTACGACTCGCATTAATTGGCATTACAGGCCTTATTTTGTTTATCAGTACCTTGATCGGTCTGGAAGGAATTCCGGCGTTAGTCGTGACTTATCCCACCCACGCTTGGCTGTTCTACACTATCCTCACTGGAATTTACGTCTCAGTAATCATCTTCCTTTACGGCATGTATCAGGCTTTCAGGTTGCTACGTAATTTCGAGCTGCAGGACACTTTTTCGGTCAAGACCAGCCTAAGATTGGCCAAGATTAAGTATGCGGCCTTAGCAATTGCGATGCTGTATTTCATCGGCAGCCCATTCGCGTATATTTGGGCAGACTTCGAAGACGCACCGGGAGTGCTGCTCATTGAACTAATCTTTTTAGGTCTGGCGCTCGCTGTTACCGCGTTTGCCAAACTCGCCCAGTCTATCGTGATTGAGGGCACTAATAAAATCAATAGCGCTGAACAGCAGAAACTTGCTTAGTTAAATGCGTGTTCAATCAGGCTGGTGACTGCAGTTTCGTCTATTGGTCTGCCAGGAACTATCTTAATGTGCCGCATCGTTTGTCCCGTACCGGTTAATAATCTCTTCGAGTCAAACTCTAACAAATCTACCCCATACGTGAACCCAAGGTTCACGTATTTTTTAGCTACTTGGATGTACATTTTCTGGCCGCTTTCTGGGAGCTCGTAGCTTGGCATAGACCACTTATGGTCCTCAATCACTGCCGAATTACTCTCTAGAATCAGTAAGCGATACTGCTGCACAATGAGCGCTAGCTCTTCTGGAAGCTTACTAATCAATTCATCGACTTGTGCATTCGCCCTTCGTTCTAGCATTAGTCTACTCCTCCTTTGACTATCATTTACCGATGTTTTATGATGACTTATTATGAATAGATTATCTGATTTTATAAATTTTAATGCTGGTGGAGGCTTCATTTGAAAGTAATTATTGACCGAATCACAACCAACCAAATTAAAGAACTCATGACGATTAGTCGTGAGACATTCACTGATACCTTTGGTAGTGCGAATGATCCGCAGAATTTGACACAATATCTGGATTCCGCTTATAGCGCTCTTCAGCTTCGAAGTGAACTGAATAATGCTGACTCAACCTTTTGGTCAATCACCGTTGACGGGGTATGGGCTGGTTACTTGAAACTCAATATTGGTCAAGCGCAGTCTGAAAACTTCGGAGATGCGGCTCTTGAAATTGAGCGGATCTATGTCCGCCGCAGATTCAAACGCCAAGGATTGGGTACAAAGTTGTACCAGCTTGCGCTAAACCAGGCAGAGCAACTAGGCAAGACAAGGATTATCTTGGGAGTTTGGGAGCATAATGAGCCCGCGCAGAAATTCTATCAACGGCTGGGATTCCACCAGATCGGTGCCCATACTTTCCAATTGGGCACGGATGCCCAGACAGACTACATTATGGAGAAGAAGCTAACGAATTAACCTGTTTCACCACTTGCACCATTTATCTCAGTGGCTTTTTTTGTAAGTGTTCGTTGACCTTAATCTCCCCTATCCCTAGAATGAGGATAATTCTCATCAATCAGCCAGGGAGGTAGCAGGATCAATGAACGAGCAACTGACAGTCAAAAGTGCCATTAAGGAAACATTACCAACTGTTTTTGGCTATGTGGGTATCGGCATGGCGTTCGGTATTATTGGGCGAGCAAGCGGCTTTAGTCCCGTCATCGTCCTACTCATGTCCCTCTTTATCTACGCTGGATCGGCTCAGTTTACGACTGTCAGCATGCTTAGTGGGGGTAGTCCAGTGCTCTCGATTATCTTAGCTACTTTTCTCGTCAATTCGCGCATGATTCTCATGAGTACAACACTCACCAATTATTTCAAAAACGCACCATTAAGGCAGAATATCCTGCTGGGAACGCTCCTCACCGACGAAAGTTTCGCCCTCTCGATGAACAAGCAAAATTATACACGGGGACAACTGAACTTCACGTGGATTAACACGGCAAACTTAATCGCGTATCTCAGCTGGGTTCTTTCCTCGGTGATTGGTGCGCTCCTTGGCGGTATCGTGGCTGATCCAAAGTTTCTTGGCCTAGACTTCGCGATTGTTGCGATGTTCATGGGACTAGTCTATCTTCAGGTGATTGGCGATAAATCTTTGAAACATGGTTTGCAACTTGTGGTGATTGTGCTGACCTGCGTGTTAACATACCTGGCACTGATTTTACTGCCAGCAAACCTCGTCATTATTGTGGTGACCTTATTTGGCTGTTCGTTAGGAGTGTGGTGCAAGCATGCTTTCTTCTAACACAATCATTCTGACCATTATCGGTTGTTCAATCGTCACTTGGCTCTCGCGTATTCTGCCGTTTGTCCTGTTGCAGAAATTCACGCTCCACAGCAGAATAATTGAATTTCTCCAATTCGTGCCAATTGTCATCATGTCCACGCTCTGGTTTAGCTCCCTATTCACCCCACATCAAGGCCACCTACCACAGCTGAACCTAGCATACTTACTGACCACGATTCCGAGCTTCCTCGCTGCTGTTATCAGTAAGAGTTTATTGGTGATTGTAGCTGTTGGGATCATTTCACTAGCAATTATCCGTAGTCTAGGCATTGCCTAGGCTTTTTTGGTGGCAAAAAAAAGATCGAGTTTCTCCACTCAACCTTTTACTGAGATGATTCAAATTTTTTATTCGCCGAAGCGTTCCTGTTTCTGCACGTTGACTATCCAGTTCACACCAAACTTATCCACCAGATTAACCTGCAGACCATCGATATCGATGACAGAGTGCATGATCAGATTTTTGGCATCTGCCGAGACTTCGTTTGGAAGACTTCCCCGTAGAAGTCCAACGCTGCCTGCGCATTACCAGCAAAATTCAAATAAATATTCATCTTAATTTGCCTCCATTTTTAGTGGTAACTGTTTTTGTAAGCGCATTCTTGCATATAATAAAGTTAGAACACCAGAAATATGATTTAAATAAAGGGAGCAAACTGATGAATAAACGTGAATTAATTGACCTAGTCTTACACGAGACAACGTCGTTTGAAGATTACCCGTTCAATGGCGAACATAGTCATGAGACAATCGAATGGACCGCCATCAAGCATCTAAGTAATAAGAAGATTATCGCACTGATCTTTGAGAAGGATCATGAGCTATTAATTGACTTAAAGCTGACGCCTGAGCACGGAGAAATTATGCGTAAAACTCGGGGTGTTTTTCCGGGCTACCACATGAACAAAACGCACTGGAACACCATCAGTGTCAATCAGACCGATGTCGGTCTCACAGAGCTCGTCAACATGATTCATGAAAGTGCTGTGCTAACAGGTAAATAACGGTGGGCCAACAAACTTATTTTTATCGATCGACGAGAATTGTCCCTGCAGCCGGGTTTTGCGTAAGTGACCCTACTACTTCGTGTGGTTGATACGGCTCCTCTAGGTAAGCCAGTTCGTCGTCCGTCAGATGAACATCAATGGCTGCCACAGCGTCGTCTAGATGCTTTATTTTAGTCGAACCAATGATGGGTGCGGCCACTCCTTTGACAAAAAGCCAAGCAAGAGAAATTTGACTCATCGAGATTTCGTGTCTATCAGCTAACTCAGCAACTCGCGCAATAATTTGCAAATCATTCTCCTTGGCACGGTCATACTTACCCATGGAAACTCGGTCAGTCTTACTTCGTAAGGTGTCCGCTTGCCACTCACGCCTACTCAAATGGTCTGCAGCCAATGGGCTATACGGCATCAAGGAAACGTCAAACTGCTGCGTCACTGGAATTAACTCGCGCTCATCTTAACGATAGAGCAGATTATAATGATTCTCCATCGTCTGAAAGGTCTCCCAGTGGTTATCTAGCGCTACCTGCTGCAAGTTATGAAATTGATAACCATACATTGCAGAAGCACCAATCGCCCTTACTTTACCAGATTGAACTAGTTGATTGAGTGTCGCCATCGTCTCCTCAATAGGCGTTTCATAGTCAAATCTGTGAATGATGTACAAATCGAGGTAATCAGTTTGCAGTCTTTTCAGTGTTCCTTCTATTTCGCGGTTAATCGCATCTTTTGCTAAACGTCCCGGATTAAAGTAAACCTTTGATGCCAGCACGACTTTCTCGCGTGGAATGCCTAGCTGCTTGATTGCACGACCAAGATATTCCTCACTGGTTCCTTTTGAATAGCTATTCGCTGTATCAAAGAAGTTAATACCGCTGTCTAGCGCGTGCTTAATAACTTGCTTACTTCCTTTCTAATCAAGCGTCCAGTCATGCATTGTTCCAGGTTCCCCGAAGCTCATTGCACCAACACAAATTTTAGAAACCTCAATATCTGTCTTGCCTAATTTCGTATATTGCATCCCTAATACACTCTCCTCTGCAGGGACCTTAGCTATTCAACACTACTAAGGGCATCTGCGATAGTCTTGTCACCTGTACTCATCGCAATCACATGACCAATAGTATTATCGTGTTGCAAGATTTCCGCCAAAGTCTGGGCCACATCTGGAATTGGGTTCGTAGTAGCCAGGTCAGTGACTACGCTAATTCTGCCAGTGCCAGATTTCTCGGTTAGACTCGTCGGCTGAAGAATCGTGTAATCAAGCTTGGTTTGATTAACTAGGTAATTATCGGCAAAAAACTTTGCAACATTATAATCCATCAAATCGCGCAGTCCCTCACGGTGCCATTGCTCTGGTTCAAGCGATGAGTTCGAGCTGAGCATCACGTAGCGCTTGATTCCGGCCTGCTCAGCGGCCTGCATTGTTTTCACTGCCCCAAAGGCATCCGTCTGCAGTAGATCCTTGCCGCGTGAACCCGCAGTGAAATAGACCACAGCACTACCTTTCATCAGTTCAACCAACTCACGTACTGGTGCATGCAAGTCCAGGTGGACCGGCTTTACTGCTGGTAACTTGACAATTTGCTCCTCGTGTCTGGCACCCGCAACGACGGTATGACCCATCTCTACCAAATCTTTAATTAACTCCGTAGCAACACGTCCTGAGCCACCAACTACAAAAATTTGCATATCCTACCTCCATTTTTTTGCTAATATTGACCAACGAAACTATTCGCTAACGATGAGTAAGGACTTGATTGCCTCTCTTCTATCCATCGCCTCGTAAGCTTGTTGTATATCATCCAATTTAAACCGTTTCGTGAAGACGAGTCCTGGATTGATCTGTCCGCCGAGCACGGCTTCTAGTAATCTACTCTTATCGTACGTTGTCACAGCAGCAATTCCACCCCGAAGGCCTATATTGCGCCAGAATAAGTTATTTGTATTCATTGTCTCCTTCTGAGGCACACCAACACGTCCAACGACAGCTCCTGGCCGTCCTAATTGAACAGCCGTCGAAACAGCTTGCTCCGTCCCAACACACTCGAGGACTGCATCGACACCTACTCCAGTTAATTCCAGCACGTGATCAATCCCGGCTTGATCTCGTTCCGGTACAATATCCGTCGCACCAAATTTCAATGCTAACTGCTGCCGGTCTTCGTGACGACTCATGGCGATAATTCTTTTTGCACCTAATAGTTTGGCAGCTAAAACACCACTCAAGCCAACAGCGCCATCACCCATGACAGCGACGGTTGATCCTGGCTTTACTTCCGCTGTGATTGCCGCATGGTAACCAGTTGCCATCACATCAGCTAAAGTGACGAACGAATTAAGCTGTTCATCGGAATAATCACTAGGTTGACCTGGAATCTTGACTAAGCCCCAATTGGCGTTACCATAGCGTATGTACTCTGCCTGATAACCCGTGCCGTCAGCCGGTGGATTCAAGCAGTTACCATCAAACCCGGCTAGACAAGCGGCGCAATGACCGCAACCGTGCGTGAAGGGCACAATCACAAAGTCACCCTTTTGAATATTTGTTACGGTGTCTCCTACGTCCTCAACAATGCCAATTGCCTCATGCCCCACGAAAGAATTTATTGGACGCTCGCTGAGACCGCGAAACCACCATAAGTCGGACCCACAGACACTGGCACGAATGACCTTAATAATCGCATCTCCCGCATTTTTAATTGCTGGTTTAGCAATTTCCTGAATCTCGACCTTACCAGGTCCCATAAATGCTGTTGCTTTCATACTCGTCCTCCTAAAATAGATTATTGATTTTTAGAATATCATTTTGATTAGTATAAACCCTCAACTCAACTTTAGGGCAAGTATAAATTCAGAAATTCCTTGAACACTGGATATTATTTTAAATCTGTGCTCTAAATTTTTTCAGTTGTTATTATCGAAAATAATTGTAATATCATAAACGAGCAAACATAGGTTCGCAAATGAGGGAGTAATATTAAATGAAAAAGGCAATCTTTTGTGTTTTAGATATTTATGCAGATTGGAAATTTGGTTATTTAGCTGGCCAATTAAATCAAAGTAAAGAACGGCGAGTCGAAACTACCTCGAGACAATCACTAGTAACTTCAATTGGTGGCTTCAAAACCCAAGTTAATCATCGGATAGACCAGTTGCCCGACAAGATTAATTTGCTGGTATTAAGTGGTGGCGATTCTTGGTCCACCGATAATCAATAATTAAAACAACTAATTTCTGTTCGACTAGCTACTAATCAACCGATAGCTGCTATTTGCGGTGCAGTAGACTTTCTAGCGAGAAATGGCTTACTTTCTCATTATAGGCACACAGGCAACGCACAGTATCTATGGCAGAATTTTAAAGAATACACTAATCATGAAGAATTCATCGAACAACAGGCGGTAAAAGACCGCAATCTGGTAACAGCTAATGGTACTGCTGCACTAGAATTTACACACCTGGTATTAAAAATGATCAATTTTGCAGCTGAATCGGAGATAGATAAGACTACTGATTTGTATACATTGGGCTTTTATAATTTCAGCGCTAAATACGGAATCCCGTTTACTACAGAAACATACTATTAATAAGTAGTATCCACCGTGGAATTATAACCTATTACTCAGCTTAATTGAGATGTAGCTGATAAATTTCAATGAAGCTGAGGCAGAGTGAGTATACGGTACAACATTTAAACGACCAAGTTAGATTAAACAATAGCCATACCCCATACTAGAAAGTTTGAGATATAGCCAACAAAATATTTGTCCCAATTCAACACAATATGTAGCAAAAATTAATAAGAAAGTCCTTTAAACCTATTAAACATAGATCAAGTTCGGAATGCAGTTGGAGTAGGCGCCTGACTAACGAAACCTCAGGTTCTATATTTAACATAGCCTGAGGTTTTTGTTTTGGAAGAAAAATGGTTAATGGAAAGCCCTTTAAAACGCACAATCAACAAATGAAAATTTTGCGAATGCGCGGATTGGAAGTTTCAACAGCAAATAAAAGAAGTCTCAAACAAATAGGTTACTACGCACTAATTAATGGATACAAATGGAATTTTTTACAGAGAGATTCTACCGGAGAAATTTTAAAGCCAGAAAAGTATATAAATGGCGCCAAATTCAGTGAGATCAGAGATTTATACTAATTTGACTCTGAACTACAATCAATACTATACAAGTATCTATTAAAGTATGAATCTGTTCTCGGAGCTTCTATATCATATAACTTTTCAATGGAGTATCCCGAAGAACATTCATATCTTGCAGTTGATAACTATAGCCGCCTTCCCTCCAAGGTAAGCAGTGTGGTATCTACTATTAGTTCGTTGTCGAATGTAATCAAGAAAAACGCTAATTCTACAGCCGCAATTAAACATTATCTTAATAACCATGGCCATATACCACTTTGGGTATTGGTAAATTTTTTGACCTTTGGAGAAATAAATCACTTTTATTCAAACTTAGTTGACAATTTACAAATTAAGATTGCTACCGAATTTTCAAGGGAAAGATCCAGAGAGTGGTCATCAGAAAACAAAATCAGAATTACTCCCGAAACGATTAAGACAGTGAACCATTTAGTTAATTTATTCAGAAATTCAGTGGCCCACGGCGAAATAACCTATTCAAGAAAAATTGCAAAGTCTCCGAAAACAACTCCTATCCGAATTGCCTTAAATATGGATAAATCAGTTTTTTCAAGTCAAGCGGGCGTTTTTGAATTAATTCTTTCGCTTAAGGTAATGTTACCAAAAAAATACTACATAAAACTTTCTCACGAACTTATCAATCTCTTAAGCCAATATAAAAATAAATTTCAATCAATAGATTTTTCAAGTATTTTGCAAGATATGAATTTTCCAAATAATTACCAAGAGTATATATAAAATAGCCATATTGTTCCATTATTGTAATACAAACATTCAGCTACTGATTTTCAGGCAATTCTTGGCAATGACACTGTATAGATGACGTTAGACATCTATACCCATATGACGGACAACGGCAAGAGTCGAGTGGCTAATGCATTGAACGGTTTAAATATTTAGTTAGTCAAAAACAAAAATAAAATGCGCAAACCCTCTTTTATTAAGGACTTACGCACATATCGAAGGAGAGTACAGGATTTGAACCTGCGCGCCGGTATTAGCCGGTTCGCCGGATTTCGAGTCCGGTGCATTACCACTCTGCCAACTCTCCATATTACTCAGTTAATTATAGCAAAGTTTGCTGCTAGAACAAACTGGGTTTTTATATTTTTGTTACCAAACGAGCTTATCCGAAAGAAGTTGTGCAATCTGTTCAAGGTATTCTTGATCTAACTCATCATAGGCCGCTGTTGTTGGTGCATCAAGATCAAGTACGCCTACTAACTTGTCATTAGAATACATTGGCACGACAATCTCAGACATTGCAGCAGAATCACACTGAATGTAATTCTCCCGCTGTGTCACATCATCAACAATAATTGTCTCATTCTTCTCGGCGGACTCACCACAAACACCCTTACCGAGTGCAATCCTAGTGCAAGACACACTACCTTGAAATGGTGCGAGCACGAGTTCGTCACCATTATACAAGTAGAATCCAGCAAATACTGACTCAGGTAGGAACTGTTTGATGGCGGCGGAGACATTGCCTAATGTCGCAATTTTGTCCGGCTCCATCTCAATTAATCCCTCAACTTGGGCAACTAATATTTCATAATCATCTTTTTTGGTCATTATTAAACCTCAATTATTTTCTCGTCCAGAATATTAGTAGGTCGTAAGCGAGAAGACATCATAGTCTTTCAAGTTATCACGTCCAGGCAATTCACTCAGTTCAATAATGAAGGCAACACCCACTACCTCACCGCCAAGTCGCTCAATCAGGCGAATTGTCGCCTGAATTGTGCCACCTGTAGCTAATAAATCGTCTACAACTAAAACCTTATCGCCGGGCTTAATCGCGTCAAGATGCATCTCTAGCGTAGAGCTAGTACCGTACTCAAGATCATACGTCTCGGATTCTGTTGCCCGAGGTAGTTTGCCTTCTTTCCTAGCCTGAACAAAGCCAACACCAAGTTCTGTTGCAATTGGTGCACCCACCAGAAAACCCCGTGCTTCAGGTGCAGCAACTGCAGTTGCGCCCTTTCTCCGCCCGAATTCTGCTAGTTCACTGATTGCTTCCTTGAATGCTGGACCGTTCCCCACCAACGGTGAGAAGTCCCGAAAAATAATTCCCTTTTCCGGAAAGTCTGGAATATCCGCAATATATTTCTTAAAATCAAAAGACATGTAAATCCTCCATTATTGAAGCAACGATTCGATGTAACGGACCAACTCTCTGCTCGAAAGAGACTTCATTTGTTCCTTAAATTTCAGTCTCTGCTCAGTCAATTGAAGATATTTAGAACTGGTCAAAGGCGTCGCTACGACATCTTTATTTGGCACAATTTTGAACTCATCTATTTTAACAAAATTTAGATCAAAAAACACTCTAAATATGAATTTTAAGGTAGATTCGTTCGTTTCTAAGTATTTATTTGCCAAATTGTATGATGCAATTGTTAGCCCGGGATGTTGATAAACATACTTTAAAACATTTTTAAAGATACGTTCGTCAGGAATTTGGTCAATCGTGAGATTGTCATAGTTAAATTTCAATAAAACACGCTCAAATTCGTATGTTTTAAAGAGTTGGCGTAAATCATTCGGCGTTTGGGGTAGCTCCATCAGCGCAGCACTCTGTAGCCTTCGCGGCTCGTCATAATCAACGAGCAGAATCTTACTGCGATCTAGCTGTTCCTGAATACAGAAGTTTTCTGCTAAATCCTCGTGATAGAACAGATATGAATCACCCACGTGAAGAGTTGTCTGCTCACTCCGTAAGTCCACTACTCTACTAGTAGTTGTTGCTGGCAACTCGTACCTAAAATCAGCGACGATAATCTGTAACTTTGCTTGACCGCGCCAGATATTCAGGGAAATTCCGCCATACAGCTCAGCCACATAGTTTAAGAGACGCTCGTCAAAGTTTGCCAAATTAAAACTAACTAGGTCAAATTGCTGTTTAGTATCTGATTTTAGACTAGCCTTGAAGTATTGTTGGTTGCTGCCAATTTTTTTGAAATTGCTAATTAGTGGTCTGTTAAAGCGGAAGACTGGCTCCTCATTGTCAGTGCCAAAGGGGCCTAAGAGCATGATTTGATTATACAAGTCAATATTCAATTGATCAAGGTCAATACTTGTATCATACAAATTACTGGTTTCAAGCGTTTGTGGTACGTAAGTCTGCTCGAAAGCCTGACGGAATTCTGCCAAATTCTCCTCAGGCATACTGAGGCCGCAAGCCATGGTATGACCGCCAAACTTACTGAGCAAGGTATGTGACAATGGCTCTAGGGCAGCGAATATATCGAAACCCTCGACGCTTCTGCCGGAACCCTTCAGCAAACCACTGCTATCTTTAGTTAGCACGATAGTTGGCCGATGATATCGTTGAATCAAGCGACTAGCAACTATTCCCAGTACTCCTTCATGAAAGTCTGGTCCAACGACGACTAACGTTCTATTTTTGTCTAACTGTTGCGCGGCAATCAGCTCTTGCGCCGTCTCAAAGGCCTCTTCAGATATTTCCTTCCGACGAACGTTTTGGTCCTCAAGCTCTTGGGCGAGCTTGTGGGCCACCTCTTCATCTTCCGCTAAAAGTAACTCGACTGCCTTATTGGCGTCGTCTAACCGGCCAATCGAATTCAAACGCGGTGCGAAGCCAAATGAGATATCCTGTGCGGTTAAGTTGTCCAACTGGATTTTGGCGACATCAAGCAAGGCGTTTAGGCCCAGACGGTTCTGTTGCTTAATCACTTCAATGCCGTACTTAACCAGCAGGTGATTCTCACCACGAAGTGGTACGAGATCTGCTATAGTACCGATTGCTACCAGGTCTAGTAAATCCTCTAAAGGATCACCGTCCATCAATGCACGTGCCAAACTATAGGCTACTCCTACACCAGAATAGTCGTGAAAAGGATAGGACTGATTGCTGAGTTTAGGATGAATGATGCTATAGGCAAGTGGTAGCCGTGCCGGGATTGTGTGGTGATCCGTCACGATGACGTCAACACCCCGTTTAGCCATCTCGTCAATCTCGGTAGCACCTGTGATGCCGTTGTCGACCGTAATCAAGAGTTTGGTGCCGGCAGCGATTAATTCTTCGTACTTTCGTAAATTTGGGCCATAGCCATCCTTGAAACGGCTGGGGATATAATAATTTACCTCTGCCCCGAGTATCTGGAGGGTCTCCACTAGGACTACGGTGCTCGTAATGCCATCGGCGTCATAATCGCCATAGACCGTGATTTGCTCCCCTGCATCAATTGCAGCCATGATACGCTCTAACGTCTTGTCCATCTCGTTGAATAAAAACGGGTCGGCGAGATCAGCCAATGTGCCATTCAGCCAGTAATTTATTTCATCCGCGGAGCTAATTCCCCTAGAAGCAAATAAACTTGCCACCACCGGTGACAAGTTAAATTGTGCAGCAAGTTCAGAATCAATTGTTGTCTCTCTTAATCTCTGTTTCCACATAAATCCTATTTTACCATATCTTCCAGATCAAAAATCTTGAGTGTTTTAGATGTTGCCTTCTGGGTTTTAACTAACTTACCTCGAATTGCCCACCGGCTGATTCCACCGTTGGCACAGGTAATGAGCGTTACCATTTTTTTCTTGGTGTTATTAACCAGCCAGACAGCGTAGGGATTAACAACTTTCTTGTAATATATTTTGTATGTGTAGACCTTTTTCAAATCTGTCAGGTACACCTTCTGCCCTATTTGGGCACGTTCAATGGGCGAGAACAGTATTCCCTTATTGGTCATATAGTGGCCAGCTAAGGGATAGTTACCCTGACCCATCTTTTGGTCAGGTCGCATCGTACCACCACCGCTGGACAGCGCCGCGTCACTCAAGCCTTTCAGAATCGGTAAGCGCATCTTCACGGACGGAATGGCGAGGACTCCAAGTGTCTGGGCCGTATTATTCGCCATACTATTGCCAATCTGTGCCATGTCGATACTCTTGACCTTACTGAAGTCGAAATCTCCCTTAGACTTATTAGCCTGCTCGATACTCTTCGGCGAAATCTTCGCCATCTTATTCTCTTGGTTCATTTGGACCAACCAACCTTTAATTGGCTCGTTGAAGATTAAAACAAGCCCAATTAACAGTAAGATAGTCGCTAGAATAGTTAAAATAATTCTCCGTGCTTTTCTCATTACCACACCTAATTATTTACCTTTAATATCGTCGTCATTCATTTTCAAAACGGCCATGAAGGCCTCCTGCGGAACTTCAACCTTACCAACCGACTTCATGCGCTTCTTACCGCGCTTCTGCTTGTCTAGGAGCTTTGCACGACGGTCGGGATCACCTGTGTGGATTCTCGCGGTAACATCCTTACGGTATGCCTTAATAGTCGTTCGTGCAATTACCTTCGCACCAATAGCAGCTTGGACGGCCACCTCAAAGTTTTGCCGTGGAATGATATTCTTCATCATTGAGGCAATCTCCCGCCCGCGTTCAGCAGAGAACTCGCGGTGCACAATGAAACTCAGTGCATCCACCGGTTCCTTGTTCAGCAAGATATCGATTTTGACTAAATCACTCGCACGGTAGCCGATAATATCGTAGTCGAGTGATGCATAGCCTTTCGTGTTTGATTTCAAGTCATCAAAGAAATCGAAAATTATTTCTGACAGTGGCATCTCATAAACAACGTTAACCCGGTATTTATCCAAGTAATCCATGGTCTGAAAGACACCACGTTTTCTTTGACAGAGTTCCATCACAGAGCCAACATACTCCTCTGGCACCATGATCTCCGCCTTAACGAATGGCTCCTTAATCTCTTTAAGCTGGCCAACCTCCGGCATCTCTGCTGGGTTTGAAATCATCCGCTCTGACCCATCTGTCAGCGTGGCATGGTAATCAACTGAAGGTGCGGTCATGATCAGATCGAGATTGAATTCCCGCTCTAAGCGTTCCTGCACCACATCCATATGGAGTAATCCTAAAAAGCCACAGCGGAAACCAAAGCCCAATGCCTGAGATGTCTCAGGTTCAAATTCGAGTGCCGCATCGTTTAATTGTAACTTCTCAAGCGCCTCACGCAAGTCATTAAACTTCCCATTGTCAACCGGATAAAGGCCGGCATACACCATCGGTTTAATCTGGCGGTACCCAGGTAGGGCCGCCGGCGCCGGATTGGCGGGTGAAGTAATCGTATCACCAACATGGGTTTCCCGGACGGATTTGATGTTCGCCGTAATGTAACCAACGTCTCCGGCGATTAATTCTTTTTTGGCTACGGGTTTGGGTGATTGCACGCCCACCTCTGTTACCTCAAATTTCTTGCCGGTGCTCATGATTTGAATCTCATCACCAACCTTAACTCGGCCGGTTTTCAATCGCACACTTAGTACGACCCCTCTGTATGAATCATAGATGGAATCGAAAATTAGGGCTTGCAATGGACCGTTGATATCGCCAGTAGGTGCTGGGATGTCCGTCACAATCCGCTCTAACAATTCCTCAATTCCGAACCCGGTTTTACCAGACACGAGGACTGCTTCCGTCGCATCAATCCCAATCATATCCTCAATTTCTTCTTTGACCATCTCTGGGTCGGCCGAGGGCAAGTCGATTTTGTTCAAAACCGGGAGAATCTCGAGGTCGTTATCGAGCGCCAGGTAGGTGTTCGCTAGTGTCTGCGCCTCAACACCCTGTGCTGCGTCCACTACTAGTAGGGCGCCCTCACAGGCAGCTAGGCTCCTGGAAACCTCATAAGTGAAGTCGACATGTCCTGGGGTATCGATCAAATGGAAGGTGTATTCCTCCCCATCCTGAGCGGTGTACTTGAGTTCAACCGAATTAAGCTTAATCGTAATCCCACGCTCGCGCTCTAGGTCCATGTTATCGAGTAATTGCTGCTTCATGTCACGCTCAGCCACCGTATCCGTCAGCTCGAGAATGCGGTCCGCAATCGTCGACTTACCATGATCAATGTGCGCGACAATCGAGAAGTTACGCATATGTGCCTGGTAGTCTTGTAATTCTTCATTATTCATATCTAATCAACCTTTTCTGTCTAGCATTATAACAAAGCTGGCAGCTGTTGAGAAAGAAACTGCACTTTAGTATCCTTTAACAATTTCTTCAACTGTGGATTTATCTAATCCACGTAAAACTTTCACCAATAACTCCTGGGCCGCATCAAAATCGGCGATCGAGAACATCGTTTGGTGCGTGTGAATATAACGTCCAGGAACCCCGATTACCGTACTTGGAATACCCTCATTTGCGGTGTGGGCTGCACCGGCATCCGTGCCACCCTTTGAGACAAAGTACTGGTAAGGAATGTTATTATCTTCTGCAGTAGTCAATAAGTAATCTCGCAGCTTTGGCAATGTAATTAGGCCCGGATCTTGAATTCTAATCATCACGCCCTCACCTAGGTGCCCAAATGTACCTGTTTTCGTGTGGATATCATCCGCCGCAGAACAATCAACGGCGAAGAACAAATCAGGCTGGAACTTGGTGACCGCCGGTTTAGCTCCACGCAAGCCCACTTCTTCCTGAACATTAGCCCCCATAACCAGATTACTGTCCAAATTATCATTCTGTAGGGTCTCTAAAGCCTCTAATACCATCGTGCAGCCATACCTATTATCCCACGCCTTTGAGATAATATTCTTACCATTGGCAGTCTTGATAGTGGAGACATCTGGCACGATGGTGTCTCCCGGTTTAATCCCAAAGGAAAGCACTTCGTCTTTGTCTGTGAAGCCGCCATCAAACAGGATATCTGTTACCTGAAGATTCTGCTGACCGTTAGTGCCCCGGAGCAAGTGTGGTGGGATCGAGGATGAAATCACTGGATAGTTCTGACCGTTGCTCGCCTTTAGCGTAAATCGTTGGGCAGAGACCACTGTTGGGTTCCAGCCTCCCAATGGAACAACCTTGAAGAAGCCGTTGGCGGTAATTTGGGCTATCATAAAGCCAACTTCGTCCATGTGTGCCGCAACCATCACTGTTTTAGCATCCGTGACCCGACTCTTCTTCACACCGAAAATTCCGCCTAAGCCATCTTGTTCAACCGAATCAACCAGTGGGGTAATTTGGGCACGCATATAACTTCTGATGTCGTGTTCGAAACCGCTTGTTCCCTGCAGCTCTGTTAGTGTTTTAATTCGTTGAAATGTTTTCTCTTCCATAGCTCTTCCCTCTTGTTCAAACAGATATAATATATCTATTCTAGCAAAAAAAGATGAGGTTTTCTCCCTCATCTTCTAAAAAGCTTATTATTTCAGTTTATCCTTCATCTTTTCGAAGAAATTCTTTTCTTGTGGTTCTACTGATTCACCACTAGCCTTGATATATTGCATCAACGCATCTTTTTGTGCTTTATTCAGCTTATTTGGAATTGCCACCTTAATTGTGACTTCCTGATCACCAGTTCCGTTGCCACGCAAGTAAGGTACACCCTTACCACGTAACTTGAACTTCGTTCCAGGCTGAGTACCTGCTGGAACGCGGAGTTCTATCTTACCATGGACGGTGTTCACCTCAATCTCATCACCAAGTGTCGCCTGGGCGAATGAGATATTTTGTGTGCTGTAGATTGTGTTGCCGTTCCGTTCGAATTCCTTACTTGGTTTCACGCGGAAGACGATGTAGAGGTCACCGTATGGACCACCGTTTTGTCCAGCCTCACCCTGGCCACTCAAACGAATTTGCTGACCATTGTCGATTCCGGCTGGCACCTTAACTTCAATCGTGTGCTTCTCATCTGTGACGCCACGGCCTGCACAGGTATGGCAAGGTGTTGGTATAAGCACGCCACGACCATTACATTGGTCACAAGTAACTTGTTGTCTGATTACACCAAGCATTGACTGACGCTCCACTGTCATGTAGCCCGATCCTTGACACTTAGGACACGTCTGCACAGAGGTTCCTGGTTCTGCACCGTTACCACCACAGGTGTGACAAGTTTCAGAACGTGTATAGGTAATATTGGTTTTCTTACCAAAAATCGCCTCTTTAAAAGCAACCGTCATGGTGTAATCGAGGTCCGAACCACGTGTTGGTGCGGTAGGATCAACGCGTTGCCGTGCTTGACCACCACCAAAGAATTGGCTAAAGATATCACCGACATCATCGAAGCCGCCACCAAATCCTTGGCCGCCGAAACCACCCTGGCCATAACTACCATCGACTCCTGCCTGACCATATTGGTCGTAAGCAGCACGTTTCTGGTCGTCACTCAGGACCTCGTAAGCCTCATTGACTTCCTTAAACTTTTCTTCGGCATCAGGTGCCTTATTAATATCTGGGTGGTACTTCTTCGATAGTTTGCGGTACGCTTTTTTAATCTCATCAGCACTCGCATCACGACTAAGACCTAGCACCTCATAATAGTCTCTCTTATCTGCCATTAAAATTCCTCTTTCAAAAAATCAAAGAACAAGACGTCCTTTGATTAATTTGATTTATTTTTTATCTGGGTCTACTTCCTTGAAGTCACCATCGACAGTATTATCGTCCTTTTGACCGCCATCGGTTGAGTCTGCTCCAGGTTGTGCCCCTGATTGCTCACTTTGAGCCTGTTGATAGAGTTTCACAGTTAAGTCTTGCACAATTTTGTTCAAATCGTCTTTCTTAGCCTTCATCTCTTCTAGGTTGTTATCTTCTTGAGCCTTCTTCAAAGCATCTTTAGCATCAGTTGCCTTCTTTATCTCGTCGTCTGATACCTTACCTTTGAGCTCTTCAAGTGTCTTGTCAGTTTGGAAGAGGATTTGCTCGACTTCATTTCTGAGATCAACCTCTTCTTTTTTCTTGTTATCTTCCTCAGCGTGCTCTTCGGCTTCCTTCTTCATCTTTTCGATTTCTTCGTCTGAAAGACCTGATGAACTTTGGATGGTAATCTTTTGTTCCTTCTTAGTACCAAGGTCCTTAGCTGAAACGTTGACGATACCGTTTTTGTCGATGTCGAACTTAACTTCGATTTGTGGTACGCCACGTGGAGCAGCAGGAATATCAGTTAATTGGAAACGACCAAGTGTCTTGTTGTCGGCAGCCATTGGACGTTCACCTTGCAAGACATGAACATCAACAGCTGGTTGATTGTCAGCGGCGGTTGAGAACACCTGGGACTTACTGGTTGGAATAGTCGTGTTCCGGTCGATTAGCTTGGTGAATACACCACCCATCGTCTCGATACCAAGTGATAATGGGGTGACATCAAGCAACACGATATCCTTCACGTCTCCGGAAATTACACCACCCTGAATGGCTGCACCAAGTGCAACGGCTTCATCTGGGTTAATTGAATGGTCTGGATCTTTGCCAGTCCAGTTCTTGACTGCTTCTTGAACAGCGGGAATTCGCGTTGAACCACCGTTTAGGATTACTTTATCAATATCGGAATTTGATAGACCAGCATCCTTCATGGCGTTATCAAGTGCTACTTTAGTCTTTTCAACCAGATCATGGGTTAATTCATCGAATTTAGCACGTGTAAGAGTAGTCTCTAGGTGCAATGGGCCGCTCTCACCTGCAGAGATAAACGGCAAGCTGATCTGAGTGCTAGTAACCCCTGAGAGATCCTTCTTAGCCTTTTCAGCAGCATCCTTCAGTCTTTGTAAGGCCATCTTATCCTTCGAGAGGTCGATACCATGTTCATTCTTGAATTCAGAAACAAGGTAGTCAATTATTTTTTGGTCAAAGTCGTCACCACCAAGATGAGTATCACCATTAGTCGAAAGGACTTGGAAGACACCATCACCGAGCTCTAGGACGGACACATCAAACGTACCACCACCTAAGTCATATACCAGAATCTTCTCGTCGGCATCGTCTTTGTCTAAGCCATATGCTAGCGAAGAAGCAGTTGGTTCGTTGATAATTCTCTTAACGTCTAATCCGGCAATCTTACCAGCATCTTTGGTCGCCTGTCTTTGTGAATCGTTGAAGTAGGCAGGAACGGTGATAACAGCTTCTGTCACGGGTTCGCCCAAGTAATCCTCAGCGAATTTCTTAATGTATTGCAAAATCATTGCGGAGATTTCTTGTGGTGTGTAGTCCTTGCCATCAACACTAACTTTGTATCCCGGTTCACCCATGTGGCTCTTGATTGAGATAACTGTATTTGGGTTCGTGACGGCTTGGCGCTTTGCAACCTCACCAACCTGAATTTCGCCATCCTTGAATGAAACAACAGATGGGGTAGTTCTGTTACCTTCAGGGTTTGTGATAATTTTTGGTTCTGATCCTTCTAAGACAGCAACGGCTGAGTTAGTAGTACCTAAGTCAATACCAATTACTTTTGACATTTAAAAAATACTTCCTTTCGATTCTTTTTTTTTTAATTTGATGAACAAACTTAAGTGAAACTAAGAGATGTGCTTATTGGGCGACCACGACCATGGCCGGACGAATAACCCTGTCCTTAAACTTGTAGCCCTTTTGTAGGATTGAGACTACCTGGTCCGCTTCATGATCGGCGTCCTTTGGGACGGTCTGAACCGCTTGGTGAATACTTGGATCAAACTTGACTGAATCATCTGCGATTTCGGTTACACCCTCTTCTGTGAGTGCGGCCAACAGATTATCGAGCGTCATTTGAACACCCTTCTTAAATTGCTTGCTGGCCTCATCGTCCACTTTGATATCGAGAGCTCGCTCTAAGTTATCAACGGCAGGCAAAACTTTTTTGGCTAAATCACTACCAGCATATTTTAGCATACTAGCAGTCTCCTTTTTCTGCCTGGACTGCATGTTTTGCATCTCGGCCTGGGCGCGTAGTAGCTTGTCATCAAAGTCGGCTAATTCAGTCTTCAATGACTCAATTTCCTTGGTCAAAGAAGCCACTCTATCATCCTGCTCCGTTGACTCCTGCTTCTTAGACTTCTTTTTTGGTTTCTGTTCTAGCTGATCCTCGTTATTAGCGCCCTGCGGCTTTTGCTCAGCTTGTGTCGGCGTTTTTGTTTTGGTTGAATCTAAATCCTTCTCAGATGGAAATTCATCTTTCGTATGCTCCAAAGCGATCCTCCTTAGTTATTGGAAATTTCCATAATAATCTAGTAATTTCTTAGCTAGCTCGTTTCTAAAGTACTCCATCAGACTAATCATCTGTGAATACGGCATGTTTGAGGGCCCTAGTAAAGCGATAATGCCGCTACCGTGATCCCCTACCGAGTAATTAGCGGTCAACAGACTATAATCTTTCAGCAGATCTCCCGGCAATTCATTGCCAAGCTTGACCCGAACCGGAAAATCTAGGCCAACCTGCACATCATCCAGATCATCCATTGTAAGCAAATCGGTCAGATAACTCTCATGATCAAGCATCTGGTACAAAGACTTTAGTTGATCAACATTACTGGCATTGTAATTATTCAACAAATTAATCTGACCATTGACATAGAGTTGTTCAGACGCGGCGTCCTTAAACACATCGGATAGCAGGTCAATAATTTGAGCCGCAGCAGAATTACTACCATCAATTGTCCCAACCAACTCTTCGATGCTCATCTGGTTGATTGCTAAGACACTCTTACCAACCAACTTATCGTTGATAATTCTGACCCCCTTCTCAATCTCATCGCCACTGACACTACGATGAATATTGTATACGCGGCTTCTAACACTACCGTCAGACGTTACCAGAATTGCCATAATTTGATGATTGGGTAACGGCACTATGCGAAAGCCTGTGACGGTTACATTATTTAGCTCAGGACCAGCAGCAAACGCAGTATAGCTAGTCAAGTCCGATAGAATCTTAGCAGCTTCCTCTACAATCTCATTCACTTGGTGAAATGGTCGATCAAGGTTTGACAGAACCTTCTGATAAACCTGATTAGGAATGCTAATGGGTTCTACCAGATAATCCAGGTAGAAACGGTAGCCAGCGCTCGACGGAATTCGTCCCGATGAAGAATGCGTCTTCTCAATCAGGCCGAGCTCCTCTAACGTAGCCATTTCGTTTCTGATGGTTGCGGACGAAACTTTAATCGGCAATTGCTCCATTAAAGTCTTCGATCCAACGGGCTCATGATCATTAGTGAAATTCTTGATGATCATCTTCAAGATAAGCTCCTGTCGCTTTGTTAACATCCAGTCACCTCTTTATTAGCACTTAACTATTCAGAGTGCTAACTATTAGAATATAACAACTATCAAAAAGATTGTCAAATAAAAAAGAGCTTAAATATTGTTAAAGTAAGCTCTTGTTGCTTGTTCATCTTTCTTTAGCTGCTCTTTCAATCCAGCAAGCCCGGCCAACTTCTTCTCCCCGCGGAGAAATTTATACCACGCGACCGTGATTGTCTCGCCATAAATATCTTCATCGAAGTCGAAGATATTCGTTTCGATGAAGATCTGCTGCGTATCGTTGAATGTGATGTTATAGCCGATACTGGTCATTGCTTCGTGCCATTGCCCGTGAACCAACAACTTAGTCGCATAGACGCCGATACCCGGGATTAGCTTATGCTCCGGCAATGCAAGATTTGCGGTCCGAAAACCGATTGTACGCCCACGTTGCTTACCGGTAACCACCTTGCCAGTAATTGAGTAAGGATAACCAAGAAGTTGATTAGCCTCCGTCACATCACCATTTAACAAATCCTGCCGAATTATTGTCGAGCCAATTTTTCGCCCTGCAAAAACCTGCTCCGGTAACTCGACAATATCAAACCGGCCGTGACTAAATTCAGGCAGATGACGCATATTGGCAATATTCTTGTCACCGTAGGTGTAATCAAAGCCAGCCACCACAACGGCGGCATTCAAGCCCAAGATTACCTGATCAACGAAATCCTGTGGCGCCAAATGCGCCAGCTGCTCGTTAAACTTGAAGACCGCCAGATAATCTACGCCCAGTTTGGCCATTACAGCAGCTTTCTCCGGGATGGTGGTGAGGTAGGCGAAGTTGGTCTCATGAGCGTACACCACACGCGGATGCTTATCAAAGGTCATCACCATTAACGGCAGATTCCTTGACTTGGCCTCCTTCAGACCTGCGGCAATTAAACGCTGATGACCAAGGTGAACACCATCAAAAAAGCCGAGAACGAGCACGACTTGCTTGGTTGTGATTAAATTTTTTGCAAACGGAAATTCAACATCAATTACCTTCATTAAATCAGTTCCTTAACACATTTATTTAGTCATTCTGGAGCAACATTAAACCGGGAACATACAGGTCGGTCCTGCCCGCCATTCGCTTGTAGATTGCCTTAATCTTGCCGCCGAAAACGAGTGCAATCTCCTGTTCGTCCGCACTAATATCCTGCAGCTGTAATACCGCGCCATTCTGCACTTTTTGCCACTGTCCTTTTGACAGCTCGACCTTCACTAGATCCGTAAACAAAGCATCAAGTGGGAGTAGAAATTGTGCGGGATTTGCCATATTTTGCTCAACGTCTTCTATTGTAACAGTTTGCGTCAAGTCAAAACCAGCACTTTTTGTCCGCACAAGCTTAGTCATGACCGCAGGTAAGTTGAGTTCTGTCCCGACCTGTTCCACTAAGGTTCTGACGTACGTTCCCTTTGAACAGGTCACACCGAAACTGAAGTCTTCCACATGACTAGTTTCATCAAAAAGTGGCTCGCCGGTCAGAACGAATTCCTCCACATTAACCGTGCGGGCGGGGACTTCAACGGTTTCACCAGCCCGCGCATACTCATATAGCTTTCGACCATTGACCTTCACGGCGGAATATAGCGGTGGCACCTGTTGAACCGCACCCGTGAGACTCTCGAGCGCAGTCGCCAATTGGTCGTATGTTACTGGTCGTTCCACCTGTTGTTTCGCAATGACTCTTCCCGAGAGATCGCCAGTGTCAGTCTGCAGGCCCAATCGGCCTGTACCGTGATACTGCTTCGAACGCTCATGTAAGCGATCAATTAACTTCGTCGCCTGGCCAACCGCAATTGGCAAAACGCCGCTGACCGCTGGATCTAGCGTGCCAGCGTGACCGATTTTTTTAAGATGCAGGATTTTACGTAGCTTATAAACTACGTCTGCGCTCGTCATCCCAACCGGTTTATTAATTAAAATCAGTCCGTTCATCTTATCCACCTCAATAAAAAAAACGCCCAAGGCGTTTTAGTCTTTATTATTTAAGCCTCTGATTAATTCATCTATTCTGGAGCCATACTCGACCGATTGATCGCGTTTGAAAATTAATTCTGGCACTTTGTAAATTGTTAATCTTTGACCTAATTCGTGACGCATCATACCCTTAGCTTTCTCTAGTCCAGCCTCGACTTCCGCAATACTTGCCGGATCGTCGTTTAGCGTACTGTAGAAGATGGTGGCATACGACAGGTCCTTCGTTACCTCAACAGCGGTAATTGTGACGTCAGCCACCCGCGGGTCACGAATTTTTTTACGTAAAATATCCGTAATTTCGCGCAATGTTTCTTGTTCAACTCTACCTACACGATGTTTCATGGCATTCACCTCTTAGTCTACGGGAACTTCTTCCATTACATAAGCTTCGATTTCGTCGTCAACCTTGATATCGTTGTAGTTTTCAATCATGAGTCCACAATCAAAGCCAGAGCGAACTTCCTTCACGTCGTCCTTGAATCTCTTCAATGAACTGAGCTTGCCCTCATAGATGACGATGCCGTCACGAATCAGACGGACACCACTATCTCTTTGAATATAACCGTTTGTGACAAGTGCTCCAGCAATAGTACCCAGTTTCGTCACGTGGAATGTCTCACGGACAATCAAGTTACCAGTAACTTTCTCTTCAAAAGTTGGCTCGAGCATGCCCTTCATGGCTGCTTCGATTTCATCGATTGCCTTATAGATCACGTTATGCAGTCTGATATCAACCTTTTCCTCATCCGCTTGTTGCTTTGCCTGTGGAGTTGGTCGCACGTTGAAACCAATAATAACGGCATTACTTGCGCTTGCCAGGGTAACATCACTCTCGTTGATTGCACCAACTGCAGAGTGGATGATGTTCACTTTGACACCCTCGACGTCAATCTTCTGCAGTGAACCTGAGATTGCCTCGGCACTACCTTGCACGTCAGCCTTAATAATCACATCAACTTGTTTAAGGTCTCCTTGCTTCATTGTATCAAACAAGTTGTCGAGTGTAACGTGATGTACATTATTCCGTTCTTTAATGAGCGCCTTCTTGGCCCGTTCTTCACCAGCTGCCCGAGCAGTCTTCTCATCATCGAAGACCACGAACTTATCGGCAGCTTCCGGTACATTGTTCAGACCAGTAATCTCCACGGGCTCTGATGGCAGCGCCGTTTTGACACGTCGACCACGATCATTCGTCATGACCCGGACACGACCGAATGTGTTACCAACGACGATGGGGTCACCGATATGGAGCGTTCCTTGTTGCACAAGCAGCGAGGTCACAGGACCTTTACCCTTATCTAGTCGGGCTTCGATAACTGTACCAATGGCCTTTTGGTTAGGATTAGCCTTTAGCTCCATCACATCGGCCTGTAACAGGATCATTTGGAGGAGCTCATCAATGTTTAGACCCTGCTTAGCAGAAATCTTCACGAAGATGGTCTCGCCACCCCACTCTTCAGGAACCAAACCGTATTCCATCAATTGTTCCATGACGTGATTTGGATTGGCATCAGGCTTGTCAATCTTGTTCACAGCAACGATGATTGGTGCACCTGCAGCCTTCGCGTGGTTAATGGCTTCGATAGTTTGTGGCATCACACCATCGTCAGCAGCAACCACCAAGACGATAATGTCGGTAATGTCGGCACCACGAGCTCGCATATTGGTAAATGCGGCGTGTCCTGGCGTATCCAGGAAAGTAATCAATCTGTTATCAAGCTTAACTTGGTAAGCACCAATGTGTTGCGTAATTCCACCGGCTTCACCAGAAGTTACGTGAGAGTTTCTTAATTGGTCAAGTAACGTGGTTTTACCGTGGTCAACGTGCCCCATGATGGTCACGACTGGTGGTCTGTTTTCTTGGTGTTCAGTATTTGCTAATTCTTCTTCGAAAAGTGTGTCGATATCAGAGATATCTTCGGTCACTTTCTCTTCAGATTTGATGCCATAATCTTCAGCAAGTAATTCGATGGTATCTTTGTCCAATGATTGGTTTTGGTTAATCATAACGCCGAGCATGAATAATTTCTTCACGATCTCAGCAGGCTCACGGTGAATCAACTTAGCAATATCTTGGGCGTTCATACCCTCCTCGAAAACTAAGACTTCTGGTAGTGGCCGATCTTTACGTTGTGGTAGATCCTTCTTCACAACAGGAACTTCTTGTCTGCGTTTGTTCTTCTTTCTGGACCAGTCATTACGACGAAAAGCAGGCTTATTCTGATTTCTGAAGGTTTTCTTGCGTCCCTCTCCCTCAGACTTCTTCACCTCGACAGGTGGAATTGGAGTGATAGGAGTTGGATTTGGCTTTACTGGGCGAGCAGGGCGATTATTATTTGACCTGGCCTGATTTGTATTCGGACGAGCAGTTGGTTTCTTCTCTGCAGGCTTTCTTGTTTGCTGCTGACTCTGATTACGACGCAGCTCTTCTTCACGCCGTAACGCACTTTGCTGCTCATCTCTTTGATGCTGCTTGTATTGCTCTAGGTGCTTTGTGGCATTATTAGAGCGTACTGGTGCAGCCTGTTGGTTGTTGTTTCTCTGGTTCGTTTGGTTACCACGACCTTGGCCTTGACGATTCTGATTATTTCGTCCCTGACCTTGGTTGTTGCCGCGATTTCGACCTTGGTTATTATTTGACCGGTTATGATTAGCACCACCTTGCGCAGGCTTATTATCGCGGCGTCTCATTGAACTAACGCTGATCTTCACCTTGCCGTCGTCTGCTTTCTTAGGAGTTGAAGCAGGCTTTGCTGTTGATGCTGGCTTCGTTGCTGGCTTTTCAACCGGCTTAGGTGCAGTCTTTTTAGCAGCTGGTTTCTTCCCCAACTTACTCATAATTGTCTTCTCTTGGTCTGTATCTAATGATGACATGTGGCTCTTGACGTCAAATCCCAATGCCTTTGCCTGGTCGACCACGACTTTGTTCTCGACGCCCAATTCTTTAGCTAACTCATATATTCTTACTTTCGTCATCTAATCACACTCCTTGTTTAATTTATCCAGCATTGCACGTGAAAAGCCACGGTCTTGTACAGCAACGACCTTTCGTTTCTTGCCCAGGGCATCGGAGATTTCCTGACTACTGAACGTGCTTACTAGCTGAATTTGGAATTTATCGCTCAAAAACGCGAATTCCTTAATTGTGTTTTCACTTGAATCACTTGCGAGCAAAACGAGGTTGACCGTTTTCCCCTGAATAGCATGCGCCACCATTTCCGTGCCGCTAATTACTTTGCCAGCCTTTTGGGCCAAGCCAAGCAAATTTAGTACCTTTTGTTTGTTGTCTATCAATTAATTTTCACCGAATAATTCTAGTCGGGCCTTCTTGTGGTCGACGTAGTCGAAAAGCTCTTGGTAAAAGTCTGGACTAACTTTAGTCTTCAAGGCCTTCTCAATAATCTGCTTCTTCTGTGCTTCTTGAATGACTTCCGGTTTGAGTGAGACATATGCACCACGGCCGGGTTTCTTTCCGGTCGGATCAACGCTCAATTCCCCCTCCTTATTCAGGACAATGCGCACCATTTCCTTCTTTGGGAGCATTTCATCAGTCAACAAGTCTTTTCTTAAAGGAATCTTTCTTTGTTTCATTGAAATCACCTACTCTTCCGTAGTTTCTTCCTCATCGGTGCTGGGCTCTTCTGTCAAATCATCTTCAATAACTTCTGAATCCTCAGTAACTGTTGATTCAGGCTCAGCATCATCGTAATCAGCATCGACATCCTCATCAACGAATTCAACTTCTGATTCGGGCTTGATATCAATCTTATAACCAGTGAGGCGGGCGGCAAGTCGGACGTTCTGGCCCTTTTTACCAATAGCTAATGAAAGTTGATAGTCAGGGACAATCACCAGGCAACTCTTGTTCTCCTCATCGAATTGGACGGCAATTACTTCAGCCGGATTCAACGCATTAGCAATGTAATCGGAGGCATCATCCTCGTACTTCACGATGTCAATATTCTCACCGTGTAGCTCTGTCACGATAGTCTGTACCCGTGCACCTTTTGGACCCACACAGGTGCCGACGGGATCGACATCTGGATTGTCAGACCGCACAGCAACCTTGGTCCGGTCTCCGGCTTCTCGCGCGATTGAAACAATCTCAACAGTACCATCATATATTTCGGGAACTTCTTGTTCAAATAAACGCTTTACAAGTTCTGGACTAGTACGTGAGACAGAAATTTTCAAGCCGTGTGAATCACTACCAACTTGCGTGACCAACACCTTAATCCGACTCTGTGGGTTATAGACTTCATTAGGCATCTGATCGTTCTTTCCCATAACAGCTTCGACTTTACCGATATTTACATAAACATAACGGTTGTCCTTGCGGGCAATAGTACCAGACATTAACTCATCTTGATATTGAGCGTATTCATCAAGAATATTTGCTCGTTCAGCTTCACGCATTCTCTGCATAATAACCTGTTTAGCAGTTTGGGCAGCTATCCGGCCGAAGTTAGTTGGTGTAACCTCGAAACGAATTTCATCCCCGACCTCATAGGCGCGGTTGATTGCTAGTGCATCTTTTAGGCTCACTTCTAGGCGGTCATCTTGGACCTCCTCGACAACGGTCTTAACAGCCAGCACCTTGATATTACCCTTTTGCTCGTCGAATTTCACCTCGACGTTTTGCGCCTGCCCGTAGTTCTTCTTGTAGGCGGAGATTAGCGCAGCTTCCAGCGCAGCGATGATAACTTCTTTCTTGATTCCTTTTTCGCGTTCTAGTGAGTCAAACGCCTCTAACATTTCCTTTGACATGTCTTAATCCTTTCTAGAATTCAATCGCAAACCGAATCTTCGCAATATTTTTTCTAGGTATCTTAATTTCCTTAGTACGTGTTTTGATTTTAATTTGCAAAGATATTTCTTCGTCATCATAGGCCAAAAGAGTGCCCTCGAAGACTTTTTGTTGATCCATTTTTTGGTAAAGCCCGACGTGAATATACGAATTTAAGGCCTTTTGCCAGTCCTGCGCAGTCTTGATCGGCCGCTCAATACCAGGAGAAGATACCTCCAGTAAATATGGTACAGGGAACGGGTCGGGATCAAGCTCATCCAGCTTCTCACTGATTAATTCGCTCGCGGCGGCAATTTCCTCAATGTCGATTCCGCCGACCGTATCGATGTAAATCCGTAAGTAAAAAGTAGCTTTCTCCTTCACGTATTCCATATCGACCAGTTCAAGGCCTCTCTCATCAATAATTGGTTGAATAGCCTGTTTAACAACATCTACTACTTCAGTCAAACAATGCTCCTTTCTTGCAATAAAAAGAGTGAGCATTTCTGCTCACTCGAACCTTTTTCACATCTGTTATATAGTAGCATATATCCGCCAGTTGTGCAAGAACTAGGACTAAATCGGGTGTGTCAATTTTTCCAGGGTAGCTCTATTTAGGCTTTTTGCCAGACGTCTTTCCTACAATAGCTATCGTACTGATCAACCAGACTACGATAGTTACAAGTAGAACAAAACCTGCCACAACAGCACCAAAGAAAAGACTGATTAAGATTGCAATCCCGCCGCCAACAAAAATATAACCGGTCAGACGACTCATCACCATCTTTTCTGCATAAACTCCGAAAAAATATGAAGTTGAGTCTGAGATAATTGCCACAAGAAACCACAACAAGTTGAGTTGGATAAACTTGGTGAAGCTATTTTGATTCAGGGAATTCACGGCACGAACCATAATCAAAGAACTTCCTGCAGCACTAGCCATGCCAATTACACTAAATAATACCGCTATAGTAAAAAATCCTTTATTTTTAATCACAAAATCTCGCAGCATAAAGTCACCTTTTTCATTTATTTTCGTATTATTTTAATGATATACTTTTTTTTCAATTGGCTATCATAATTTTGTGGTTTTTAGCCGAAAGCAGAAAAAAGCATAACCGCAGGACCTTTAATCACTGCAACTATGCTTGTTGATGATAAATTTTAGTTAGAATAACGATAATTGGTTCTCTTCAGGTAGGTCTCTGAGAGCCCCACTTTGACTGAGGTATTCGATGATTTTGCCTGAAACCTTCCCCCGCAAAGCTAAGTCCTCTTGTGAGAGGAACGGTTGCTCCTCGCGTGCAGCCACAATTTGTTTGGCTACGTTGTCACCTAACCCAGGTACTGCATTGAAAGGAGCCAGAATTGTGTGCTCATCAAGCATCCTGAAATTCTTCGCGTCAGACTGTTCAATATCAACTGTCTTGATGTTAATTCCGCGCTCCAGACACTCATTAGCAAGCTCCAACACGGTCAGCAAATTTTTCTCTTTAGCACTGGCGTCGTTACCCTTCTCAGTAATCTCCTTGATCGCCGCCTTAACAGAATTCTTACCACGACTCATCGCTGTCAGGTCAAAGTCGTCAGCACGAACACTAAAATACGCCGTATAGTAGATGACTGGGTAGTATACCTTGAACCAAGCAATGCGCAATGCCATTAGAATATACGCTGTTGCGTGCGCCTTTGGGAACATGTACTTAATCTTCAGGCACGAATCAATATACCAGTCAGGAACATTCGGGTTCTCTTGCAGCAGCTCTTGCCACTCTTCCTTAATCCCTTTTCCCTTACGCACACTCTCCATAATTTGGAAAGAAATTTGAGGATCCATATCCCAGTGAATCAGGTCCATCATGATGTTATCACGACACCCAATCACTTCCTTCAGCGTTACCACACCTTTGTTAATCAGTTCCTCAGCGTTACCCAGCCAGACGTCTGTTCCGTGTGAAAGACCCGATATTTGTAACAACTCTGCAAAAGTAGATGGGTGCGTCTCTTCAAGCATTCCACGTACAAATCTAGTACCAAACTCCGGTACTCCTAATGTTCCTGTTTTGGAATAAATCTGCTCCTCTGTCACACCTAGCGACTCCGTGCCGGAGAATAGTTGCATAACTTTTGGATCATCCGTCGGAATTGTCTTTGGATCAACGCCGCTCAAATCCTGCAGCATTCTGATCATCGTTGGGTCATCATGACCCAGAATATCCAGCTTCAAGATATTATCGTGGATGGAGTGGAAATCGAAGTGGGTCGTCTTCCAAGCGGCATTTTGATCATCAGCAGGATATTGAATCGGTGTAAAGTCATAAATATCCAAGTTTTCTGGTACGACGATAATGCCAGCTGGGTGTTGCCCGGTTGTCCGTTTAACCCCCGTCGCCCCCTGAGCCAAACGATCGAGCTCAGCATTTCTCAGTTGCAAGCCTTTTAGTTCCTCATAGTGCTTGACGTAACCAAACGCCGTTTTGTCAGCGACAGTCGCAATTGTGCCCGCCCGAAAGACATGGTCCTCACCGAAAAGTACCTTAGTGTAGCCATGAGCCACGGGTTGATAATCACCTGAGAAATTCAAATCGATATCTGGTACCTTATCACCTTTGAAACCCAGGAAGGTTGCAAATGGGATATCATGCCCATCCTTCACCAACTCGGTACCGCAGTTAGGGCATTTCTTATCCGGTAGGTCAAACCCAGATCCGTATTCACCCTTCTGGAAAAATTCGGAGTAGAAACAGTGTGGACACCGATAGTGTGGTGGCAACGGATTAACCTCCGTAATTCCCGTCATCGTGGCTACCAGACTAGAGCCGACAGACCCACGTGAGCCGACCAAATAGCCATCTTTATTTGATTTATATACGAGCTTTTGCGAAATTAGATAGATTACACTGAAACCGTTCTTGATGATACTGTTCAGCTCGAGCTCTAGCCGGTCTGCAACAATCTTTGGTAGTTCCTCACCGTAAAGTTCGTGTGCCCGATCATAGCTCAACTGTTTAATCTCATCATTAGCGCCCGGCATGTCCGGTGTGTAAAGTTTACTTTTCACGGGTGTAATCTCATCGAATTGCTCCGCCAACTGATTAGGGGTAGTAATCACGACCTGCTTAGCCTTCTCGGCACCGAGGAAGGAGAAGGCAGCGAGCATCTCCTGCGTAGAGCGGAAATGTAAATCGGGTAACTTCTGTCGCCGTAACGGACTGCTTTTGATTGATGCAATCAAAATTTCACGATAAATATGATCTTCCGGATTAAGATAGTGTGCGTCACCAGTCGCAATCACCGGAATATTGAGCTCTTCACCAAGCTTGACAATATTGGCAATAATCTCCTGCAGCTTCTCCTCGTTTTCAATTAGCTGACTGTCGATCAGAGGTTGGTAATTTGCAGGTGGTTGAATCTCGAGATAGTCATAGAATTGCGCCAATCGTTTGGCCTCTTCATAACCCTTTTGCATCATCGCCGTAAATACGGCACCATTTGAACAGGCACTACCAAAGATCAGTCCATCATGGAGTGCAGTTAATTGCGACTTGGTGATTCGTGGTACCCGGTAGAAGTACTCGGTATTGCCCTTCGACACAATTTTGAAAAGATTTTTCAAGCCAGCCTGCGTTGTAGCCATGACAGAGATATGCGTTGGCCGAGCACGCTTATAAGCCTCACCATACTTTGCATAATCATTGAAGTTTTGCAGATTGGTCTCGTTAAAACGCTCCTCAAACAGTTTGACCAGTTTATACATCAAATAACCTGTGGTTTCGGCATCACTATCAGCCCGGTGATGGTGCTCCAACACAATGTTATATTTCTTGGCCAGAGAATCCAGTTTATGATTGGTCTGCTCCGGATTGAGTAGCCGGGAAATCTCCAGCGTATCAAGGACCGGCACGGTAATTTCGGGTAAGTTGGCACGGGTTAGCGCAGCATTAATAAAGCCAATATCGAACTGAACATTATGACCAGCCAATACTGCACCACTCATGAATTCGTTAAACCGCTTGATGACATCTTGCTCATCGTCTGCATTCTGGACCATGTCATCAGTAATGCTCGTCAAATTAATCGTAACTTCACTTAATGAGTGGTGCGGGTTAATGAACTCATCGAATCGCGCGATAACCGTTCCCTCCTTCATGCGCACGGCACCAATCTCGATGATTGTGTCGTAAACCGCAGAGAGCCCGGTTGTTTCCACGTCAAAAATCACGTATTCAGTCGTAGTGACTTCTTGATCAGCCGGATTAACGACCAACCGTGAGTGGTCGTCCACCATGTTGGCCTCTACCCCGTAAAGAATCTTAACACCGTACTTTTGCCCCGCGGCGTGGGCATCCGGAAAGGCCTGGGCACCACCGTGGTCGGTAATTGCCATTGCCTTCTGGCCGAATTTTGCCGCCATTTTGACGAAATCAGCCACGTTGTTCGTAGCATCTAATTGACTCATATTGGAATGGAGGTGAAATTCTACGCGCTTTTCATCACCAGCATACTCTTCGGTCCGACCAACATGTTCGACCAGTTCAATCTGATTCACGTTAAAGACTAGGTCACGCATGTAGGTATCTTCTTGGACATTGCCCTTCAGCTTGGCCCAAGCACCTGATTTAATGCTCTTCAGCGTCTCCACCTCATCGTCGTCCTTTGCAAAGCGCTTGAATGAAAGCGAGTCGGTGTAGTCTGTAATCTCCCCCGTGACAATGTAGCGACCGCTGCGCAGCTGTCTCAGCTCAATCTTGAAGATATTACCCTCAACAACCAGGTTGGACATCTCCTCTTGTATCTCATGCATCTGCGTTACTTTGGCATTCCCAATCTTATTACCAATGACACTGCTTTTTGTGGCCCGAACTTGTCTTTCCTTCTGACTTTCCTGCTCCAACAAAACGCTGCTAATAGCTTGTTCATGTGCAGCGTGCGCCTCTTGTAAGCTCAGCAGGTTTGACTGAAAGGCCGCATCGTCGATGGCCGTCGTCAATTTTTGTTTACCAAAACCATACTGCGCAATTTCAGTGGCAAAATCACTCAGAATCTCCGCAGTAAATAAGCCCTCAACCACGCTGTTGTCTACCTTAATAGCTAACTCATTATTCACATAGTCCGGACTATACTTCTTGATGATTTCCTTTTGCGCCATATTTAATACGGCACTTTGGCCAACAATATAATGCCAATAATTATTCAGCTCTGTGAGGTTGCTACCAACCTCGTTATTCTCCGTCTGAACCACGACACCAGTTTCAACAATGCCGCTGAAATGGTGCTCGATGTCTTTGATTAGCTCGACGAAGCTACTAAATTCTAGTACCTGGTTAAAAAAAAGATGGAAAATCCACTTTCGTTCTTGACTGTAGATGTCCACCTTCTGTATGGCGCCTGAATTAAGTGTAGCTTGGTCGAACCCCTCAGTTGGAAACTTAATCTGTTCCAATAATTTTTGAAAAAGTTCTTGTTCTTTACTCACGAAATTACCCTATTTCACTATTAATATAATTTTCTAATTCCGTCAATTTGACCTCAGTCGAATCTTGCTCACCGGGATGCTTAACTTCGATAATTCCCTCAGAGGCTTTCTTCCCAATGATCACCCGAACAGGTGCGCCGACTAAATCAGCATCGGCAAACTTCACCCCTGCTCGCTCATTTCGCTCATCATACAACACGTCGTACTTGTCTGATAATGACTGATACAAGTCATTGGCGACCTTCGTCTGATCGGCATCATTCATCTTCATCTGGATTAAATGAACCTCAAACGGTGCCACGGTTTTTGGCCAAGCTATACCACGCTCAGTGTAGTTCTGCTCAATAATGGCAGAGAGCAACCGGGAAATACCAATTCCGTACGAACCCATGATGACAGGCTGTTCCTTTCCGTTTTCGTCTAGGAAATTAGCATGAAAGTCTTTGGTATAACGAGTACCCAGTTTGAAAATATGACCAATTTCTATTCCTCGGGTAAACTTTAATGGCTCATGTCCAATTGGATCCAGCTCGCCCTCCTCAGCCAATTTAACGTCATAAAACTGGTCGACGAAAAAGTCACGTCCCAAATTAACATTAGCCAACTGATAGTCGGTTTCATTCGCACCGACGACGAAATTAGTCAAATGTTCAATCGTCTCATCGGCGATTACCATATCAGCAAACGTGGCGTTTACTGGACCGATACCACCGGGCATGATTCCCGTTAGTTCTACGACCTCAGCATCCGTCGCCACGTGTAACTCATTTGC
The DNA here is from genome assembly GCF_001936335.1 of Amylolactobacillus amylophilus DSM 20533 = JCM 1125. Classification (GTDB taxonomy): domain Bacteria; phylum Bacillota; class Bacilli; order Lactobacillales; family Lactobacillaceae; genus Amylolactobacillus; species Amylolactobacillus amylophilus. Next base: position 70,555 of record NZ_CP018888.1, read on the forward strand.
GTCAATGATATTGGTTAATTTCACCTCATTAATTTGCTTATCACCACGGATGAGGACCAGTACCAGCTTGTCGTCCGCACGATAAAGCACACTCTTAACAATTTTGGTATTTGGCACCGCCATAAACTCGGCTAAGGCGGTAATTGTCTTGATACCCGGTGTATGGACCTTCTCAATCTCCTTTGGTTCCTCTGTTGTCACCTCAAGTGAATCAATACTCTTCGCCATCTCGATGTTGGCTGCGTAACCACCGGCGGTATAGGCAATCGTATCCTCACCAACAGCCGCAGGTGCTTGGTATTCGGTTGAATCGGAGCCACCCATGGCACCCGCATCGGCAATGATGGCCATCGTTTTTAGGCCCACTCGATCAAAGACATTTTGAAACGCCTGACCTACCTCTTGATACTGTACGTCCAATTGTTCTTCGTTGGCTGCAAAACTATAGGCATCAAGCATGATGAACTCGCGCCCCCTTAGTAAACCAAAGCGTGGTCTGTTCTCATCCCGAAATTTGGTCTGTATTTGGTAGAGAGTCAGCGGCATTTTCTTATAGCTACGTAGTTCCTCCGCCACAATCTCGGTAAAGGTCTCCTCATGAGTAGGTCCAAGAATTGATGGCCGTTCGTGTCGGTCCACTAACTTGAAAAGGTTAGGACCGTAACTCTCATACCGTCCAGATTCTTGCCAAAGTGATGCAGGTAGAAAAATCGGCATTAACATTTCTGGTGCATCAATCTTCGCCATTTCTTCACGAACAATATTAGATATCTTAGTGAGAACCAGATTTGCTAATGGCAAATATGAATAGACTCCGGCTGTTACCTGGCGAACATATCCACCTCGGAGCATCAGCTGGTGGCTGACTGCCTCGGCATCTGCAGGCACCTCTTTTAATGTTGGCATGAAAAATTTCGATTGACGCATAATAACCTCGTATTTTTATATTTATAATTTAGCTGGATTAAACGCACTATTTGATAAAGTAGCGGTAGATATCATTACCAGTGACAGCAATGATCAAGAGCAGGAGTAGGCCAAAGCCAATCAGGTTCACAATTCCCTCTTTTTCCACCGGAATCGGCTTACGCCGGAACAATTCAACGATGTTCAGCAGCAACTTACCACCGTCTAATCCGGGAATCGGTAATAAATTGACGATACCCAGGTTAATGGAAATTGAAGCTAGAAACGCCAATACATACGTAAATCCAAGCTTAGACATCTGTGCCGTCTGAGAGTAGATACCCACCGGTCCAGAGAGCTTATTCAGACTGAAGCTAGCGACCAGGTTGCCGAGTGCACGGAAAATCATCGTGGTCGTGTCCACGGCCATGCTAAATCCCCGGTTGACTTTGGCACCAATGGCGTTGTTGCTTGCTGGGTAAATGCCTACCTGTGCGACCTTTTGGCCGGCGGTCTCCACAATCTTTGGCTTCACCGCAAAACTCTTTGTTTCGGTTCCACGCTTGACTGTAATTCGAACGTCTTTCCTACCCGCTCGGTCGATTTCGGCGGGAATCTGATCCCAACTTGTAATTTTTGAACCATTAATTGTTGTAATCTGGTCACCCGCCTTCATGCCTACCTGCGCGGCAGGTGAATTTGGGACCGTTGATTTAATACTTGTCGTTAGCGGCCCTGTCGTCGACAGAGACCAAATCATGAACACGACAAATCCCAATAAGATATTCATCAACGGACCGGCAATGTTCGTTGCTATTTTTTGCCAGATATTTGCTTCTTGAAACTGGGTATCACGTGGTGCAATGATTAGTTCCGAGCCAGTCTGGTCAATAATTGTGGCGTCATGATCCACGTTGTAGGTCTGGAGGTTGTCCTCTGCGCCATTCTCGTACCCCTCAATCGTGAGCGTATCAACCAAATCAGCATTCTTGACCTGGACCGGAATGCCCTCGATTGGTAAATCCGACTCTGAGGCGTCGATTCGATTGACCAAATCGTGTTCATTTTTGGCAAGCACGACGGTTTTGCCGGGATCAATCTCTGCAGCATCGTCAGGACCCGCCAGCCGGACGTAACCACCGAGAGGCAGCCAACGAATGGTGTAAGTCGTCTGATGATACATTTTCTGAAACAGCTTTGGCCCCATGCCAATCGAGAACTCGCGCACGAGTACCCCGGATTTCTTGGACACGATAAAATGACCGAATTCGTGAACGAAGACGAGGATTCCAAAGACAACGATAAAAATGAGAATACCACTCATAGACATACCTACTTTTCTGGTTATTGTGTTCTACATTCTACAGCAACAGCAAAAATGCTGCTACTGGTAAAACGAACAAGAGACTGTCGAAACGGTCAAGAATCCCACCGTGACCTGGCAATATTTTACCAGAATCCTTCACGCCATAATGTCTCTTATACGCCGATTCCACCAAGTCACCAAGTTGACCAACAATAGAAAGAATCACGGCAAAAATGATTAGCAAGAGCGAGTTGTAGCCCGTGTTGACAAATGAAACATAGATAGCCGCTAAAATCACGGCAGCAACAGAGCCGCCGAGGCTACCCTCCCAAGTCTTATTGGGACTAATTACAGGCCAAAGCTTGTGCTTGCCAAATTTTCGTCCAATCATATAAGCACCAATATCCGTTGTCCAGACGATTACTAGGAGGTAGCCGAGTAATGCCAGGCCGTTATCGGCGTTTCTGATTGCTGCCAAGAAGTGGAAACCAGTACCAATATACAAAGCAGACAACGTTAGAATACCAGCATCGTCATAGTTGAACTTATTCTTTGAGACAACAATGTGAACGAGCATCAACATCACGAAGATGAAGAAGACATCAGTTCGGCTCAATGCATCTGGTAAGAAGTTGAAGAACGCGTTTGGTACGGCAAGTGTCAGTGCAGCAAGTGTAGACAGGATAAATTCAAAGGAAACGATAATTCGTTTTCTCATGATGAAGATCTCTGAAATACCAACCACAGCAAGTGCGGCCGCCACAATATCGATGGCAATTCCGCCGAACCAGAGTACTGGAATAAAGAATATCAAGGCCACTACAGCCGTAATTACACGTTGTCTCATCTATCTAACCCACTTTTAGTTATTTTGTTTGAATAATAATTAGTCGAATTGTACTACTTATCTTTGACGCCACCAAAACGGCGATCGCGACCCATGAAGTCATCCACCATGTCATTCAGATCATCCGTGGTGAAGTCAGGCCAAAACTTGTCGGTAAAAATCATCTCAGTGTATGCAAGTTGCCAGAGCAGGAAATTCGAGATGCGCTGCTCACCACTGGTCCTAATTAGGAGGTCAGGATCGGCGAAGTCACCGAGATTTGCGGTCATCATCTGCTCTGCTACCTTCTGCTCGTCGATGTCGGTTGCTTTTAGAGTGCCGGCCTCAACCTGTTCAGCTAGTTGCTTCGTTGCAGCGACAATTTCACGCCGTGAACCGTAGTTGAGTGCGAAGTTCAGAATCAAACCCGTATTGTTCTTCGTGGTCTCCATGGCACGTTCAGTCACCTGGCGTGTCTTCTCAGGTAATTCACCCAAAAAGCCCATGACATTCACACGGACGTTTTCGGCCATGAGATCAGGCATGAACTTATCGAAGAAATCTATTGGTAAACGCATCAAATAGTTGACCTCTTCGGTCGGACGCGACCAATTCTCGGTCGAGAATGCGTATAGTGTCAGAACTTTGATGCCTAAGCGATTAGCAGCCTTTGTGATGGTTTTGACGTTCTCCATCCCCTGCTTATGGCCAGCAACACGTGGTAAGAAGCGTTTCTTCGCCCAACGTCCGTTGCCATCCATGATAATCGCTAAATGATTTAAATGCTTGTCATCCGAGTTTGTCATTACGTACCTGGATTATCCTTCTGTAATTTCCTTACTCTTCTCGGCAGCCAACTTGTCGATTTCCTTGGTTGCGTTGTTCGTAATGTTTTGTAGTTCGTTCTCTGAGTCATGCATTTCATCCTCAGAGATGTCACCGTTCTTTTGAGACTTCTTCAAGTCATCCATGAAGTCACGTCGCACGTTTCTGACAGCTACCTTAGCTTGTTCAGCCAATTTGCCAACTTCCTTTGCGATTTCTTGGCGACGTTCACTGGTCAATTGGGGAATAACAATTCGAATCACATCACCATCGTTTGCCGGTGTAATTCCTAGATCACTCGCAAGGATCCCTTTTTCAATGTCGCCTAAAGCGGTTTTGTCGTAGGGGTTCACTAACAGCACGCGAGGTTCTGGAATAGTGATTGAAGCAATCTGATTTAATGGGGTTGGTGCGCCGTAATATTCTACGTTCACCCGATCAAGCAAACTTGCGTTAGCACGGCCGGCACGAATGCCGCCCAAATCGCGTTCGAAGACAGCAATACTCTTCTTCATGTTGCTTCTTGCTGTGTCTAAACTGGTATTAGCCATTTATTTGTCTCCTCTGATTGTGGTTCCGATGTTCTCGCCCAGGACAACCTTCTTGATGTTGCCTGGCTCGTTCATATTAAACACGATTAGTGGAATCTCTGTGTCCATAGAAAGTGAACTTGCAGTTCTGTCCATGACGCGGAGGTCCTTATTAATAATATCAAGTTGAGTCAATTCTTCAAACTTAACTGCATCTGGATCAACCTTAGGGTCGGCTGAGTAGACACCGTCAACGTTGTTTTTAGCCATCAAAATCACGTCGGCTTCGATTTCAGCGGCACGGAGTGCAGCAGTTGTGTCAGTTGAGAAGTAAGGGTTACCTGTACCACCACTGAAGATCACGACGCGGCCCTTTTCAAGGTGACGAACGGCACGACGACGGATGTAAGGTTCAGCGACCTGGCGCATCTCGATTGAAGTTTGCACGCGAGTTGGGACACCAGCGTGTTCCAAACCGTCTTGGAGTGCAAGTCCGTTCATAACAGTGGCCAACATACCCATGTAGTCAGCTTGGGCACGGTCCATACCCATCTTAGCACCTGTCTCACCGCGCCAGATGTTACCACCACCACAGACGATGGCAATTTGGACGCCCATTGAGTGGACAGTCTTGATTTCTTCAGCAAGGTCCTTGATGACTTCGGGATTAATACCGAAACCGTCCTTGCCGGCTAATGCTTCACCACTAACCTTCAGAATTACTCGTTTGTATTTAATATCGCTCATGAAATACCTCCTAATATGCTTTAAATATTCTAACATAAATAGCGCTAATAGTTTTGAAAATTTCGCGCTGAAAATCGATTATTAAAGAGTCTTAATATCTGGATAATACATTGTAATTGTAGCACGACTTCACTTTACCACAGCCGACTGTATTATAGGAGAAAACGATATAATGAAAAGAGTTGACAGCGAGCTCTAGCATAGTGTTATACTTTGAGTACGAAAAAAGACAGAAGGAGGATGAGACCTTCTGCCTTAGGCAATTTCGGGCTCTATAATTTCTGTAGTGGGTAAATCCACCATGGAAATTATGGAGCCTTTTTGAGTATATACAAAAAGTCCCATATGACCTATAATGAAAAGTGCTCAAACTATCATTTTAGAAAGACTCATATGGAACAACTAAATCTTATCACAAATTTTCTCAGAATTAAAGACAAAAATATCACTATCACTGATGAATATGATATGGGGACTCACTTAGAACTCCACGGTCACTTGGACTACACAGCCCCTAAATGCCCAAAATGCAAGGGACAAATGGCTAAGTACGACTACCAGAAAACTTCTAAAATCCCCTACCTAGAAACTGCTGGCTACCCTTTACTTATCCGTCTTCGAAAGCGTCGGTTCAAGTGTAAAGATTGCGGAAAAATGGCGGTCGCTGAAACTCCTCTTGTCAAGAAGAACCACCAAATCTCTGTCGCTGTTAACCAGAAAATCGCACAATTACTCATCGAAAATCAAGCAATGAAACATATTGCACACAGGCTATCAATTTCAACATCGTCAGTTATGAGAAAGCTCAATGAGTTCAAGTTTGAAACGGATTGGAATACCCTACCTGAGGTGATGAGTTGGGACGAGTATGCCTTCAAGAAGGGGAAAATGAGCTTCATCGCTCAAGATTTCGACTCCCTAAATGTCATCGCCATTCTCGACGGAAGAACTCAAGCAACCATCCGAAACCACTTTCTACGCTATCCTAGAAAGGTTAGAAATCGGGTCAAAGTGATTACCATGGATATGTTTAGTCCCTATTATCAACTTGCTAAACAGCTTTTTCCAAATGCAAAAATTGTACTCGATCGCTTTCATATCGTGCAACACCTTAGTCGTGCTATGAACCGTGTCCGTATTCAAATTATGAATCAATTCGACAGAAAATCCCAGGAATACCGATCCTTGAAACGTTACTGGAAATTGATACAACAAGATAGCCGTAAACTCAGCGATAAACGATTTTATCGACCTATGTTTCGAATGCATTTGACTAACAAGGAAATCCTAGAAAAACTCCTATCCTACTCTGATGAACTCAGACAGCACTATGAACTCTATCAATTTCTCTTGTTCCATTTCCAAGAGAAAAACTCAGATCATTTCTTCAGTCTCATCGAACAGGAAATAGCCACTGTTAATCCTATTTTCCAGACGGTATTTAAGACATTTCTAAAGGATAAGGACAAGGTTTTAAACGCCATGGAATTGCCTTATTCAAACGCCAAACTGGAAGCTACCAATAATCTCATCAAAGTCATTAAGAGAAATGCCTTTGGTTTCAGGAACTTTGAAAACTTTAAAAAACGGATTTTGATTGCATTGAACATAAAGAAAGAGAGGACGAAGTTCGTCCTCTCTAGATGTTAGCTTTTCATCTACCCACTACAGTTGACAAAGAGCCAAAATAAGATCCCCTATCGACAGGGGACCTTATTTTTTAGGAAGGAAACACACTTATTTTAGACCATCTTTGGTATAATGGCCATCTACTTTAAAATCAAAACCAACTGAAACCGGGAATTGAATAGTAGAATTTGGTTTATTAAATAATAATTTTACATTAGAATTTGCATATTCTTCTTGTAAATCGATATAGAAGTGACCTTTGCTATCTTTCAACATAGCTTGACCAGGCCAAGCTCCCAAAGGCAGTTGAATTAAATTACCATAATAGGCATAGACATTTGCAGCACTCCATCCACCAGGATTTTCAAAGGTAATACGGGTAAAGCCTTCGGCAACTGGTTCTGGTAAAACTGCTCTATGGCTACCGTCTATTTCATAGACTTGTCCAAGTTCCAAATCATAGCCAGGTTTATTTTGAGCTGGAAATTGAACTTTTGTATCAGGATTATTGAAAATTACTTTACCACCTGCAAATTCTTCACCAAGCTCAATATAATATCCGTACTCATCTTGACTCATTTCTTTACCTGGCCAATTGCCAACGAGTGGTACACCTTTATTATCATAAACATAGGTGTAGACCTTAGACCAACCTTGTGAATTGTTGAAGTAAACACGGTTGGCAATTTGTTGCTCGATGTCTGGGACTTTTGTACCGACTTCAACTACTTGTGTTACTGGCTCTTTGCTAACTGTTTCACTGATTTTTGTCTTAGAAACAAGTTGATCACCAATGTACTCTGAACGGTAAGTTATTGTCTTCACTCCGTCTTGACCTTCAACGCGAGTTACTTTCTGTCCTTTTTTAAGTTCAGGATTGTCTACATACTCTGTTTCAAATGGAATTGGAAGCTCTTCATTTTCTTCTTTGAACTCGCTTTCAGGTTTTTCGGCAACTAAACCATCTTTAGAATATGTTCCGCCTGATTTAAATTCAAAACCAAGGGATTGTGGATACTGTGCTCCTTTGTTGTTAGAAAAGAGTACTTTTACGCCATCAGTCTCGTATGATATTGGAAGAGTGATGGCTAAAAGACCTGTACCATCTTTTTCCATCTTAGTTCCTGGCCATGCGCCCAACAATTTATCACCTTTGGCATTATACATATATACAAAGACATCTGTCCATTTATCTGGATTTTCAAAGCGAATGGTTGTATTGGCATTCGGATCTTCTTTTGTAAAGCGATAAACGGATTGAACTGTCTCACCTTTAGCGTTTTTAGCAGATAATGTAACCGTTACTGTTTCACCAAATTGCACTTGACTTCCGATTGTAATGACTTTTCCATTTTCAAATTTAATTGGAGCGCCATTATTGACAGAATAGGTAGCCTCACTAGTATTAGAAGTTTGTAATGTAAGATTTAATGTATCTGTCAAGAAAGTATGGCTGCCTTCTTGATATCCTTGAACTGACAAGGATGCTAGATTATCATCACCTTTTGTTAATACTAATACTGATCGTCTCGCAATGGAACCACTTAATCGTCCGTTCGAAACAGTGTAGGTTTTACCAGAAATTTGGTCTTTATAGGTTCCATTCGCCAATTTTGTCTCAGTATTTAAGCTTTTCTCACTGTCGGAAAGGTTTGCAATTACTGCGCCTTGAGTGCCTCGTTCAATCATGGCAACGTTTGTATCACCATTCGGGTTCCGAATATATTCTGATTGACCAACCATGGCATTATGGAATTTGTTTACTGCTACAATCGTAGGGTCTTTATAAAGATTGCTACCCGCATCACCGAGTTTAGTTTGTTCAGGGAAACGTACACCATTACCGCCACCAACTGGACGTGAGAAGAATAGAGGTGTACCTTTGGCGCGTGCAGTAATCATTGCCCAGCCAAGTTTCAAATCTTCATCGCTCATCCAAGCTGATTCAGATTCACTATCCGTCTTTCCGTTTGCATATGTATCGTGAGATTCGACCCAAAGTACGAGTTTAGATGGATCTACTCCTGCTTGGTAGTTGCCAAGATTTCCAGCATTGGCATTTCGATTGCGGAGCATGTCTCGGATAGAGTGCCCATATTGGGATGCAGTAATGCTCATCAAGTTCGCATAATCTGCATCACGTGAAATATTGTCTTGTAACACTTCACCATATTGGAACTCAGAACCATTATTTAATATAACATTCCAGAAATTACTACCAAATTCGCTAGGATATTCTCCTGGTAATTCGATATGTTTTGCAGCATCATAACGAAATCCATCCGCTCCATCAGCAACTGCATTTTTTAAGAATTTCAACAAATACTGTTGTACTTCTGGATTTTGTGTATTCCATTCCCAGAGCTGAAGCAGAGAGTTTTGAGTTACATCCCAACGACTCCCCCAGTTTTCAATTAAAGTATTTCCATGAGTCCATTTTGGAATGGATTTAACTTCTGAAGAGATCGCATTATAATCAGAAGTAGTATGATTCAGTACTGCATCAACTATAATTTTTATACCATACTGCTCTGCGACACGATTCATCTCGATAAATTCAGCTTCAGTCCCAAGCTGATAGTTACCAATCGTATAGGCGGTTGGTTGATAATGATAATACCATTGCTCTGTAAATTTCTTATCTCCACCATTTCCAACAACTACAGCATTAATTGGGGATGTTTGAACACTTGTATAGCCTGCTTCTTTAATGGCCGCCATATTTTCTTTGATAGAATTAAACGACCAACACCAAGCATGCAAAACAGTCCCATCTTTCATTGAAACCTGCTGGTTGGAGCTGGCAACGATTGTTTCACCATTTACTGAAGTGATTGTGAATGCCTGTTCAATTCCAGCAAACATGGATAAAACCAGGGTAACACTAACTACTTTTTTTACCAGTTTGGATAGTATTCTCTTACTTTGACTTTGATCAGCCATATAAACCTCCTAAAAAATAATAAGAAAACGTTCGCATTTTCTTGAAAAAATATATCTACAGTTGATGACCTTGAACCTAGCAATCAACTGTAGAGGAATAAGTACTCTCCTTTCTTTCAAAATTAAATCATTCGCCAAATGCAAACGGTTGCAAAATTATAATATCATATTTGTTGGTTAATTTCAAACAGCTAAAAAATCATGAAAAACCGCTCTGTATCAGGTTTTACTGTCAATTTATGCTACTTTAGGGAAAATTTTGTTACCGTTAACAATTTCGTGAAAAGTTGTTTAAGTCTTAATCTTTTGGATTAAGGCTTTTTTGATTTGGTATTGGAGATAACGTAAAACAGAGTTGACAGCGAGCTCTAGCATAGTGTTATACTTTGAGTACGAAAAAAGACAGAAGGTGGATTGGACCTTCTGCCTTAGGCGATTTCGTGGAAAACTACTTAAGTCTTAATCTTTTGGATTAAGGCTTTTTTTGATTTGGTTAATCAACCAATCAATTGATTTTAAGCCATCAACTAGTATCTTCACTAATTTCAAAAAGTTGAATAAATCCAACTAATCCGTTTACACTTTCCATTCTTCTCATGGCAATACCCCCTTTAATTCTAGAAATCTTGTTGGAGGTGGCCACGAAACGCCATACAATAAACTACGCGAAATATAGGCGATTCTGTTTAAGAATTTAAAAAAGCTTCCAACTTTACATAAAGTTTGGAAGTTTGTTTTTAAATCTTAGCATTCAAATACACAATCTCAGTCTCAATCGAAAAACCTGCTTTTTGATAAACGTGCAATGCGCGCGGATTATCGGCATCAACACCAAGTGTCAGAATGCGTGGTTCACGCTTAGTCAGCTCATTGACAGCCAGTTTCACGAGTTCGGTACCGTAACCATTATTCTGGTAGTCAGGATCAATCTCGAGCGAGAACAGGTAATAGCCATCCGACATGTCGACGCTTGTCGAACCCAGCAGCACGCCATTCTTCTTCAGCACATAAATCAGCATTTCAGGCTTGGCCATCGTATTAATGTAATGCTGCGGACCAGGCTTCTCGGTCTCCTCTTCACCACCAAAAGCGCGGCGACTCAGCTTAACCATCGCAGGAATCAAATCTTTGGTCATCACTGAAAGTTCGAGCTCATCGTCCGTCGGCAAAGGCGTTGTGGGTGGATTCATGCTAAGCTGAAATTCAGTAGCAGGATTAATCTCAAGGTTCGTATTCTTTATGAATTCAGGATTTGCATCTAGAAAGCGACGTTCAGTGACAAACGAGTATTTGCTATAGCCAAACTGTTTCAGAGTAGCTTCAACTTGCTTACGTAGCTCAGTTGCTACTCCTTGTCGTCTATATTCTGGATGCACAATCAAGAACACTTCTGTCCCCGCATCATCTGGCCGAACATCAGCGTAGATTGCGGCAACTCCAACCAGCGCATCCCCTTCATATGCTAAAATATCATTCTGCATCTCAGGGAAATAGTTGTACATATTGCTGACAAAAGGCAAGCGTTTGGTACCGTCGTGTTGTTGGGCAGCAGTGACAAGTTCATTGATTTGGATTTGTTGGGAATGGGTTAGGTTGTTGGTGGTTATGGTGTTCATACATTGACTCTACTTTTCTTATTGGTATGTTAAATTTGAAATGTTTTTAGCGGGTAAAAATCATGTGGTTAACTATTATTAGTGATCGACTCTCTCAACTTTTCTTTTACTGTAGAATGACTTATTAAAGTCTTCTAGATTAGCTAATTTTTCAATTTCTAACCCTATTTCTTTTACCAGATTTACAACAAGCGCATTGCCCATTGCGAAATATCGATTAGGTGTTGTAACACCTTCAAGTTTGGTCCAGTTTTTTGGAAATGTATTTATCTTTTCAGCTTCTACAGGTGAAATCAAACGTAGTTTACCATTTCCTGGATCCATTATAACATGACTCATTCTCGATACAGTATGCTCAGATGTGACCATAGTTCTAGCTGGCTTATCAAGTGAATCAGGATATGGGATAGCCCCCATTCCGTATCTATATTCAAATCCAGTTTTTGAAATCTTGGTTGTTCTAAATCCAGCTTTTAGTTCTGTAAATTTAGCCTTTTTTTCAGGAGTTAGATATAGACTAATATCTTCATTGTTCGGCTCGATTATTTTTTTAAGAGGCAATGCCTTCTTCAATTTCGGCTCGTAATCAGCCATTACAACCTCACCATCAGTCATAAAGCCTGTTTTTTTGAAACCCCTTTTGACCAGAAACTTCTGAGAAAATTCAGGTAAAGACTTGTACTGATTCAAATCAACGAATTCGATATTCTGAACACTTTTATTCCTTAATGTACTCGTTAATGGTGCCATCGTCATTAAGAATTCCTCGACTTCAAGAATACTATCTTTGTTTACCCTATGAACAGTCTTCATAAATTCTGTATCTTCTCTAAATGCAAATATGAAGGTTCTTCTTCTTCTCTGGGGATGACCATAATCTGCAGCGTTAATCATTTTCCAAGTTGCCCCATAACCCAATCCGGCAAGTGTTTTTAGAATCATGCCGAAATCTCGACCAGGTTGAGAGCTTTTTACACCTGGAGAAGCTAATAATCTATCAACATTCTCCAAAAAAATAAATTGAGGCCATTTTTCTTCTATTACTTCTTTTATATCCCACCAAAGCACACCTTTTTTTCCATAAAGGCCTTCGGCTTTTGTGGATGCAACCGAATAGTCCTGGCAAGGAAAACCTCCGACAAGTAAATTCATGTCTGGAATTTTAGCTTTCTCAACCTCGGAAATATTTTCGTTTGTCACAAATGTTTTTGGAAATTTGTGTTTATAAATTTCATATGCAAATTGATTTAATCGCCCAGGTTCATATTGATCAGCCCAAACAACTTCAAACGCATCGCTTGCCCTGCGAAGTCCCAAATGAAAGCCACCAACACCAGCGAACATTTCTGCGACTTTTATTTTGGTTTCAGACATATCTATTTACTTATTCTCTTTCTCTCTTCGTCAATAATTTTAATAGCTTCGTCTATTTCATTATCAGGATATTCTTTAGATAAAGTATTATCATCAATTGCCGAATACATTATATTTTCTTTTTCTTTCAATCTTGCATAAATTTTCTCGTCGATATAGCCCGGACGGTCGCTAAAAGCATCTTCACCGGCGGTTTGTAAGTAGTAATATCGTGTATATTGATTATCTTTTAAGCCTAATCTGTGAATACGATCTCTAGACTGGAGCATAAAAGTAAGATTGAAATCATATTCGAAATATACAGCATCGTGAACAGACTGATGTAGCGAAATTGATTCGGCCAAGGTTTGTGGATTTGATACCAGAACCTGAATATTACCATCACGAAACTCATTTATCAATTCAACTCTTTGGTTTTTATCCGTTTCACCGTGAACAAGGTTCACACTAATTCCTTTATCTCTGAGTGAACTGGCAATTTTTTTAATGGTATCAACAAAAATTCCCCAAACCAAAACTTTTTTTCCTTCAGAAACAAGTTTAACAACTAAATCAATACCAGCAGCAAATTTAGGTGACATCATGCTAGCTAAATCAAATTTACTATAAGCATTGACAGTATTGTCTCCCAAAAGCTTTGAAAATTCTTTCTCAGATACACTACTCATCTGATCCATATCATTAGCATCATCACCGTTATCATATTTCATGAATTCACCATAATTAATCTTCTGAGTGACCAATGATGGATTGGTTGAAGCTTGAATTAAGCGAATCAAGATTGCCAGACTGGATTTCTCAGTCTGAAAAATAGATTCAGCGAGATCTCTCTGGCTTTCAGATGGTTTCACAATTTCAGTGATATCGGGGTCTGCTTCAGGAACCATCAAATCCTTTTTGTTAGTTCTCCAGAAAAATGGATGCAGCGATTCGTTTATCTCTTCAATCTTTCTTACATTTGGGTTGATTAGCTCATCTGTATCCCACCCAAAAAAAGATTTATATTCATTCGCATAAAGTATGTGTAGAAAGTTATAAATATCTTTATACGTGTTTGGAATAGGTGTTCCTGTTAATACGTATCTAAATTTTGGTAAATTAGCAATTTCAAGCGCCTTTTCTGCACGTACTCCTGTGGGATTTTTAATTCTGTGAACTTCGTCAAATACCAACATTGTTTTATCATTAATTAATTTTTTCAGCAAATCAGCGTAACGTGGTAATGATTCATAATTCAACAAAATCAAATTGCTGATTCCCCATCTGGTTTTTAGTTGATATTTAAAATCTGGGCTATTCTGAGAATCAATCTCTCTTAGCTCTTTCTTATTCCCAAATACTTCATGAAACTCATGTTTCCAACTTTCAAAGGCATTAATTGGCGATACAACTAAAATTCTTTCTAATTTTTCACTTTCAGGTGCACCTATTCTATTGAGGTACGCAAAAACTCCAAGTACCATTGCAGTTTTCCCTGAACCAGGAACGGAAAAATTTGCTGCTCTAGCCATCTCATACTCATAGTACGCAGCACGTAAATGTAGTGGGTTTAATGGCCTAGTAACTTCTGACTGAACTACTCGTTTGAATTGCTCAAAAGTACTCTGTTTAGTTTGCGGAAATTTTTCGAATTTGCCTTTATATACTTCGCCAAGTATCTTATATTGCTCAATTGAATATTTATTTCTGGATATAAACTGTTCGACAGCAGAAGATACAATTACGTTTATATCAAGTCTCTGCGCTCTCTGTTGTGTCACTCGAATAATACGTTCGATATCTTTATAGGTCGTGTTACTTTTAATGGTTTTGTTGTCATCAGCAAAAAAGGGAGTTAAATCACTTCCCTTTCTCAGTTTTCTATCTGTACTTGTTATCTGGTTCACTGTATTGTCAATACGTACAATTGTATTACCATACAATTGAAACGAAATTGTATTTTCAGGTATTTCTATCTTTCTGGTGTCCGAAGTAATTTCAAATTCTGGAATCGTTGCTTGGTCCTTATACTTTGCAATCTGTTCGTAGGTCAAATCAGATGCTTCAAGAACTTCAACTCTATCTTCTGTATTATTCCACAATCGTTCAAATCTCTCAGAAGTCTCTTGATTTCTAGACTGAATGTTTGAGGAACTATCCCAAGAAAAGTCTACATTGATACTTTCATAGTTACGACTAATACCACTCACGGTTTCGTTCATTGAGCCATTAAAATAGACACTTTCGGTACCAGAAGAAATGATACCAAATTTATCATGGAATATACCCTCAGTAGTAAGAGCCACTTTAACCTTAGCCAACCCCACAGCAATCATAAAAGCTAAGTTACCTAATTGTTTTTGTGTTTCTGGATTAAGTATCTCATTCTGTTCAGATATCTTTAAAGGCTCTAACTCAGTCAATAATGAGTAACCTTTTTTTATTTTTTCAAAATCTTCTTCTGTTATGTCCTTAGAGATAATAAATTGTGCTTGCCCATGGTTCTTTGCAAGTTGTTCCAGACCATCAATATATAAATCCATACCAGCACTCGTGAAGTATCCAGAAACACGTCGATAAAGTGTGGCTTCACTCAAAACTGGCTTATAAAAATCCTCTACTATATTTTCAGTGTATTGAGATTTTAGATTGCTTTTTAGTTTAGCGGAGAAAGTCATTTCATATTCAACTCTTTCTTTAACTTAAATAAAATATCTGTAATATCAGACATAACCTCCTTGGAATCCAGGTTCTCGTCGATGGTCATTTCTTTAAAATCATCAACAGAGATATCTTCTAAATTATCTCGAATATCCTCTAATTTAGTTAATGCTTTCTTTCTTTCCGAATCATTTTTGCCTTTATATATTAGCCTATTTGTAGATTGTTTTAGTTTCTCAACCTCCTCATGAATTTCATCGTCTTTATGTAGCACTGTTTGTAAGTCATTAGCCGTAGTAACTGGATGTTCTTCAAATTTATCGATAATTGAATCC
Organism: Amylolactobacillus amylophilus DSM 20533 = JCM 1125; assembly: GCF_001936335.1. GTDB lineage: Bacteria > Bacillota > Bacilli > Lactobacillales > Lactobacillaceae > Amylolactobacillus > Amylolactobacillus amylophilus. Next base: position 86,232 of record NZ_CP018888.1, read on the forward strand.
ATCTTATCATCAACAGCTTGAACATAGTGATCTAGCGATTCAGGATTTTTTAGGATATATTTCTTCAGATCACGCATATCCCTTGTTGCATCTTTACTATCTTGTTTAGTCTTTAAAACAGCTAAGTGTACCAATACAGCGTCGGTGATTGCTTCCTTTTCATCACTCTTTAGATTATTAATTGTACTCTCTATTTCTTCCAAAGGACCATCAAGTTTCAAATCTCTGGCCAAGTAAAATTTATCGATTGGATTACCACCTGGAGATATTAATCTTATAAACCTGATAACAAGGTTTGCAAGCCTTATGTCTCGATTTATTCCCTTTGTGTTACCAGCACCAGATGCCTTTCTATATTCTTCAACAGTCATCAGTTTTTCAACTTCAATAGTATTATATACATCGAAAATTCGATCGATTGGATCATAATTAACCCGTTCTTCTCTACCTAATTGAAGATCCAATTCTAATTCTTTGATTTTCTTTTCGTCAGTTTTAGTACTCAAATCTAGAGGCAGTATTATCGCATCAAATTCTTGTGGAAGATTTGTCTCCGTTTGATACATTCTAAGAGCTGTAAATCTTCTATTTCCATCAATAACTCTTCCATCTGGTAAGACAACTCCAGGCTCTTGCTGCCCTTTTTCTTTTATGGATTGTAATGTATCCTTTAATGCTTGAATGTTAGATTGATAAATAAATTTCTCAAATATTTTATTATACTGAGAATCTCCAGGTTCAGGAATCAATAATCCATTTTCTGCCTGAAATTGTTTGTATGTAGTATTAATACGTCCATTTTGATCATTATAATATAAATATTTTAGCGGTATCGAACACACTTCAAAATTATGATTGACAATTCCAGGTACTGATAGTTTTTTTATAACACCCGTCTTTTCGAGTTGATTTGCAGCTTTCATTTCCAATAAATCCATAGGTAAATCCCCCTTAGCATAATATTACCATAATTAAAATAACGTTAAACAGTTTAAAAAAATATATTCTCACTTCGGATTCAGCAGCTTAAATAAAGAAAACTAACCAAAGAACGAATTATTCAAAAAATAGACAAATTAATCTGCTCTTTCAAAGTCTGACTTTTGAGGATGACAGCGTCTGCCTATCAATTATTTTATTTTTTTGATTCAACATTCTTTTTCAGAGCCGCTCGCAGCTCATCGTCCACTGCATAGATGTACATGCCATTTACACCGCGCGTCAGAAGAACATTCAACTCGTTGTTTAAGAATTTTTCGGCAAAATCTTTCTTTTCACCGTTTTTCAATGTTCTTCTATTTGTTGCTTTCTTGCTCTTACTTGCTGTCTTATCAGTTATGATTCTGCCATTTCTGTACTTAACTGACGGACCAATAATAACCCCCGCATAATTCAGATCTGCACCTTGAATTGTAAAGGTTGACCCAACTTCATTAATTGATTCTGGTATTTCAGCCCAAGCGTACTTCTTATTTTTCTTAACAGCAGGTAATTGCAGATTCCACGGCATTTTCCAATCACCAATTTCCACATACCAATATGGTTTGGTCTTGTCTTCAGGAGCTTTTGCATTTTTGTACTCCCAATCAAATGTAGCAATAATCCGTGACAATCCTTTTTTCTCATCACTTGCTTTCTTGCGTATAAGTCTTTCTAACTCTTCAGGCGTATCCATAATCTGTAAATCATACTCTTCGTCATACATGAGTTTTCCAATCTCATGATTATCAATAAGATTTCTGATCCAAGCTACAGTAGTTTTATTGGCATGGATTCTCTTCTGATTAAGTAGGTGGAACATGTTATTACCTGCATCTTGAATAATGTTATGTACCTCTTCAACTGAACGATATTGTTCTGCAGTAAGTACTTGACTTGGGTCATAAACCATAATTACTACTCTGGCTTTTTTTCGAATATCTGCCAGTTGATCCTTACCTTGATAACTCTGTTTACCTTGTGTCCATAATAGGTGTGCCTCATCAATTAAAACAACATCTGCTTTTTCAATATCTTTATTGTTGATGAAGCTTGTTGGCTTCATTACAACAGGATGGTTCTTACTATGCAAACCGAGCTTCGTCATTATTTCGTCATAAACTTTAACCTGTTCATCGTGATTAACAAGTAAGTAGTTGTTCTTATTACCAAATATGACAGATTCTGGGTCCTTGGCATCCATAGATAAATCATAAAACAGACTGCTCAATAGAACTGTCTTTCCAGTGCCTGCATCCCCACTAATAACAATAAGCTGATTATCTTCATCCCTTGAGAATATTTCAATTAACTTGAGATAAACTGAATTTTTTAAGTTTGTCTGGTCTTTATCCAGTTTATGGAAAGGTGATGCCTTGAACATCGCTGAATCTCGCACAACCTGTTCAATTGGAAATAGAGTTTTATTGATTTCATTTAACTTTAGCCAGATTTCGGAAAATACATTATCTAAAAACTCAGAGGTGTAGTATGCTGACTGTTCATTTGTTCGTCTGTTGAATACTTGATTTACATGTTCAATCGCAGACATATATAACATAAGCTTATTTTCTATATCGAGTGTTAGTGATTTATTGAAAATCGGATCTCCAATAACAAGCATTTTTGAACTATTTGATTTGGACAATCTATTCCAACGTTGATCTGTTTCGTCTCTAGTATCATTGGTTAAATGCTCAACTGTTCTTCGTTCAATATTATTGGTTTCACCGATATATACATCATAATTTTTTGATTTTTTATCAGTTGAATTAATGATGTAAACAGTTGGATACTCAAATAGATACTTATGATTCTTATCCTTAGACTTATGCAAACTTTGTTTTAAAACAGTCAATTTTCTACTATCGTATTCAACTTCCTTTATAACTGGTTCGAAATTTAATTTACTCTTGTTTTCTTTATTCATCTTGTTTTTCCGGCTCAGAAAATTTCCATTTGCGATTCTTATTCATATTTAGTTTCTTCTCAACTAAATCCATTGGATTAACGCCAAGCTTCTCACACATATAGAATGTGTAAGTTAAAACGTCAGCGAGCTCCATCTCAAGGCTATCTTTCTTATTGTCAGATTCAGTTGGATCTTCACTCCATTGAAAATGTTCTAACACTTCACTAGCTTCAATGTTCAATGAGATAGCAAGACTCTTTAAATTATGATATTTTTGCCAGTTTCGACTATTTCTAAATTCAATTAAATCCAAAATCACCTTTTCATAATCCATTTAAACTCTCCGATTCTTTGCTGAAGTTGTTGAATTAATTTGTAATTACTCAAAATTACCTTAATGCAATTTTACCATTAGATGTGATTGTAACAAGGACAAAATAAAAAGACTTCAGGTTGCATGAAGTCTAGAATTCAGATTTTGCTAACTAGAGCGCTTTAGTGAATGAATCATCTGTTGGTTTTTATTAAGTTGGTGCATTATCTGGCTTCTGATTTCAACTTCGTAATCTGGATTACCACTTTCAAATATATTTTGTGCACGCTTTGCGTATCCAACCATTGAATATTTTTCACCATACCTTGAGCCAACTTGTACATTGCGGAACTTGTAAAATCGAGAATGATTTCACTATTACTTACATACTCTTTGTTTTCAGATAAGTAAAACTCTTTTATTAGTGGATTAATATATTTTGTTAACTCCACGAACTTTTTAGACACAATAATATCCCCTATTAGTTTTCCGAAATAAAATTTTTAAACATATATTAATTATAAAGTATGGCATTCTATCCCAAATAATCAAGTTAATTCAAATTTAGACAAAAAAATACTCCGCAGCATTCCGCTACGGAGCATCTTTGAATTCAATGTTTAATTAGTTCTTGATTTGGCTCATAACTTCTTCAGCAAAGTTATCTTCTTTTTTCTCGATACCTTCACCAACTTCGAAACGTACGAAGCTAGCAACTGAACCATTCTTTTGCTCGACGAACTTACCAACAGTCAAATCTGGATCCTTAACAAATTCTTGGTCAACTAAACTAATTTCTGACAAGAACTTGTTAATCCGACCTTCAACGATTCTAGGAATGATGTTTTCAGGCTTGCCTTCGTTCTTAGTCTCCTCAGTAACTACTTCAGTTTCGTGTGCCAATACATCAGCAGGAACGTCTTCTCTTGTAGTGTACTTAGGATTAATTGCAGCAACGTGCATAGCAACGTCACGTGCAGTCTCATCGTCTGCACCATGGAGAGTTACGAGAGAAACAATGGCACCACCATTGTGCTTGTAACTACCAAAGTGGTCATCGTCACCCTTCTTCACGATTTCGAACCGGCGCAAGGTAATCTTCTCACCGATTACGGCTGTAAGGTTAGTGATTTCGTCAGCAACAGTGCTGTCACCTAATGGTAAAGCAAGTGCGGCTTCAAGGTCAGCTGGTTCGTTGGCCAAAATTGCAGTAGCAACTTGGTCCATCAAAGTAGTGAACTTGTCGTTAGTTGCAACGAAGTCAGTTTCTGAGTTCATTTCAACTAAGATAGCTTTGTTACCATCAACAAGCACTTCAGCTAAACCTTCAGCAGCGATACGATCGCTCTTCTTAGCAGCCTTAGCTACACCTTTTTCACGTAAAACGTCAACGGCCTTTTCCATGTCACCGTCAGTTTCAACTAGTGCCTTCTTAGCATCCATCATGCCAGCACCTGTTTTTTCACGCAATTCTTTAACTTGAGCGGCTGTAATTGCCATAGTCATTGTACCTCCATCGTTAAATTATTTTAGGAAATAGTTCGCTTATAAAAGCGTCTAATTATTTGTCTTCTGATTCAGCAACAACGTCTTCAATTGACTTTTCGTCAGTTGATTCTGCAGCTTCTTGTTGAACAGGGGCATCAGCTTGGCTTTCACCTTGCTTACCTTCAATAACAGCGTCTGCCATTGCAGCAGTGATCAAACGTACGGCACGGATAGCGTCATCGTTTGATGGGATAATAACGTCGATTTCATCTGGATCGCTGTTAGTATCCACCATGGCAACAATCGGAATATTCAACTTACGTGCTTCTTGAACAGCGATTCTTTCCTTCTTAGGATCAACGATGAAGATTACATCTGGAATTCTTGGCATATCAGCGATACCACCAAGGAATCTTTCAAGCTTCTCTTGTTGCTTAGTAAGAAGTGCAACTTCCTTCTTTGGTAATACGTCGAAAGTACCATCTTCAGCCATCGTCTTCAATTCCTTCAAACGCTTGATCCGACTTTGGATAGTATTCCAGTTAGTCAAAGTACCACCCAACCAGCGTTGGTTGATGTAGTATTGACCAGCACGTGTTGCTTCTTCAGCGATAGCTTCTTGAGCTTGTTTCTTAGTACCAACAAAAAGGAATACGCCACCGTCTTCAGAAACGGCCTTGACATAGTTGTAGGCATCTTCAGCCATCCGTACTGTCTTTTGTAAGTCGATGATGTAAATGCCATTTCTTTCAGTGAAGATGTATGGCTTCATCTTAGGGTTCCAACGACGAGTTTGGTGACCGAAGTGGACACCAGCCTCTAATAATTGTTTCATGCTAATAACTGACATATTGTATGTCCTCCTATAGTTTTGTTCCTCTTAGATGGTCGACATAGAGCCGCACTCCAGTGGAGCACCACGCCTCTAATCACACCTAATGTGGATTTGTGCCTAAAGCGCACTGTTACATGATAATGAATTCTGCGACCAAAAGCAAGCAATTTAGTCATCTTTTCGGATATTTTTGAGTTGGATTGAACTGGCGAAATTTAACACCCTGTTCGGTCAAAAATTGTTCTTTGAACGCCCTTGAATGATGCTTAAACCAGTACTCTCTTTTTAGTGCTGTTGACTTATCGGCGAACTCCTCAGAGTAGAGTAATTTGACGGGCCGACGTGTCTTAGTGTACTTTGCACCCTTACCGGCATTGTGGGTGACGACACGTGCAGCCACATCGTTTGTAAAACCACCATAAAATGTCAGATCAGCACATTGAAGTACATAGAAATAATATTTCTCACTCGCCATCAATCATGTCCCAGATTTCTTTTGTATATTCATCATTCTCATTGTGCACGATGATATCGTTCTTCAGGATTAGGCCCTCAGGATTTGAGTTCTTAGTGGCCTGGAGTACGATCAGGTTAGTGTCCTTACCGGTCTTTGGGATAAACGGCTGAATATACTTGATTGTGAGATTGTATTTCTGCATTCCAAGGATAATCTCGTTTAGTCGTTCTGGGCGGTGGACCATAAAGAACTTGCCGCGTGTCTTCAGTAAGCCACTTGCCGTTTGAATCACCTGCTCCAGATTGATTTTGATTTCATGCCGGGCAATCGCTTTTGCCTCATCTGGGTTCACGGTGTGGCCAGCTGGCACTTTGAAATACGGCGGATTACAGACTACGACGTCGTATGTATCCTTTGCCAGGAAGCTGAATGCATCGTTCACATCAGCCTCGTGCACCAGCAAATGGTCCTCCAAGTCATTCAACAGAATGGAACGTCGAGCAATATCGGCCATCTTCGGCTGGATTTCAACGAGATCGTACTTGGCCTTATTTTGTGCAGCCAAGAAGAGGCTCGCGGCTCCGTTGCCCGCACAGAGATCCGCTACTTTGTGGTTATCATGAATGAATTCGGCAGCAAAATGGCCGAGCAGCAATGTATCAAGCGAGAAAGCAAAGCTGTCATTTGTCTGAATAATTTGAATTCTGTCCTTCAGAATGTAGTCGACTCGTTCGTCTGAGTTGAGTTTAACCTGCATGAATTTTCCTGTTTCTAGTCAGATTGGCACTTAAAGATTTTGCTATCTTTTTATCTCTGCTATAATAACATAGTTAGAAATTAGGTGAAAAAATGTTCTATAAATTTATCCGTCCCGTTGCCCGCTTCGTTGTCTGGGCTCTAAACGGGCACTTGCACGTCTACAATAAGGAGCGCATTCCGAACGGAAACTACATCCTGGTTGCGCCGCACCGAACATGGTGGGAGCCCATTCTGTTCGCCCTAGCAGCAAGTCCAGACGAATTCATGTTCATGGCTAAAAAAGAATTGTTTAAAAACCCCATTCTGCGTTTCATTCTGTTGCACGCACATGCATTTGAAGTTGACCGCGATAATCCTGGTCCTTCGGCCATCAAGATTCCGGTTCGCGGTCTAAAAGACGATCAACTGAGCTTAATCATCTTTCCTTCAGGCACCCGACATTCCAGCGAGTTAAAGTCAGGCGCCTTTGTGATCGCAAAGTTAGCAAAGGTACCACTGTTGCCGGCAGTCTACCAAGGTCCGCTCAGTTTCAAGGGTCTGCTTAGGCGCCAGCCACTCAAAATCACTTTTGGTGAACCAATTGAGATTGACCGGAAGACGAAGGTCAACGATGAGACAGCCCCCGCTCTCTTCACCGAACTTGAGCAGGCTTGGGCCAAAATAGACCAGGAACTAGATCCCTCATTCAAATACATCTCTAAATAGTAAAATCGCCCAGAAATTAATCTGGGCGATTTTTCATGTGGTCATCATGCCTCATTTCAAAATTCGGGTTGACCACTTATCTTTTGTCAAAATATTCATTAGACTTGCGTCTGTTGGAGCGTGTAGAGATCATAATAATAGCCCTTCTGCGCCAGTAATTCATCATGTGTGCCAGACTCGACGATTCGACCCTGATCTAACACGATAATCTGATTTGCATCAGCAATGGTCGATAATCTATGAGCAATCGCCAATGTCGTTCGGCCATTTCTGATTTTCTTCAAGCCATCTTGTATCAAACTCTCAGTTTCTGTGTCGATATTCGCCGTTGCCTCATCGAGCACCAGGATCTTCGGATTAGTGACTACTGTTCTCGCAAAAGAAAGTAGTTGTCGCTGACCACCGGAGAACTGTGCTCCACCCTCAATAACCCGTGCGTGGTACTTCTTTGGCAGCTTATCGATGAAGCGGTCTGCCTGCACGAATTCCGCGGCCGCTCGCACCTGCTCATCAGTTATCTTGTCGTTGAACAAGCGAATGTTCGAGCTAACATCACCGTAGAACATAAATGGGTCCTGTAGTACAAGGCCAAGTTTCGCACGTAACTCGTCTTTTGTGAATTCCTTGATATTGTACCCATCAATTAGAATTTCACCCTCATAGTATTCGTAGAACCGCATCATCACGTTAATAATTGAACTTTTACCACTACCGGTATGGCCGACGATACCAAGCGTCTGCCCAGGTTCAACAGTGAAACTCACATCATTCAAAATTGGGTTTTTACCGTCATATGAAAAGTTGACATGTTTAAATTCAATTCTGCCCTCAGTAATTTTAGCGACTGGGTTGTTCTCCTGGGCAGGGGCCAACTCGTCGTTATCGAGAATTCTAAAGATACGACTACCAGCGACGACACCATCCTGAAAGAACGTCAACGAATCCATTAAATCAGCCATTGGGTTGAAGAAGTTCGAGGTGTAGTTAGCGAATGCGTAGACAACACCGGCTGGCACGAATGTCTCGTGCAGCGGGAAGCCGAAGTATAACAAAACAAAGGTTAAGGCAACAGAATAGAGCAAAGATGTGATCGGTGATAGCAGGAATGAGTTCATCCTAATCATCGCATTTCTTGTATCCAACTGTTCCTTATTGGTCTGTTCAAATTCGCCGTCAATCCGTTTCTCCTGGCGGAATTGCTGGATGACCGTGATACCTTCGATTGATTCGTTTAACTTAACGTTAATCTGACTCAACTTCTCACGAAATCTCCGGTAGAGCTTTGAACTAAAGTGTGTGTAAAGCCAGACAAAGAATAGTAGTATCGGAATAAAGGCCATAACGATGAAGGTGGCCGTATGATTCGTGGTCCACATGGCCACTAGTGCAGTAATCATCGAGAATAGCGCGATAATCAACGTTGCAAACACGTTCCAAAAGTCCGCCAACGTACTCGTATCGTTCGTCACACGAGAAACAATCGAGCCGGCAGGTGTCTGATCAAAGTAACGCATCCCGAGGTTGTGCAGCTTCCGAAAGATGGTCCGTCTCACATCCTCTAAGGCACGTTCGCTGCCCATCGAATACATAAAGTAATAGATATATTGCAAAATGGCCTTCAGGATACTTCCAATAGCATAAATGGCCGCAAAGCCCAGGATAATCTGCACTGTCGCGGTCTGTTTAGTGAGGAAATTATCCATGAAGTATTGGAGTAACCGTGGTAATAACATGTTGATGACACTCACCAAGAATGCCCCCACAACCGCAATAATAAATGTCCACTTGAACGGTTTAACGAAAGTGAACAAGCGCTTCATGATCTTGAATTGTTCTTTTGCCGGAATATTCTTCGACCAGATTGACCGGTATTGTTCTTCATCATCCATCAATCTCACCTCCTACCTTGACTTCTAATTGTTGTTTCTCCCACATCTCATAGTACCAACCACGTGAAGCTAACAGTGATTCATGCGTGCCTTGCTCAACTATCCGGCCATCGTTGATTACCAGTATTTCGTCAGCATGCATCACAGAAGTGAGCCTGTGGGCAGAGATAATCGTGGTAGCATCTTTTCTATCTTCCTTCAGGTGGCCCAGAATGGTCTCTTCTGTTTTGGCATCGACCGCGCTCAGCGCATCATCCAAAATGAGGATCTCCGGGTCTTTCAAAAGTGCACGAGCAATTGCTAGACGCTGCTTTTGACCACCAGATAACGACACCCCGTTCTCCCCAACCAAGGTATTGTAGTTTCTCGGGAACTGCAAGATATCATCATGGAGCGCGCTTTTCTTGGCTGCGGCCTCCACTTGCGACTGCTCGGCATCGATATTTGCAAACCGAATATTATCACGAATGCTAGTTGAGAACAAAAAGTTGTTCTGTGGCACATAGCCAATCGCATGTAACAAGTCATCCAGTGGGATATCCTTGATGTTCTTCTCGCCGATTTTGATTGAACCAGTGTAGTTATCAAACTCCCGCATCAGCAGCTTGATAATCGTCGACTTACCTGCACCAACACGACCTACCAACCCAAGCGTCTTACCCATCGGCAACGTAAAGTTGATGTTTGAAAGTGTCGTGTGTTCTGGCTCGTCTGGATAAGCAAAACGTTCAACCTCATAGGTCAAATCACCAGTGGCCAGCTTACTTGGCTGCTCGTTGACCTCCTTAATCAGTGATTGCTCGTTCATGAGTTCCATCACCCGATCATAGCTCGCACTACCACGCTCCAAGACATTGAACAAGCGCCCGATTGCAAACATCGGCCAAACCATGGCTGAGATATATGAGATAAACGAAATCAACTGACCAATTGTAATTGTCTTGTTTGCAACCAGCATCCCGCCATAAATAATGGTAATCACGTAAGTTGCACCAATGATCAGTGTCGTTAAAGGGTCGAACATAGAATCGAGCTTGAAGACCCGCTTGTTGATTTGGATGGTCTTGTCAACCATCTGGTCAAATTCCGCAGTGTCTTCCTTCTCTTGGCCGAAAGTCTTGATGACCTTCACACCAGAGATACTCTCCTGTGTCTTATTATTCAGCTTAGAGAACGCCGCCTGTGAGTGGCCGAATGCATCGTGCAGTTTCGTACCTAACACACGAGCCATTACGGCTAAGAACGGCATCGGAATCATGGCAACCAGGGTCAAACGCCAGTCTACAAAAATCATCATAGCGATAATGGTCGAGCCACCAGTAACAATTGAGTCAACCAGTGTCAAAACCCCAGCCCCTGCGACTTGCTGAATCGCACTCAGGTCGTTTGTGGCGTGTGCCATTAAATCACCAGTACGATGCTTCTGATAGAACGTCTCATCCATCTGCATGAAATGCCAGAATAACTTCGAACGCATTGTCCATTCAAGCTTGGCCGCGCCACCCCAAATTTGGGTGCGCCACAAATAGCGAAATAGGTACAGCAGAATTGCTGCACTTAAAATCGCGCCGATTAACGTGAAAAATCTCTCCCAAGTAATTGAGCCCGTATCAATTTGGTCAGCCATCATACCTAAGATTCTAGGTGGGATCAAATTGATAATTGCTGTCAGAATCAAAAAACCGATTCCCAATGTATAACGTTTTCTTTCGGCTTTGAAGTACCAGCCGAGTTTCTTAAATATTCCCATCTTAAACCTCGAATGAATATGAAAAAGGCAGGTAAATACCCGCCTCAGTCAACTATTTCTTAGAAGATTTGCTTTGTGCCTTCATGCTGGCCATCATTTGGTTAAGCTTCTTTGCAGAAGGCTTCTGACCCATTTGACTCATCATTGCACTAATCATTTCCTCATTGATTGGTGGATTCTTTTCAAAATACTTCTTCATATAGTTTCTCGCTAGGAAGAAGCCACCAGTGGCGCCACCTAGTATTCCAATTACTACGATTAATATCCAGATACCTGTGTTCATATACTTATTTATCCTCCCAAAATTTCAACATTATTAGTTTACACAATATTAGCTCTCATTGAAAGTCTAATCTTGTCTTAATCCTTTTTCTCTTTGTGCGGCCTTTGCTTTTTCGGATGTAACATCGTTACCGTGCTCATCGACCAGTTTGATGTTTTCAACTGTTTGCCTGAATCCGGCGCGGAAATCCTTCAGGAAAATCTGGTGTAATTCCTTTCTTTCCTCGACCTCTGCAGCGGTTAATTCGCCAGCCTTTTTCTTCGCCGCTAGCTCATTAATTCTCTGCACTAACTTGGCTTTTTCTTCCTTATTCATTGTAAAACCCCAATCTAGAACATTTGTTTGCCTATGACAAAAATTTGTGATACCCTTATCTTAACGAAAAATACGGAGTTTAGCCATGACAAAAGTCCACGAGAACAAACAAATTGAAATATTAAGATTCATCTACGAGGCAGTTGAGGATCGCGGGTTTCCACCAACCGTCCGAGAAATCGGTCAATCAGTTGGACTTTCTTCTACTTCGACCGTCCATGGTCACCTTGAACGACTAGAGCGCAAGGGCTATCTAGTCAAGGATGCCACAAAGCCACGGGCAATTGAGGTCACTGATTTAGGACGTGAATTAATTGGTGCGAAGCAGAAATCGATTCCGATGATCGGTGTCGTAACTGCGGGCCAGCCAATTCTAGCCGTTGAAGATATTACAGACTACTTCCCTGTACCACCTGAACTTGAAAATTCGGATGACGAGTACTTCATGCTTACTGTGCACGGTGAAAGTATGATTAACATGGGTATTCTTGATGGTGACAACGTAATTGTAAAGAAACAATCTAGCGCAAATAACGGTGATGTAGTTGTCGCAATGACCGACGAGGACGAAGCTACCATCAAACGCTTCTACAAGGAGAACGGTCATTATAGACTACAACCAGAGAATGATTATATGGACCCTATCATCTTGGATTCCGTTCAGATACTGGGGAAACTTGTCTCCCTCTACAGACAATCGATTATCTAATATAGAGTATTACATGATTAATGTAAAGTAAAAGACAGCCGGTTGGCTGTCTTTTTTGTTTTGCACGATCTTTAATCAAGCGGAGCTTGACCCAAGTATGCATTAATCATCCAGATGATCTTATCGGTCTCACTCTTGAATCCATTTAGCATGTCCTGAGTCGGAAAATCCTTTTCCTCGTCGGTGATCTCAATCCCCTTCTGAAATTGGTCACGCAGATATTTGAATTGATCAACGAGGCGTTGCATCAGCTCCTGCATACTTAATTCATCGAACTGGAGCTCCTCATCTGGAATACCAGTATTCTCAATGAACTCGTGAGTCGTCGCAAAAGGACTACCGTTCAATGCAATTAACCGTTCTGCAATCTCGTCTTTTTGTTGATCAAGTTGCGCACCATATTCATCCATGAGCGGATGTAATCTGAAGAAGTTCTCACCGCGCATATACCAGTGAGTCTGTTGAACCACCACACCCAACTGACTGATATCCGCAATCAATTGATTCAGTTGCTCTTTGGTGTTCGGGAAATCATAGTTTGCCATATTGTTCCTCTTTTCCAGAAAATAATGTATTCGGTTACACTACTACTGTAACATGGAACTGATTCATTCTAAAATTTCCTGTTTAGAAATTATCCTTAGCTGGAACTGACTGTATAACCTATTGATTTGCTAAGTTTTAATAATTTACAGAGTGCACCAGCAAATTACTAATCTGGCCATAAAATTTTCACTCTTTCACTACTCTTCCTCACTATTCCCCAAACCCTTATAAATATTGGCTTTAGACTGATAATAAGAATATATAACTTCCTCATACTTCCCCGTATTTCCCTCGTTTTGTATACTTTTTTGGTGCTAATTTTTACGTTCTATGGTGCTAATTTGGTGCTAAATTAAATAACAATATTATTCAGTTTTAGATTCATTTCTTGGCGTGATTCCGGTAATACGTGCGTGTAAATATTATTCGTAATACGTGAATCACTATGTCCGACTCTCTCCATCAATGCTTTTTGTGGCACACCTAGTGCTGCCATCTGAGTGATGTGACTATGACGAAGCATATGCGCTGAAAATATAGATGAATCTTTTCCAAATAAGTTAGCTCTAGCCCCTTCCATTTTCATGTAAAGATTAATTGCTTGAGTCGTAAGTTACTCATCGAAAAGCAAAGGATGTCACGTGCCACTGCTTGGACGATATTCTCAACAAATTTCGGACCAGAGCTCTCAAGCCGTTCCCACTTCTTGGTAGCTCCTACACCTTCATAGGTAACTGACTCCCCTCCGAAGCGATTCTCACCAATCGCAGGTTTGACATAGGCAAGCTTTCTTCCCGACAGTAAGTGGATGAATAAAAATCCCGATTTGTATTCAAATTTGATGTCATGAGTTGCGGTTTTACTTCGTTGTTTGATGCAATCCTTCACTGCTTTATCAACGTCCCACCAAAGGTTGATGATTGCGGGATTCGATTCACGCCACGAGGAAACAAGTGGTTGAAGTTCATCTTCTGTTAGACCAATATTAAGTGCTCCCATTGCCTTGAGCGCACCAACTGATCCACCCAGTTCGTTCAGGCCTTCTTCACCAAAATTGGAAGTGTGGTTGAAAACTACGTCCTGTATAATTTTCATCCCCTTGGCATGCACGGCATCAATCAGAGTTTGATAATCAACCCCATTTCATTCGTACCGATAGTCCACTGCATTAAAATTAGAAGCATGGTAACCATGATAGTCATAGCCAGAATTGTTTTGGACAACAGGAGTAATCCAAATAGCCGTGAATCCCAATGCTTTAATGTAGACTAACTGTTCAATTAAGCCGGCAAAGTCACCACGCCAGGATGGATCACTTTCAGGATTATTGGCCTTCTTGTCTTCAGACGTGCGGGCATTATTGCTTGAGTCACCATCATAAAAACGAGTTGTAATCAAAAAATAGATGGTTTCATCTCGAAAATCCGTCCGTGAATTGGCATAGAGAATCCCCCGATCTTTCGCTGACAAAATACCTGTATTTTGAGTATTTGCAAAGACGGTCTGTGAAAACAAGGGAAGCATGTTTGGAACGATAGTACTCGCCCCAAGCACCATTGACATGGTTAGCCTTGTTACTTTACTTGCAAACTGTTTCTTTTTCATTCATCACCTTTTTAAACATTCTTTTATCTCCAACAATTAGGAAGCACTTTACAGTCTTCCTAAAACCAAATGAAATTGTGCAACCGTTTTCATTTTAACTCAAAAAAATAAAGTGGACCGATTTATCATTATCGGAACAGCCACTTTATTTTATGGGATTTTCTTAGAATAAATTAAGTATACCGAGACAAGCAATCGAAATGAATTCCTATCTCAAAGCGAAGTCATCATCCATTCTCGTCATTAAAAAAATTTGAGTCCGCCGTCTTGGACTATGAACGTGTAGGAGAAGATTTACCGCTTCTTCTAAATTTTCTAAATATGACTATGAGGATAAGGAACAATACCAATCCTAGTATCACTATCGGCATAAAGGTGTAGTAGTCAACTTTTGCTTCCTTCACTTCACTTTCCATTAATTTTGGAACATAAGGAACCCGGTGACCACGAACGAGCAGGCGATGACTGTTAATCATATAAGGTGTACAGGTGATAAGGGTAATGTAATCCTTCCCTTTCTCAATCTGCAAACTACTAACATCTGTCGGTTCTACCACTTTGATATCATCCACTTGGTATGCATGTATCTTAGCTTCCCCAAGCTCAATATAAAAGTGATCCCCCTTTACCAATTCTGGTAAATCTGTAAAGAGTTTTGCCTCCGTCAGACCACGGTGACCAGAAATCACAGAGTGAGTAGACTCCCCTCCAATCGGAAATGATGTCCCCTCTAGATAAGCAGCTCCCTTTGCAAGGAAAGCTTCTGTCGTCTGGTCAAAAATAGGCAAGCGCACCGCTATCTTAGGAATAGAAATTACTCCGATGATATGATCTTCATAGATAACCTTTGTCTGCTCAATTTTCTTGGCTTCTTCCGAAAATGGATCAAAGCCTGGAGAAATATTTTGATAGGCAAACTGCCTATTCATCTCCTTCATTTTTTCAAGTTGTTGTTGGTACTCTTCTTTACTTTTTTGATTAGATTCTGCCTGATAATGACTAATCAACTGTTGATTGATCAGGTCATTTAAAGAGTTCCGAACAAATGGGTAGGAGAGAACGCCTAGACCAGCAACCAAAATCAATACCATAATTGTATCAATTATTTTTCGCTTGCCGTTTTGTCTGGTGCGAGCCATGTTCTCACCTTCCTATTCATTTAATTATTATTAGTCATTTTTACGACGAGATGTAAAGTAAACACCTGCAAGACCAACCATGGCAACACCAAGAGCTACAAAGAGGATGATACCTTTACCACCAGTTGAAGGAAGGAAACCTTTAGGTGTGTTGAAGATATTGACAGGTTTAGTAGAAGTTGTTGTATAAGAATTTTCTTCTACAACAAATTCAGTGTAAGCCGCTTCACCAGTTGGTAATGCATAGCCTTTTGGAGCGTTTGTTTCTTGAAGTTGGTAGGTACCATATTCAAGACCTTTTACATCTACAATACCATCTTTAGTAGTACTATAAACAGTTGCTTTAGATTTATCAGTTGTCCAAACACCATCGTCTGCTGTTGCAACGAAGTATTCTGCATCTGCTGCTTTAGATTTACGAACAACGAACTCTGCACCATCAAGTTTTTTGTTATTATTATTCACATCAACTTTGACAAATTTGTAACCACCAGTTTTTACAGTTTCGAAATCTGTTGGAGTGTCTGTATTCCATTTGCCCACACCTGTTGTACCGTCGTTACCAAAGATAGCTTGGGCTGTATTGACAATATCAGTGTCAACATATTGAAGAGAGTTGATCTTCATTTGGTAGTTAAATGAAATTTCTTTATTAGCAAGAGTTGCTAATTTTTCAATACCCGCTGCTGTCAAAGCTGTTGTTACAGTTGTTGTGCCTGCAACTGCATCTCTTGCTACTGTTACTTTGTAATCATCAGATGTCAATGTTGTACCATCTGAAACTTTTACTGAGTATGAATTTGTATTTTCAATAAAGGTTAGTTGATTAGTCTTGAAAGTATCTACAAATTGGAAAACATTATATAATTTTTTTGCTTCACCATCTTTATTCAATTTTGTTGCTGCAATATCAGCAGGAATGGTTGTTTTCAATTGATAGTTGATAGTTTGACCAATTGAGAAATCAGTTTGTTTCTTACCATTCTTTTGACTTGTAATTTCTTTGTCAAACGGAATATCTTTAGTAGTATTTTTTGGATAAAGGTGGATATCTGTAAGAACAGTATCATTTGTCCCTTGTTTGTAGATTGGAAGGCTTACAACCAAGTTTTCTGCGATAGTGTCAACACCATCACTTGCTTGTTCTACAAAAAGGTATACTGCATCGCGCCTATCAGTCGTCGGACCAGATTTAGCACTTAAGCTAAAGGCTGCACTACCATCAGCGGCGGTAGTCTGAGTATCTACCGCAGTCTTACCTGATGGAGCATCACCTGCTTTACCTTGAACTGCAGTAACCGCATCTTTGATAGCTTCTGAAGCAGATTTCGTTTCGACAGATGCATCATAAGCAGCATAATATTTTTCTGTGACATCATAAGCATCAAATGTGATGCCTGGTAGGAAGTTATATTCACCATCTAAAATATCACCTGTATTAGTGATCTTATCTGTATGGTCTTTTACTTTATGTAAAGTAATTGATACTTTCTCATCATCCGCAGCCGATACGACTGTGGTAAACAAATTGCTAAAGATACCGACAAAAAGTGTCGCTAGTAAAGCCAAAACTTTAATCTTCTTCATTTTTATTCTCCTCGAATTAGTTATCTTTTCTTTTCCTAATCATCACAAGTGATGAAGCCATTATCAACAATCCCACAAATGCGGTTGATGTTACAACGGTACCCGTTTCTGGCAATCGAATTTTCGGTTTTTTGACGTTAAATATCGATAAGACCGGACCTTGGGAATAAGTTGAAACCCCAACAGTAAATGCAGTTGGTTTGTCTTGTAAGACATAACCAGAAGGTGCTCGTATCTCACAGGCAAGATACTCGCCATATCTCAATCCTCTTATCTCAAAATAGCCATCATCATCCGAAGTTAAACGAACAACCCCAGATGCATTTGTAGCTACCTTTTCGAATTGATACTTTCCTTCCTTGTAGGTGAGGACCGTATCGTCAGTAGGATTTTTGATAACAAAAGTTGCCTTGGCTAAGGGATTTTGTTTCCCCTCAGCTGCACGTTTGATGAATCGAAAACCTCCTGTTTGGACATTTTCTCTATCGACCAACGGGGTCAAATCTCCTGGATAAAGGGTTGCCGTATTGACCAAATCTTGGTCAATAGCCGCAGTATCCTTAATAACCATTTGATAGGTTACTTCAAGTTTTTTCCCACCAAAGTCTGCCAATTTGGCTACATCAAACACTACTCTAAATTTATTTTCTGACAGACTTACAGCTTTGATACTATCTGACTGTTTTTCTCCGTCAATAAAAATCTCCAAACTTTCAGAAATAAATCGCAAGCCCTGATCGTAGACATCTTCTATCTCATAGGACGATAAATTCGTCATGTCTTGCGGAATGATTGTTGATAAGCGATAGGGTATCGGCTTACCAAAGCTATAACTAGACTGTTTCTCGTCAATTGTTTTATCAAAAGTAAATATTCCATGTGACTTTGGAAACAAAGATATGAGTGACTTTTCATTACCACTTTCATCCAATATAGGTAGAACAACCACCATATTTTCCATCTTCGTCACTGCTACAGGTGTAACCAATTCCCGTATGAGATAAACCGCGGGGCGCTGTTGACTGGTTTTCGGAACCGTGAAGCGAACTAAACCAGATTGATCCGTAGTTGCTACAGCAAGCGATTGTCCATCAATCTTGTTGCTTTTACTCACTGCTTCCTGCGCCTCTTTCAGACTTAATTTCTGACGATTGACGAGTTCATAGAAGCTCTTGGTCACATCCACAACCTCAAGTTTAGCACCAGCAACTGGTACTCCAGACTTATACTGCGTATCACTCGGCTGATAAACCAGACGATTTACTTCAAGTTGTACCTGCTCCTGTTCCTGTTCCTGAGCAGACACTACTTGCGTGTCCCCTGCAAAACCAGCTAGACCAGATGTCGCTACTATAAGGATGATCAAACATTTGAAGATACGTTTTCTCGCTATGAAAAATAGAAGAGCTACGATGGCCATCGTCAAGCCAATACCAACATAGCCTAAAATGCCATTTCCACCGGTTGTTGGTAGGGTTGATTTCCTCTTATTGTAGATTTCCAAGGTACCAGCATAGGATGTGTCAGTAGATGTGCTTGTAAACTTAAATGGAGGACTTTCATCAGTTTCAGCCTTCCTCGTATAGGTGACTGTTGTGAAACCTTTCAATTTATCGGTTGTGATGGTAAAGTAACCTTTTAATTGAATGAAACCCTCTACTGTCTGACTTTCAACTAGATAATAAGTATTATCTGCTTTAATCTGTCCGTTATTCAAAACAATTTTTCCGTCATCACCTGTTGTTACGGTATCTATCAGGGGCAGAGTTGAAAAGTCAGGCTCACCTGCACTATCATCACTATCATATAGTTTAAATTCCACACCTTGTAGCGTTTTTTGGAAGGTAGACGATAACTTTTCAAGCGTTAATACAAAATCTTTAGGTTTGTTGGTTTGAGTTGCCGAGTAAACATATCCATTTGTGCTTGGTGTGAAATCTCCTGTCAGCGGACCAGAAGAATCATATCCCGCAGGTACTGAAACCTCTTTCCATGAAAGATTTGGTGCATCAGGGAAATATTTGACAATAATTTTACCTGCCTCTCCAATTTGCTCAGTAACAGTTCCATCTTGTCCCAACAAATAAGACTTTCCAGTCAAGAACTGCTTTGCAACTGTTTTATCTTCTGTCCACTCAAAACCCGTAGTGTCAGCATTTAATTTCAAATAATACTGCTTATCATTTTCATTTTCTGTTTTTACTGTTTTTGATATAATAAAAGGCACATCATTCAAAGGCTGCTTCGTATCACTATCTGTTTTGGTCAGTTCCAGTTGATACAACTTTTTGTTTTCGGCTTCTGTTGTGACTGTATGATTCTCATAATTAACAACAAACCCTTTTTCATCCGGAAAATATGTCTGTTTCATCTCGTAGCCATCAGGCGCTGAGGTTTCCTTCCAGCGATACGTTCCATAGGTCAATTGAGTCAACTTAATCTTTCCAAGACTTTGGAATACCCCATCATATATTTCCATATCTTTTGAACCGGTCTCCAGGGTATCCACGTAACCAGAAGTTTTAGGATTGTAAAATTTTTGTACTATCCAGTTACCGTTCTCATCCTTTTTTTCGATTTGGAAACGTGCACCAGAAACCGGATTTCCATCTTGATCAACTTTACTCATTTCTGCAGTATAATAGTTCACAGGTAGTTGCAACATCTGAATAGCTTGGTTGTTCTGATAATAACCAGTTGAACCTGAGAATCCCCAATACACTGTATTATATATATCATCAACATGAAATACAGTTCCAACATCAACTGTCACTGTCTTTTCAAGGACATCTGTCCCATCTTTAGAGGTATCATATATCTTGGATATATTTCGCTTCCCTGTGTGACCTTGTCGGTAAATTTTGTAGGTCAATTTCCCTTCCGTCTTAGTGGTAGTGTTCGGCTCCCACTCCACTTCTAAACGGTGCCACTTGTCATCCGCTAATTTTTGTTCTGCGCCCTCAACCTGCCAACCATAAGTCGGATCCAAATTCTTAACGTTACTATTCCAACCAACAGATAGCATGTCACTATGCTTAATCATCGTATTATCATTATAAGTATCCGTACTGAATTGTTTAGACTTATTTATCGTAAGAGTATCTTCGTTCGCCTTATTATCTTGAAGATTATTCAGATAGTTGATACCTATATGCCCCAAGTTAGGGTTCGAACGTTCCTTGTCTCTAACAAACTGCCATAAGTCGTTGTCAGAATGCTGGGTTGTATTATTATGGTTATAGAAAGTATCAAATTCTAATGCGATACCATTGGTAACACCTTGCCTCATATCAGCCGTGTTATTTGAAGTTGATGCTGTATTGGCACTAAAGTTGGAACCATATACCCCTAGACCATTCCCAAGAGCTCCGTATGCATTAACTCCTGTATTATGATCGCTACCAGAGGTAGAAGCTACTGGAGTTTTATTATCATTGTGAATGGTAAAGGTGATCCCGTCAGCACCGGCTCTCCTATTTCCATCAACATTTTTTTCCGCTTGCCCCCTAGACCCTAAATAGACATAGGATATCATATGAAATGGCTCAGCGAGATTAATCTTATTGGACTCTTGGCTCCACATTACCCCAGCTTGCCACGGTGCATCACGAGTGATGACCGCAACCGAGCTATCATCATCGGGCACATATCCTTTAAGACTTTTAATTACTTTTAATTCATCAGGCCTCCAAGTTTCTTTCCACCTATAATCCGGGTTACCAGGCAGACCAGTATAATCCAGTATAGGGTAATTGAACATTTGTTTTAAGTTAACAGTATCTATTGGTGCTGGAGGTTCTGGCAAGTTCCTTGCAACATCGTTAGTAGCTTCCCTTGGCCACTCAGTAAGCTCATTATTCGGTAGTGCAAACACCTCCAACGGACTACTCCCAAGAGCTACAAGAAGAATCATCAGCCCCGTCACTAATTTCTTTATTAATTTCAAAAGCCCATTTCTCCTTTCATGAATAAAGCCAGTTAGCATCCAATTGAAATCATTCTGCACACAATGTGCAATCGTTTGCATTATATCATATAAAAATAAAAAAGCAAGCTCCTAAAATATTATATTTTTTTCATAAATACGGTTTTTATCTACATGTTTTCTTGGTATTTTTTCATTTATTTTCAAAATAAATTGTTACCGGTAACAATTTGCAAATTACCCATTTTTCGTGTCATTATTGACAAATAATATTATGCATACGTTTGCATAAATTTGTAATAAATAGTCTTGTTAGCTTTTTAAATATGCAAAAAACCACCAGCAAGTTAAGCTGGTGGCCTAAAGGAGGCATTCACGTTTTCACAAATTTTAGTAGGTATCTCTCTTCGTTCTTGATGAACGTTTGGTATTTGGTTTATCTAAATGATGAATATCCCACATAGCCCAGAATGCAATCATGAACATGATAATGGCAACCCAGACATGAGAAGAGAATTCTAAAACCTTTAAAAAAACTAATAAGAGGGCTATAAAAAGTGCTACCAAAACAAATACTGCAACCATGAGATTAATGGTTCCTCGAATATTGTTTGGTGCTGCAAAGATATAAAATAGCACCAGCAACATGGCTAAGATTAGATAAAACATGCCTCTCCTTTTTCTTATCCTTCTTCAGTCGCTAATTTTTTCTTTTTAGCAGTCTTATCACGCTCTGCCTTGTTCAAGACTTGCTTAGGAAGACGAATGGATTCTGGTGTGACTTCCATGTACTCGTCATCATTCAAGAATTCAAGTGATTCTTCAAGAGTCAAGATACGTGGTGTCTTAATAACCGCTGTTTGGTCTTTCGTCGCTGAACGAACGTTGGTCATTTGTTTAGCAGTTGTGATATTAACAGTCAAATCATTTTCACGAGAGTTTTCACCGATAATCATTCCCTCGTATACTTCAGTACCTGGATTGATAAAGATTGTACCACGTTCTTCGATACGCATGATAGAGTAAGTCGTTGCCTTACCTTGGTCGATAGAGACAAGGGCGCCACGGTGACGACCACCAATTTCACCAGGAACAACTGGTAGATACTGATCGAAAGTATGGTTCATGATACCATAACCACGAGTCATTGAAAGGAATTCTGTAGAATAACCAATCAAACCACGCGCAGGTACGAGGAAGACAAGTCGTGTTTGGCCATTACCTGTTGAAACCATATGCAACATATCACCCTTACGCTCAGAAAGGGATTGGATAACAGAACCTTGGTATTCTTCAGGAGTATCGATTTGCACGCGCTCAAATGGTTCCATCTTCACGCCGTCGATCTCCTTGATGATAACTTCTGGACGTGATACTTGAAGCTCATAGCCTTCACGACGCATGGTTTCAATCAAGATAGGCAAGTTCAATTAATTCACCACGACCTGAAACAGTCCATTTATCTGGTGAATTTGTTGGGTCAACACGAAGAGATACGTCTGTTTGCAATTCATCCAAGAGACGCCCTTCAATCTTACGTGAAGTTACCCATTTCCCTTCACGACCGGCAAATGGTGAGTTGTTCACCAAGTTTCTTCTTGGTCATCTGGATTGTCAGACAAAGAAGAAGTACCATTAATCGCTGACGCATAGACAACTGGGAATTCCAATTGATCGTCGTCAGCCCCAAGTTCGATGAAGAGTTCAAGCACTTCATCCACTACTTCTTCAGGACGAGTAGATGGTTTGTCAATCTTATTCACAACCACGATAGGTGTCAAGTTTTGTTCAAGCGCTTTTTTCAACACGAAACGAGTCTGTGGCATGGTTCCTTCATAAGCATCCACGACAAGGACTACACCATCAACCATTTTCATGATCCGCTCAACCTCACCACCAAAGTCCGCGTGTCCTGGTGTATCCATAATGTTGATACGAGTACCGTTATAAGCTACGGCAGTATTTTTTGCAAGGATGGTGATACCACGCTCTTTCTCAATATCATTTGAGTCCATTGCACGCTCATCCAATTGCGTTCTCTATGAATAAATAATAATAGGTACCTCTTTAATTCACACCATATAATATTTATAAATAAATTACAATAATCAACTGAAAGCGCTAGCCGAGATTAATTATTCTCTAGAAATCGCTCCTCGCCCCACCAGGCGGGTACAATTTCGCCTAAAGTGGTCGTCGTCATGGTCTCAATATCCAAAAGTATTTCGATCTCACTACTATGTTCGTCCAACTGCATCAAATATTCACGACAAGCTCCGCAGGGCGAACCGGGCTTTCCGTTTGGCATCACTGCGACAACTCGCGCAATTTTACTCTCGCCGTGGGTCAGCATGTTAGCAATCGCATTTCGCTCAGCACACATTCCTAGGCTACAGGCAGTGTCAATACTCACCCCCGTGTAGACATGCACATCAACCGTCATAATGGCAGCGCCGACTCCACCTGCGTAGATGAATGGTGAAACATCACGGCCATTTTGAACACCTCTAGCCTGATCATAGAGCTCTTGCCAAACATTATTTGTTTTCATCGTATCTCCCCGATATCATTCTTTTGTTCCTACAAAAAAATCCCCGAAACCGGGGATTTTACAAAGCTACTATTTTCTACGAGCTTCTTTAATACGAGCAGCCTTACCATGAAGGTTACGTAAGTAGTAAAGTTTAGCACGACGTACAGCACCACGACGAACGACTTCAATCTCAGCTACACGAGGTGTGTGAACTGGGAAAGTACGTTCAACACCAACACCACTACTAATCTTGCGAACAGTGTATGTTGCGCTGATTCCAGTACCTTTTCTCTTGATCACAACGCCTTCAAACATTTGGATCCGTTCACGTGTACCTTCGACAACACGTACGTGTACTCGAACAGTATCACCAGGACGAAAGTCTGGGACGTCGGTCTTTAATTGACTTTTAGTCAATTCATTAATCAATAGGTTCATTGCAATTCTCCTTCTACAACATTCATTCACAACTCGTTGTCAGCGGAATATTGATAATCAGTGACCAAGTCACATCTAAGTATTATACAATCATGTGTTGTCGTTGTAAATAAGAAAAATTCCAATCGACCAAATATCGCACAATTACACTATCTTTTATCTGATTCGAGCTCTTCAATTAGTTCCTTCATTTGAGAAATTTCTGCCTGTTGGGCGGAAATGATTTTCTCGGCCAAAGCCTTTACTTCGGGATTAGACAATTGCGCATTCTCACTTGTTAATACAGCAATCGAGTGATGAGGAATCATCGCCTTCATCCACCGCACATCGTCGACCGCTGTCTGACTTCTGACCATAAAGAGTGACAAACAAAAGATCGCCACGCTAGTCAAAAAGATCATGCCATTGACCTTCTTGTTGTGGTACATCTTACGCATGAAGAGCAACATAATAATGGCCATAACGGCACCCATCATGAGTGCCATGAACAATCGGGTTTGGCTGAAGAATACATGATCGACTGACGCGACATTCAAATACATCATGCCAAACATTACTACCGTTGAGAAGACAATCATGAGGACAAATTTCGCGTATTTATTCATCTACTATACCTCCTAAACTCAGTATAACTGATGGAATAAACGTGACTCAATCATAACGGTTATATAAAATTAAGCCACTAGATTTCATCGTCTGTCACGAACGATTTAATGACCGTGCTATTTACCCTAATTTCCGGATTAGGTTGCTTTGTGGTGGGTGATTTCAGCTGCTTAATCGGTTTCTTGTTTAAATAAATGCTTAGGCCAATCACCAAGCTAACGTAGGTCACAACCAAAATTATTTTGATCCACCAGTAGGGAACAAAGATGACCGAAATTAAGAAGACAATTCCCATCATGATAAACATGTGTCGTCGTTCTTTTTGCGTCATCTTCTTCTGGAGGAAAGGTGTGACATACTTTTGATAGCCCTTGAAACTCGTTAGTTTCTTGTACATCTTGTCAGAACTGCGCATCCAGAAGAAACCTGTCAACAAATAGAAACCGGTGGTTGGGAGTACAGGGAGGAAAATCCCCAGGGTACCGATAACAAACGTAATTGCCCCTAACGTCAGAAAAATATATTTCTTCATGTAGACTCATCCAATCATTTTATATAGTTATTTACATAGCCGGATTATAGCATACACGACCTGCCCACGATACAAATATATCTAGTAAGTTCACAGCGGGCAATTAGCTCCCACTTGACGAACTCAGTCCGTCGAGGCTAGCTCGTCTGCGAGCTCGATCTTAATGTCACTCAAGATAATTTCTTGTGCACGTGTAAGTTGCTTTTGTGCGAGCAGATCTGGACGATGAAGTAACGTCTGCTTCAAGGATTCGCGTTCGCGCCACGCAGCAATCTTCGCGTGATCCCCACTGATGAGGACCGGTGGCACCTCTTGCCCATGATAGTTAGCAGGCCGGGAATACTGCGGATACTCTAACAAACCATCGCTAAATGATTCATCGTCAGCAGAGGTTTCATTGCCCAATACGCCTGGTAAAAGTCTGGTAGTGGCGTCAATCATCGCCATGGTAGGTAGTTCTCCACCCGTTAACACAAAGTCCCCAATAGATACCACGTCGGTTGCCATGTCGTAGATCCGTTGGTCGAATCCTTCGTAATGACCACATAAAAATGTGAGATTGTCCTCTTTTGACCACTCACGAGCGACTGCTTGCTTGAATGGTTTACCTTGTGGGGCAGTGATAACTACCCGCCCGGGCTGCTTAATTGATGCAAGGGCATCAGCTATTGGTTGCACCTGCAGTACCATGCCAGGTCCGCCACCATAAGGAGCATCATCTACACTGTGATGGATGTTCTTCGCAAAATCACGAAAGTTAATCAAATTTAAGTTAACGATTTCGTTCTCCCGAGACTTACCAACAACGGAGTAGTCAAGGGCCGTAAACATCTCTGGAAAAAGGGTTAGAACATTAATCTTCATCGCGTAATCCTTCCATTAGCTCGACCTCAACTACTTGCTGCTCGAGATCGACCCGCTTCACGACATCTTTGATGAAAGGAAGCATAAACGACTTGCCATTACCCTCGTCGACGACCCAAACGTCGTTTGCTCCAGGTGCAAGAATCTCACTGACGGTACCATAAACCTGCTTAGTTATCTCATCAATCACCTTGAGTCCGATAATTTCATGGTAATAGTAGCTATTTTCGGTTAAATCATGCAGTTGCGCATCGGAAACATATAGGTTAGAACCCTTATACTGCTCAACCTGATTGATATCATCAAATTCGGAAAATGTCACCAGCAAGAAATTTTTAACTGACTTGACGGTTTTGACCGTGGCCGGAATCATGTTGTTCTGAAACTTGATGAACACCTTAGCCTTCTGGGCAAAACGCTCCTCAATGAAGTCGGTATTCGGAATCACTTTGACATCGCCGCGTAATCCGTGCGTATTGACAATTTTTCCTATCTCGTAAAATTCGCTCATTTTGTCCTCTTTTAGCGTTCTAGTGCAAGTGTGATTAACTTATCAAGCAACTCAGTCATTTCCATCCCCGCAGCAGCCATCATTGCGGGATAACGACTGTACGAGGTGAAACCAGGCATCGTGTTGATTTCATTCATCACTAAGCTGCCATCTTCTTGTAAGTACATGTCAATCCGGGCTAATCCCGCACAGCCGAAACTCCGATAAATCTTCTTTGCTGTCTCCTTGATAGAGTCACTCAATTCCCGTGAAATTGGTGCAGGCACGACAATCGTAGCATCATTTGAATTACGATTTGGATTCTTCTCTTGGTGAATTTTGAAGAAACCGTGGGTTAGGTTAATCTGGTCAATCTCGCCAGTTGTGAGTTCCGCCCCATTACCAAGAACTGAAACACCGATCTCAACCCCAGGAACAGCCTCCTCGATTAACACCTTATTGTCATAGATTCTCGCATCATCAATTGCAGCTTGCAGCTCAGATTCGTTATGGACTTTGTTCACACCAAAGGACGATCCAGAACGAGCAGGCTTAACAAACACCGGATAAGTAAATTTGCTTGAATCAACTTGTTCGCCTTCTTCTAAAGCCCAATGAGTTGGTGTTTTAAGTCCAGCGCGATTTGACATCATGTAGGTCAGAGTCTTGTCCCGGCAGAGGACGGAGCTCTCGATGTCACAGCCAACGTACGGAATCCGTGCTAATTCGAATAGTCCTTGAATAGAGCCATCCTCACCGGTCTTACCGTGGAGCATCGCAAACACAGCATCAATTCTGATTATCTGATGTTGCTCCTTGTGTAATGCGATTAGCCCGTGAATACTTTCATCAGGTGCGAGAATAACTGGTACAGCATTCTCATGGTCAAACTCATTATTTGGTTTGTCTGCTAGCAGCCACCTGCCATCTCTTGTGATACCAATGTAGATCGGTTCGTACTTGTTGGTATCAATGTTCTCCGCTACTGTTCTAGCTGATTTAATTGAAACATCGTGTTCCTCAGATGCACCACCAAATAGAATTGCCACAGTTAATTTACTCATCTTTTTATTTACTCTCATTCATTAAGTTATTTATTCACACTATCTATAGAAATAGTTTTTGACACAAATCGTGCTGTTAATATGATATCAGATATCAACCGAGATGCCACGTTTTAGCGAAAAATTATCAGGGACTTAAACAATCGAGCGTGACCGCTCACCTCAATAATTCAAAACAAAAAAATCCCAATCAGCCTCGCTGCTGCGAAGTAAATTGGGATTTTTATTTTTATCTAGCTTACTTGTTCCGTGCTGCTAACTTTGCTTCATGGAATTTCTTCATGATACCAGCATTTGAAAGTAAACTTCTCACAGTATCTGAAGGTTGTGCACCTTTATTCAACCAATCCAATACACGCTCTTCTTCAATCTTAATCTGTTTAGGATTTGATAATGGGTTGTAGTAGCCAACTTCCTCAATGAAACGGCCATCACGCGGTGTACGTGAATCTGCAACAACTAAACGGTAGAAAGGCTTACGCTTTGAACCCATACGACGCATCCGAATTTTAACTGCCATAATTAATAGATCCTCCTGAAATTTTTCAACTTTTACAGGATAACACATCTAGGATATCCTGTAAAGGTTTTTTACTTAACAGCGATTAATATTACTAAGTTTATGACTTGAAACGTTTAACATTCTTCAGGCGCTTCTTCTTGTTCTTCTTGACTTTCTTGGCCATACGATTCATTGCCATCTTGGAAATTTTACCGCCAAGACCACCGCCCATCAGCTGATTCATGTCGCCGAAATTACCCTTACTCATCTTCTGCATCATTTCCTTCGACTGTTTGAATTGCTTAATCATGCGGTTGACTTCCTGCACATTTCGGCCTGATCCGGCAGCAATTCTCCTTCTTCTAGATGGATTCAGTAAATCTGGATCTTCCCGTTCGGCTGGTGTCATCGAATAGACAATTGCCTTCAAATGAGCAATATCTTTTTCCCCGATAGACACGTTAGCAAGCGCTGGATTGTTCGCCATACCCGGGATCATCTTCATAATCTCGTCCATCGGGCCCATCTTCTCAACTTGCTCCATTTGATCAATAAAATCGTTGAAATCAAAGGTGTTTTCACGCATCTTCATGGCAACTTTTTCTGCTTGCTCTTGATCATAGTCCGATTGAGCCTTCTCGATCAAGCTGAGCATGTCACCCATACCCAAGATTCGGTTAGCCATTCTGTCAGGATAGAAGTTGTCTAAGTCCGTGAGTTTCTCGCCCTTACCCGTGAAGATAATTGGTTTGCCAGTAACGGCTCTAATCGAAAGCGCAGCACCACCACGTGTATCACCATCAAGCTTGGTTAAAACAACACCGGTCACATCTAATGACTGGTCGAAGCCTTCTGCAACTTGTGTTGCTACCTGACCAGTCATCGCATCAATCACAAGCAGAATGTTGTCGGGATGTGCAATCTGCTTCACGTTTTTGAGCTCCGTCATCAACTGCTCGTCAATTTCCAAGCGTCCGGCTGTATCAATGATCACGTAGTCATTCTTATTCTGTTCCGCCACCTGCAGACCATTCGTAACGATTGTTTCGGCTGTGGCACTAGTACCTTCATCATAAACCGGAACGCTTAGCTGCTCACCAATTACTTTCAATTGATCGACGGCAGCTGGACGATAAATATCCGCAGCAATCAAAAGTGGCCGCGCATGTTCGGTCTTCATTAGGTGATTTGCCAGTTTACCAGCTGTGGTAGTTTTACCAGTACCCTGTAGCCCAACCATCATAATAATCGTCGGAATATGTGGCGACTTGTTCAAACCAACCGCCGTCTCGCCCATCATCTTCGTTAACTCTTCGTCAACAATCTTGATGATTTGCTGACCAGGCGTCAAACTGCCCATGACCTCTTGTCCTAGGGCGCGCGTCTTAACGGCACTGACGAAATCTTTGACCACTTTAAAGTTAACGTCAGCTTCAAGCAGTGCAAGTCTGATCTCACGCGTTGCCTCGTTGACGTCATCTTGGGTAATCTTTCCTTTTCTTCTTAAGCCAGACAGCGCAGTTTGAATTCTCGTACTTAAATTTTCAAATGCCATAATTTAAGTTAATTCTCCTCAATTATTTTTTTTATTTTTCTTACTTCCGTCGTTGCAGATTCTAGCTCGTGCTGTTCTAGTTTGGCTAGCACCACATCCAAGCCCTCATCGATTTGTGTAAAATGGGCGGCCAACTTGAGTTTCGCCTCGTAATCTTCAAGTAGCTTAACGGTTCGCTTCAAGTTGTCAAAGATTGCCTGACGTGAAACCGAACTGTTCTCCGCAATCTCGGCAAGTGATAAATCTGCAAAGTAATAGTCGCTAAAATATTGCTGTTGAATATCAGTTAATAGTATACCGTAAAACCCAAACAATTGGGTTAGTCTTTCATTCTTTTCGATTTTCATAGTTTTCCTCACCACCAACAGAATACGAAATACATGTCAATTCGTCAAATTAATAAAAAATACTGTAAAACCGCTAACATTGTGATAAAATTTACTTAACAAGTTAGGAGGGTTAACTATGTTTGCAACAGTTCTATATTGGATTGCTGTCGTAGTCCTTGCTTTATGGGGTCTTTGGTCAGCTGTCTGGTCAGTTATTTATCTCAAGAATGGCGAGAATGGTAATTTGTGGTACTTCGCAATTATCAACGCCATTGTCTTAATTCTCGCGGGTCTAGTCTTCTTGATTTACACACATGCAGATTGGCAATGGTACTGGTTCGTAAGCAAGCAACTGGACATCTCAGCTTATGCAGCAATTCTCGGTGTCTACGTTGTGCTGGTTATCTTACAATTTGCCTTAGGCTTTCAGAAGACAGCCAAGAAGGCTTAACCAGTATTAGTACAGCAACAACAGTACACAAAAAGCGTTGAATTAATTTCAACGCTTTTTTATTTTGGTTCTTATGGTATTTCTTAATTTTTTTAGTAAGTCGTCACATTAATCCACGGAATAAGCCAATTGCGAATTTTTCAGCGTCAAACTCAGCTAAATCAGTCACCTTTTCGCCTAATCCAACTAGTTTAACTGGAAGCTGCATCTCATTTCTAATGGCCAGAACCACGCCACCCTTCGACGAGCCATCAATCTTGGTCAGGACCAAACCAGTTAACTTAGTCGTCTCATTGAATTCTTTCGCCTGAATCAACGCATTCTGGCCGGTTGAGCCATCGACGACTAGCAATACCTCGGTTGGTTGATCTGGTAAGACCTTCTTGATAGTCCGTTCAATCTTCTCGAGCTCGTTCATCAAGTTAACCTTGTTCTGTAGTCTACCAGCGGTATCAATCAACACATAGTCAAAGTTTTCATCCTTTGCGCGCTGTACACCATCAAAGACTACGGCTGCAGGATCCGCTTGCTCTTTTCCACGCACAACTGGTACGTCAACACGTTTACCCCATTCAACTAGCTGAGCAACTGCGCCCGCCCGGAATGTGTCTGCTGCGACTAAAAGCACGGATTTACCGGCACCGTGGAGCTTAGCGGCCAGTTTACCAACAGTTGTGGTTTTACCAGCGCCATTCACCCCAACAAATAGATAGACTGTCGTTGAACCGGTTTCTGTAACCTGTAACTCTTCATTCTTGCCGGCACCACCAGCTTCATATAACTCAACCATCTTCTGAACAATCGCCGTCTGTAATTCATTCTTCGACTTGGCATTTCGTAACTTGACCTCAGTGCGTAGCGAATCGCTAAGCTGCATTGCCGTTTCGTAACCTACATCTGATTCAATCAAGACCTCTTCTAGCTCTTCAAAGAAATTCTCATCGACAGATCTAAACTTAGCAAAGAACGCGTTTAATCTTGCCCCAAAAGATTGGCTGGTCTTCTGTAGGCCCTGCTCATAAAGTTGTTCCGTGTCCTCTTCCTTTAGCTCAGCGGACTCTTTGGTTGCAGTATCCACCGTAGCTTCCTGCTGTTCAACAGGTTCCTTGTCCACCGGAACAACCGTTTCATGGCTCACCGCCGTTTTATCACTATCGACTTCAGCTTCACCTGCTGGCTCTACTGTCGCATTGGAATCCGTAGATTCCACCTCCGTTTGGGCCGGATTTACTGTCTCTTGTTCTTCTTTTGTACTGGTATCTTCCCCAGTTAAAGCCTTCTTAATGCGATCAAAAAGTCCCATTAGCTAACTTCCTCCTCTCTTAGTTCATCAAGTGATACGGAAATAACTTTCGATACGCCCGATTCCTGCATTACGACACCGTATAGTTGATTGGCCTGCTCCATCGTACCCTGCCTATGCGTAATCACAATAAATTGGGTGGTTAAATCATAATTCTGGAGAAACTTGGCAAACCGAATAACGTTTGCCTCATCTAATGAAGCCTCGACCTCGTCTAAAATACAGAAAGGCACGGGATTAACCTTCAGAATCGCAAATAATAAAGTAATCGCGGTTAATGCCCGTTCACCACCAGAGAGCAAACTAAGTTGCTGCAGTTTCTTCCCGGGCGGCTGCGCCACAATCTCTAGACCAGTAGTTAGCAAGTCATCTGGGTCCGTTAAGACAAGTTTAGCATGGCCGCCACCAAACATCTTAGGGAAAATGGCGCTAAATGCAGAATTTATCTGCTCGAATGTCCGCTTAAATCTAGTTTTAACCTCATCATCGAGCTCCGACATCGATTCTTCTAGATCATGCTTAGCATCAAGTAAGTCGTCTTGCTGTGAACTCAGGAAATCGAACCTACTCTTCACGGTCTCGTATTCCTCAATGGAGTCCAGGTTAACATTGCCAATGTCCGCCAGAGACATCTTATGCAACTTGACGTCTTTCTCCAGCTTGGCACGAGCGTTATCGTCCTTCATTTCAGGAGTGACCAATTGACTAGCGGCTTCATAACTGATCGAGTATTCCTCGCGCAAAAGCGTTAATTTCTGGTCCAGTTGACTATCAAGCTTCGTTAGCTTAACAGAATTTTGCTCTTGTTCGTTTGCCGCATTCTTGCGTAAATCATAATTTCTACTTGCAGATTCTTCGAGCAATGCAATCTGCTCCGCCAACTTACCACTTTCCGCGCTCAAGTTAGTGAGTTCCTCATGAATTGCAGCCTGTGTCTTCTGCTCTTTTTCATAATCGGCTTGATAGTTAATATGTTGATTTTGTTTGAGCTCTTTACTCCGAATTACTTCGTCAAGACGGTAGTTTGTATGATACAACTGTTCCTGAGATTTTTTAGTTTGTGCTGTTGTATCATGAATTTGGCTCTGTAAATTCTCTGCTTTGGTCTGATAAATTGCGATTTCAGGCGTAATCTTATTCAACTGTGTCTGAATCTGCGCATACTGCGCATCATAATTCTTAATCTTATCTTGAAGAACAGCAATTTTATCCTTTAGTTTTGCTACAACCTCATTTGCCTCATGCTCTGCCGCCACAGTCTCTTTGATTTTACTCTGTTGCTCGGCGAGTGCCTGTGCAAAGTTCTCTGCCTGTTTTTGGGCCAGGGATAGCATCTTATTGGAGCGCTCAGCATCATTATTTAGTTGCTCCAGCTTGAATTGTTCTTCCTTCTGCTGGTCACGCAGAACTTCCATATTCTGTTTCTGTTCTTCAATTAGCGTACTCGTCCGCGCTATTTTGGTATTTGTGCCCGTAATCAGAGCGCTAACTCGCGTCAACTTAGCCTGAATCTCAGCCAATTGTTGCTCAAGTTTCTGTCCGCGAGCCTTATTCTCCAACAGGGGATTGTTGGCCTTCGCTTTGGTTCCACCAGTCATGGATCCACCTGGACTTAAGATATCACCATCCAATGTCACAATCCGGTATCGTTGATGCATCGTTTGACTAACCCGCGTGGCTGTATCAATATTGTCCACTACGAGGATATTCCCCAACAAGTAGTCAACTGCATTTTTAATTTCAATTGGTGCCTCAACCAGATCGGAACCAACACCAATGAAGCCTGCAATCTGGGCCAAGGTCTTCTTAGTCGTATCTGCCAGTAAACGGAACCTCAGGACATCCAGTGGCAAAAACGTTGCACGACCAAAGTTTCTGGTTTTTAATTCCTTAATTGCGTTCTTCGCAGCTCGCTGATCCTTTGCAACCAAGTGTTGCACACTCCCGCCGAGAGCGGCCGTTAAGGCATCTTGGTACTGATAGTCAAAACTGATTAAATCACCAAAGCTACCAATAATTCCGGGAAACCACTCGAGGTGATTTAAGATATTTTTGACGCCGAAATAGTATCCGTCGTGGCGTTCCTGCATTCGCTGCAACGAATCACGCTCTGCCAAATACTTTTGCTTTAGTTGGCTATATTTTGTCTGCTCACCGTTCAGTTGCAACAGGCTAGTTTGTAGCTGCTCACTCTGCTCGGTCTGCTCCGCCAGTGCTTGTTCAAGGTCATCTTTTTGTTTGGCAAGTGTGCTTAATCTGTCCTGTACAGCCGTAATCTCTGACTTAAGACGCGTACTCTCACCCTGGAGTTCAGTCACATTGTCCTTCTCAGGTACCTGCATCTTCTCTAATTCTGCTTGTTCATAGACTAGTCGATTACGAACAGAGGTTTGCTGCTGCAGGCCATCAATATATTCAGAGCGAAGATTCTCAAGTTGATCTTGCAGCATCGCCGGATTATCGTCGATTGAATTATGCAATTCCGAAGCCTTTTGTTCGAGGTCACTCTTCTTAGCCGCAATTTCCGCATACTCCTGTTTTAGTCGCGCCATGGTCTCGTCATATCTGGTAATTAAATTCGTAGTCTCTGTAATCTGTGACCGCAATTCGATTTCAGCGGAAGAATCATAAGCATTCGATTGTTGTGCAACTTGGAGCTTGGTATTCAAATCAGCAAGCTTCGCCTCAACTTGACGCAGTTCTTCCTGCTTCGCTTCCTTAACCTGATTTTTTTGCTGCAACTCCGCTCGTAAACGGTTGAGTTGCGCCTGATCGGCATTTACCGTTTCATCGAGCGTATTAACCATCTCATTGACTTTTGTGGCCTGCGTTGCAACCTGGTTCTTCTCTACCAATAGATCCCCAATTTCTAGGGCAGTCAAAACTTGGAGTTTGCTGTCTAGTTGATCCTTTTGTTGTTGGTATTCCCGTGCCAAACTACTTTGTTCGTGGAGCGGTTCAATCCGGCCCTTTAGTTCATTGACTAAATCATTTATTCGAATCAAATTGTCGGTCGTCTGCGCCAATTGAGTCTGAGCAGACTGCTTCTGCTGTTTAAAGTGCAGCACGCCCGCCGCCTCTTCGATGATTGAGCGGCGATTCTCCGGCCGGGAATTGAAAATCTGCTCTACACGTCCTTGGGAGATGATCGAGAACGAGTCGCGTGATAAGCCAGAATCCATAAACAACTGGTGAATATCCTTTAAGCGAACATCTTTCTTATTAATTTGAAAGTCAGAATCACCATTGCGAAAAACACGACGAGTGACCTCAACACTTGTCGCGTCTGTTTTCAACTGTTTACTTTGGTTATCGAACAGAAGCGTGACCTCTGCCCGATTCAATGGCGCACGAAGTTCGCTTCCACCAAAGATTACATCCTGCATGGAGTCACCACGGAGACTTCTGGCACTAGACTCGCCCATCACCCAGCGTATTGCCTCGGTAACGTTACTCTTACCGCTGCCGTTTGGACCCACTATCCCCGTCATACCAGGATTAAAGTTAATTTTAATTTTATCCGGAAACGACTTAAAGCCGTTGATTGTTAGGGAGACTAATGGCACCTATGCTTCAACTCCATCTTCATTTATTTCCTTCAGCGCGACCTGGGCAACATTTTGCTCAGCCTGTTTTTTGTTGCGCCCCTTGGCCGTAGCAACTTTCTTCCCCTCAACATAAAGATCGATGGTGAAAGTCGTATCGCTAACTACCTCCTCTTCGCGCACAACCCGATACTCAATTTCAACCGGGCCGTTTTGCTGGAGAAGTTCCTGTAATTTAGTTTTATAATCTGGTGCAGCGTTAAACTTACCAGAATCAATGATGGGAAATACAGTCTGGTTCAAGAAAAGCTTTACTTGCTCAATACCGCCGTCCAAGAAAAGAGCGCCGTTAAACGCTTCAAATACATCCTCAAGTAGGGTCTTACGCTCGCGCGCACCACTCTTCTCCTCCCCCTTGCCGAGCAGGATGGCATCCTTAAAGCCTGCCTCAATGGCAAAACTGGAGAAGCCATCAGTCCGCACGATATTTGAGCGTAGCCGCGTCAATTCACCCTCGTCTAGTTCTGGATACTTGTGATAGACATACTCAGAGATGGTTAATTCAAGCACGGCATCACCAAGAAACTCGAGTTTCTCGTAGTTATGAAGGTGCATTTCTTGGTGCTCGTTAGCATAGGATGAGTGCGTAAATGCCTCGTCCAGTAACGCCAGATTCTTGAATTCAATCTTGTAGTCTTGTCTTAATTTACTAACAAATTGTGCGCTAACCATAGATAATAATTCCTTTCAATGCACCTATTATAACAGTAAAATCAGTGCGGTTGGAAATAATCTCCATAAAAAAGCTGCCCAAACGAGCAGTCAAATTTTTTTAATTTGAGAAACCAACATCAAAGAAATCAGATGAAGGCGTGGTACTTAAGCCGACAACCCGGTCGTTAACTGCGGTAATCTCATAACTACTTGAGATTGGCACGACATAGGCTTCCTTATTCATGTAAGTCTGCCACTTGTCGAATTGCTCCTTACGGTAGTTAGTATTGAATGATTTGTCGGAGTCAATCGCCTCTAGTAGCTGGTCATTTGTCTGGCCCACGAAACGAGAAAAGTTAAATGGTGCCTTCCTATTGTAGAGGTCGTTAGGCGATGGTTCACCCGTGAGTGACCAGGCAGCGATAAACATGTCAATTGATGCATCATCATTTTGAATTCGGTCGTAGAAACTATTAAATTCAATCAACTTATCTGAGACCAGATGCACGTTCAAACCAATCTTAGCCCACTGCTTAATGTAGTTTCTAATGATTGCTTCCTGGTGTTTCTCACCAGACATCGCAGCGAAATTAATGACTAAATCTTTACCATCTGGAGTTTGACGAAACTTGCCTTTCTTTTTATAACCGGCTTGATCGAGAATCTGGTTAGCCTTCTTCAGATTATATGGAAATCCCTGCTCATCTTTATTGAAGAACTTACCATATTTCTGCAATATTAGCGTCGGAATCCGAAAGGACAAGCCGTTACTAAACTTTTGATAGACTTCGTCAATGTTCATCGCGTATGCCATCGCACGGCGGAGACTTCTGTTCGCCATCTTGGCTTTCTTGTTCATCACGTTTTCACCCTTGACGGCGTCCCACTTACCAACCTTAAACTCCATGTAGGAATAACTCAAGCCTGTGTCAGCGATAAACTCTGTATTTTTAGCATTTTTAACATTCTTATATTCCGCGTTTGGTACGCTGATTTGATCAAACCGGTTACTCTTAATTGCCGTTGCCACGTTGCCCGGATTAATAATCGAAATAATTACCTTATTAAAATTTGGCGTACCTTGATAATAATACTTATTAGGCGCCCACTCAGTCACCTCACCCGGGGTAATCTTAGTTAACTTATACGGGCCAAAGAATAACGGCTTCTTGCGCACCTGATCACTAGTGGCCAGCTTAGCCAGTGGAATGTCCTTCAGATAATGGTATGGCGCAGCGTTGCTGAGGATGTAGCCACTTCCCTGTTGCTTCATCGCCGGTGTCATCTTGGTAAACTGGATGACTAGCTTACGACCATTGCCGCCATCCGGTGTCTTTAGGCCGGTTACCGTATTCGTCTTGCCTGCGTGATAATCCTCTAAGCCCACAATATTCTGTAAGCTGTCCGTGTAACGAGCCGAACCGGAATCCTTATTCGCAATGATTTTATATGAATAAACCAGGTCGTTTGCAACCAGTGGTGAGCCGTCTGACCACTTAACTTTGGGATTAATCGTGATCGTCGCGGTGTTTTGCTTATAATCGAGTGCTAAATTAGCAGCACCACCATCGACGATTGTGTAGGAATCATCACATTTAAACAATTCCTCATTTCCGGGGTAGGAGACCTCTGTGTCAATCGAATCATTTGAGAGCTCACTTAGGAAGACGCCGGCAAATGGGGTATTAGATGAAATACCAATCTTATATGTTCCACCCTTTTTGATGTCCCGCTTGTTCGTGACAACCTTTGGTAAAGCTGCTGTATTCACCGTTTTTTCATTCGTATTCTTGTTATTGTTACAAGCTGTTAACACGAAGGCTGCACCAGTAACAAAAGTCAGTAGTCCGACAACTTTTGTTATTTTCATAAAAAATCCCCCTAAAATTTGCAATCTACTCCAATTAGAATTGTGCTCTTTTTACAAGATAACATAAACATGACAAAATTTATATAATTTCTCATAATTTTTATATTTAATCTCTTTTTATCAAGCTTTTTTTGATAAATAACCAATTATTTATCTGGGATAGCGACAAAATGGGTGGATGATAATTGTTGCAGCGGCAGGTTGGCAGCTGAAAGATGTGCCCGCGTTACCTGAGTAGCGGTAAACTCACGTTCAAGCGCACAACGGTATTTTTTAAGCTGCTCCCTTTGCGTCGGATCTGCCGGTGGATTAGCCGCTAACATCCGCCTCGTATAGATGTGGCTGGCGTGATTACGGATATCACCACTGGTACCCAGCTCGACGAAACGCCCAGCATCTAGCATGGCAATCTGGCCACACATCAAAATGGCGAGGCTCAAATCATTAGTCAACATAAGCCAGCTCAACTGAGTCTCTCGCTGCATCCCCTGCAAAATCCGCAATATCTGTCTCTGGGCAAAAGCGTCTAGTGACGTAATCAACCCGTCGATAATCAACAACTTAGGCGCCCTGGTTAAAGCGCGCGCAATTAAAACCCGGCACAGTTCACTCTCGTTTAATTGCGCCAATGATTTGGCTGCGGTGTCACTAGACAGCTCAACCACAGACAGTAGTTCCATCACCCTTGCTTTTTCTGCTGTAACTGATAAATTGCAGAAATTGCGCAGCGGGGATGCAATATAATCTAACACTAACATGTGGCGCCCGACGAAATTAAATTCGTCCTTTGAAATTAGCTGGATCGCTTTCTCATAGTCAGTCAGCCGCCGATTCGTCGCCTGGATCATATTTCTGCCTGCGTAGATAATTTGGCCAGATGTGACCTGCTCTAATCCAACCAGTGCGCGCCCAATTGTCGACTTACCTGCACCACTCTTACCCACAATGGCGAGGGAACCCCTGGCGCAAATGGTAAAGTTAATACCATCAATCGCGCGTATCCGGCCGGTCTGTCGGCTAAAGATGCCAGATTTAATCGGATAATGAATCTTTAAATCTTCTACTCTTAATAGTGGCAACAGCTTTCTCTCCCAACATTTAATAGTCTTCTGGTGTATGGATGAAGTGGATTGTGGAAAATCGTGGCAGCACTACCGTACTCAACAATCTGCCCCTCATACATGATTGCCAATTGATCAGCGACTTCTGCAGCTACACCCATATCCTGGCTCAAAATAATCATCCCTGCGTGTTTCTCTGTACAATATTCCACTAAAAGATTGAGAATCTGTGCCTGGACGATTTTATCGAAACCGCGCGTTGGGTCGTCAGCAACAATCATTGTCGGATTACCCATCAGGGCCAGGGCCACCGCCACACGCTGTTGCAATTCTGCGCTCAGCTCAGCGGGGAAAAGTTTGAGCAATGAACGAGCTTCCGGCATGCCCACATACTTGAGAAACTGCGCGCTAAATTTAGCTAAACTTGCTTTATTAATACCGTTGTGTTGCAGCACCATGTTCAGTTCTGCGCCAATTCTCCTGAACGGGTTCAAGATTGTCAGTGGATTGTTCACAATCACGCCCAGCTGATCCTGCAACCCATTATTCAAAGAGTCATGCCTGAACCTAAGGCGGTCACGACCATCTAATTTGATCTGTCCGGAGATAGCCGTGTTATCCTTGTCATAAAGCCCCAGAATACTGCTGGCCAGCGTGCTTTTGCCGGTACCAGATTCACCGACAACCGCCAGAATTTCACCCCTGGCGAGTGAAAAATTGATATCCGTCAAAACATTGTAGAACTTCTTACGAACCTGGTACGCCATATTAAGGTCTCTGACCTCTAATAATAGATTACTCTGCGTGCTCAATTGATTTCCTTCTCTAACCTGCTCTAGCAGGCTCAACCAGATTTAGTTAATTAATTATTCAAAAAAAAGTCTGTCATCTCTGACAGACCACCTACTTAGCCATGTTAGTAAAAATATAATCAACTGCTTGGCCAACTGTTTGCAATCCTTCGGCATCCTCATCGGGAATCTCTCCCCCAAATGTGTCCTCAAGTTCAAGTACAAACTCGACGAAATCAATTGAATCGGCATCTAAATCACGCTTAAAATTCATTTCAGGCGTCACCGTGTTAGCATCGACCTCGAAGTGATCAACGATTAGTGTGGTCACCTTGGCCATAATCTCTTCTTTAGTCATTGTTTTCCTCCAAAAAAGTTTACCAGATTAGTCTAAGCTAGTAATAAGAAGATGTCTAGTCTATTTTTGCTCAAATTGCTCAACGATTGTTGCCGTTAGATTCTGAGCCAGCATCTGCTCAATCTGCTTCAGTGTGTAGTAAACCGCGCGTGCATCGGCGCGTCCGTGGGCCTTAACAACAGGTGCCTTTAGCCCCATCAATGCCGCACCACCATACTTACTCGTATCAAAGCGGACCATCACATTCTTTAAGGCAGGCTTAACCATTACGGCCCCAAGCTTTACCTTAAGACCACTGTTTAACAGGCCATCCTTTAAGAGACTAAGCAGTGTCTCAGCGGTACCTTCAATCGTCTTCAACAAGGCATTACCTGTGAAGCCATCGCTGACCACGATATCTGCCTTACCAGTCAGCACCTCGTTGGCCTCGATGTTCCCCACGAAATTGATGTCAGCCTGTCCAGTTAATAATTGGTAGACGCTTTGGTGCAAGTCATCGCCCTTGTCGGATTCACTTCCGTTATTCAAGAGAGCAATGCGGGGATTAGCAATTCCACGGACCTTTTGGGCGTAGAAGTTTGCCATTTGAGCCCACTGCACTAAGTATTCTGGCTTGCTGGTAGCATTCGCACCTGCGTCTAGCAATGTGAAGCCGTCACTCGAGTTGCTCACTGGTAGTGTAGGCATTAATGCAGGCCTAGTAATTCCCTTGATCCGGCCAACAATGAAGATCCCAGCAGCCAGTAATGCCCCAGTATTACCCAAAGACATCACCGCGTCTGCCTCACCATCCTTAACGGCCGTAGCAGCCCGCACCATCGAGGCGTCCTTCTTAGTTCTAATTGCCCTAACCGGTTCGTCATCACCGGTTACCTCTTCGGTTGTATGAACAATTTTTATTTGGGGACTGTACGTCTCAGGTAAGAACGGCTTGATTTTATCCTGATTACCATAAAGAATAAACTCGACGTCGGGCATTTCCTTTTGCGCCCGCAAAACACCCTCAATAATAGATTCCGGTGCATGGTCACCGCCCATGGCATCGATTGCGATTTTTTTCATTGATTTATCCTACCCTTCGAAATCCTGATTCTTATATTCTAACACTTGCTTCAAAAACTGGTACTCCGGATTACTCAAAGTTGGGTCCTGTTCTAAAACTAGTTTGGCTGACTTCTTGGCCTCCACCAACGTATTGAAATTGGTGACCACATCACCCACCTTAAACTCGGGTAAGCCAGACTGCTTCGTCCCAAACAGGTCTCCCTCGCGTCGCAACTTCAGATCTTCCTCGGCTAACACAAATCCGTCGGTCGTGTTCGCAACTACATCCATCCGCTTCTTACCAGATTTGGTCTTTGGGTCAGCAATAAAGACGCAGTAAGACTGTGTCTCACCCCGTCCTATTCGACCACGCAATTGGTGTAGCTGGGACAAACCAAACCGGTCGGCATCAAAAATCACCATCATATTAGCATTTTGCACGTCGACCCCGACTTCAATTACGGATGTAGTGACCAAGATGTCAATCTGGTGG
The DNA here is from genome assembly GCF_001936335.1 of Amylolactobacillus amylophilus DSM 20533 = JCM 1125. Lineage (GTDB taxonomy): Bacteria > Bacillota > Bacilli > Lactobacillales > Lactobacillaceae > Amylolactobacillus > Amylolactobacillus amylophilus. The sequence goes on from NZ_CP018888.1 coordinate 127,970, forward strand.
GCAACGAATTGGGCCATGATGTGTTCCTTCTCATCAGCTTTCATCTGACCGTGCAGTAAGGCCACATGATTGTGCTGCCCGAATTGCGTGCTCATTTTTTCGAAAATATCGGTTGCATTCTCTACATCTAGTTGTTCAGATTCCTGGATTAAGGGCGTGACGACGTAGATTTGAAAGCCTTGCTCTAGCTGCTCACGCATCTGGAGAAAGACATCTGCCAGTTGACCCGACGTCTTCCATTCCGATTTGATTGGCAGGCGGCCCTGAGGCAGTGTCTTGATGATCGAAATATCCATATTACCATACACCGTTAGTGCCAAAGTCCGTGGAATTGGCGTTGCAGTCATCGCTAATACATCGGGGTGATCGCCCTTACCACGCAACGTTGCACGTTGCCCCACGCCGAATCGGTGTTGTTCATCGATAATGATTAACCCAAGTTTAGCAAATTCCACCTGATCTTGAATGAGTGCGTGAGTACCAATGACACAGTTAATCGCCCCGGACTTCAAACCAGCATAGATCTGCTTTTTCTCAGCACTACTGGTTGATCCGGTGATCAGCGCTACAAAAACGCCGACCCGGCCGAGTAATGCACTAATCTTCTGGTAATGCTGCTGCGCCAATATTTCAGTTGGCACCATCAGCGCGGCCTGGTAACCAGCGGTAATCACAGCGAAAATGGCGAAAACAGCGACCACAGTCTTGCCCGAACCTACGTCACCCTGTAGTAACCGATTCATCACTCGCGGGTTCTTTAGATCGGCCAGAATCTCCCGTACAACTACCTTTTGATCCTGCGATAATTCAAAGGACAGGAGATTAGCCAGCTCAGTGAGTGCCGACTCATCGTAGTTTTTCGCTACCCCCGTTTCATCACTTGCCTCCTGAACAGTAGACTGAAGTTGCATTTGAAATAAGAAAAATTCACGAAAAATTGCACTTCGTAGTGCCAATTGGCTAATCTGCATCGTCTTGGGTCGGTGCATACCAACTACAATCTGAGTTTCGTTCAGTAGGTGATACTTTACCCGCAAAAATTCTGGCACAACGTTCTCGAGTACCGGAAAATTTTGCAGTACAAGATTAACTAACTCTGTAATTTTCTTCTGCTTCACATGCTGGTTCACAGAATAAATTGGTGCCAACTCGTTTTGCTGGTCCTTCGTTGCCATAACTTTCATCCCTGTCAGCATCTGCTTTGGCTCATTATATTTGCCATAGACAGCAATCTCTTGACCCAATTCGAGCTGTTTCTTTAACCATGGTTGATTAAAAAAACTGACCATGATTACATCATGGTCAATTTTAAGTTTGAACGTGAGCCTAGTCTTACGGTAACCAAACCGTCCAACTACAGGATCGGTTACGACAAGCCCCTTTAACACAACCTTCTGGCCATCCACTACCGCATCTAGTGGTAACTCCTGTAGATCATCGTAGCGGTAGGGAAAATAATAGAGCAAATCAAATTGGGTGAAGAGGCCAAGCGTCTGCAAGTTATTCAACGTCTTTTTTCCAACACCAGGCAAGTTACCAAGAGTATCGAATATGTTTGTTGTCATTATTTCGTCTCAACCGTTCTACTTCTTCAAACAAAGCCACATTGACTATTCAACCGAAATGAGGAAGTTATAAACTGGCTGCCCACCAGCATGAATCTCAAATTCAATGTCGTCATCAACCGTACCATTTAGGTCTTCCACCACCTGATTTGCCAGTGCTTCAGTCGTGTCAGCTCCATACAACAGAGTCACAATCTCGCTGTCATCATCAAGCATTGATTTAATCGTTGCCACCGTAGTTTCAATCAGGTCAGTTTGAGCAACCTTGATATCGCCATCAACAATTCCCATGTAGTCGTTCTTTTGAATTTTGACGCCATCAATTTCGGTCTTCCTAATTGCCTTAGTGATTTCACCACTCTTGACGGTCTCTATTGCCTCAGTCATTTCCGCTACGTTATCGTCTACGTCGCCATCCGGGTTAAAGGACAGCATCACGGTCATTCCTTGTGAGATAGTCTTCGTTGGCACGATTCCCACAGGAATATCGGCAACTGCTGCAGCCTGTTTCGCAGCCATCAAAATATTACCGTTATTTGGCAAAATCAGAGCCTTCTTGGCACCACTATTCTTCACAGCATCTAGGATATCTTGGGTACTTGGATTCATGGTCTGACCACCACTGATAATTCGATTTACCCCGAGACTCTTGAATAAGTCTTTAATGCCATCACCAGAGGCAACAGCAATCACTGCAAAGTCAACATCTTCCTCATCAGAATCTTGTTCGACGATCGTTTCATGTTGAATCCGCATGTTATCAATCTTGATTTTGTCCAGTTGACCAAATTCGGTCCCGTAGGCAAAAACCTTGCCCGGATTCTCTGTGTGGACGTGAACTTTAACAACTTCGTCGTCCGAGACCACAAGGAGCGAATCACCTAACTTATCCAGGTAGTTTCTGAAGTCGTCATAAACAAACTTCTTTTTATTAGGCACATCCTTCGTTAAATCCACCATAATCTCGGTACAGTAACCGAATTTGATGTCCTCTGTTGCAAGTTGACTTTGAACGGATTGGTGGTGAGCCGCATTAACCATCTCATCCATCTCGGATTCGTTCGGTTCATAGGTGTCCGGTAAATCCTCGCCACTTAGTCCCTCAAAGAATCCCTCATAAATGAATACTAAACCCTGGCCACCAGAGTCGACAACACCAACCTCTTTTAAGACCGGCAAAAAATCTGGGGTAGTCTTCAACGCCTTTTTCGCTCCGTCTGCGACCGCCTGCATGACCTGAATGGCATCATCTGTCTCCTTAACCGCGTTTAACCCAGCCTGAGCACCGCCACGAGCAACAGTTAAGATTGTTCCCTCAACCGGCTTCATCACAGCCTTATACGCTGTCTCGACTCCTGTGGCAAAGGCCTCTGCTAAATCGTTGGCAGTCAGCACTGCCTTGCCGTCTGTACTCTTTTGAAAGCCACGGAATAATTGCGACGTAATTACGCCCGAGTTACCACGTGCTCCCATTAACATTCCCTTAGCTAATGCTTTGGTTAAAATGCCAATGTCTGTCTCTGCTTGTTCATTGACAGCTTTGGCACCACTCTGAACGGTTAAGTTCATGTTCGTTCCCGTGTCCCCATCGGGCACAGGAAAAACGTTTAGTGAATTAACGAATTGTGCATTCTTACCTAAGCGATGCGAAGCAACGCGAATCATGTCTCTAAATTTGTCGGCTTTTATTTCTTTTAAAACCAAAGTTAGCTCCCCCAGCCTAATTAATTAGTCATCTAAAACCTTAACGCCTTGTACAATGACATTAACAGATTTTGCTTTAGTACTCAAATCCTGTTCCAGGTGGTACTTTACGCTGTCTTGCACGTTTTTGCTGACTTCGGAAATTTTCAACCCATAGCCCACCACAATGTAGACGTCAACGACTGATTGGCCGTCATCTTGCTTCACAACTACTCCGCGGCCGAAATTGTTAAGATTCAAAATCTCGTACACACCATCGCGAAATTGGTTCTTACTTGCCATACCAACAACGCCATAGTTCGAAGTTGCTGCATTACCAACTACAGTGGCAATGACATTGTTCGAAATATCAATCATTCCGTATTTTGTTTTTATTTTAACAGCCATTTTTATCCTCCATCAAGAAGTCATGTTACTACTCATACCATTTTATCATAGGTATCGGTAATATTAAATTCTAAATATTTAGCTTAACTATTGCTAAAGGACTCTGATTATGATAAATTATTTAAGTGATTGAAACAAGTAAAAGGGGGTTAGAATAATGGCAAAGGATTTTATTACTGGTCGTAAGACTTCATTTGGTAACACACGTTCAAAGGCTTTGAACTCATCACGTCGTAGTTGGAAGCCAAACCTTCAAAAAGTTCGTATTCTTGTTGACGGTACACCTAAACGTGTTTGGGTTTCTGCAAGAGCACTCAAATCAGGTAAAGTTACTCGCGTATAATTATACAAATGACAAAGTTAAAGTCAGGACCAATTGGTCCTGACTTTTTTTGTGTTTTATTCAGATTTGTGACTAATCACGACTATAGATGACAGCAACCACACCTTTTGTAAAGGAAAAGTTTACCTCATCTTTGACAAATTCATTGCTCGCAAAGGAGACAGGATAATTACTCGAGAAATCAGCTAACTGATACTTGGCATCCGCAATCTGAAAATGCGCGACAGGCGTCAGATTCACGAACGCCAAGTATTTATATTCTTTAAGCCGGTCAATTGACCATTTGCCAGGATTAAAGAAACGGATCAAGTTTTGCTGGTCAACCATGGTTATCCGGTCTGCAACCGGTCGTAAACGCTCATTCAGGACACATAAGAGATTCACCAAGAAATGGTCTAAACGGCCGCCGGTGGCCCCAATTACAACTACATCCTTACTATTTAAGTCGAATAGTGCAGTAGCTAACCCCATCTCAGAATCAGTGAAATCCTTCTCCGGGACAGCGAAGCGAACATCCTGCACGTTTTCTAATAACATGGCTCTTTCGGCGGCATTAAGGGAATCATAATCACCCACAGCAATATCTGGAATCAGACCGTGCTTTAGTAATGAAATGTTTCCGTGATCCACACCAATCACCTTAACAGCCTTTTGCCGTGCACGCACGCGATTAAACTCGGTAAAAATCTGCTGGGGCCACAATTCTTCGGGTCCGCCAAGAAAAACATATGTGCGGTAATTTAAACTATTGGACATTATTTTACAACACCTACTTCCGGTATTCCGGTAGTTTATTATCTTCAATCTCTTTACGCATGGTCAGATAGTTATCGTAGCGTGACTGCAGAATTTCGCCGGATGCGACTAGATTCTTAACGGCACAACCAGGCTCGTTCAGATGTTGGCAGCCCCGAAATTTACACTCAGCCGCATGGGCGACAAAGTCCCTAAAGTAATCAACCAAGTCGAGTAGCTTAATTTGATGCAACTCGATGGATGAAAAACCCGGTGTGTCAGCAATATAACCTGGACCGTATGTAAATAATTCAATCTGTCTGGTCGTATGTTTACCCCGATTAAGACTACTAGAAATGGGCGCTGTCGCCTGCCGAGCATCCTGCTTGAGCTTATTCAATAAGGTCGATTTGCCTGCACCAGACTGACCAGCCAAAACCAAGATATCTTCGTCCTCCATCAGATTAAGAATCTCGGCTTTTGTTGTGCCTTCATACGACAGTAAGGGATAACCGATTCGTGCGTAATATTGGAGCGCCTGTTTAATCTCCTCTAAACGTGCTGGTTTGACGATGTCCTGTTTCGAAAGGTACAGCTCAACGTTTATGCCTTCACTTTCGAAAAAGATAATGAACCGGTCTAACAAATTCAACGAAAAATCCGGTTCAACAGCCGAAATCACCAGAATAACCCGCGAAACGTTGGCCAACAGCGGACGCTTAAGAAAATTCCGCCGCGGCAGAATTTTGACTAAATAATTCGTTTGATTGCCATCTAACTCCACCTGAACGTGATCGCCAACGACGGGTTTCTCCTTGTTTTTGCGAAATACGCCACGAGCCCTTGTGCGCACGGTACCGTGCTCTGTAGCCACATCATAAAATCCGGCTACGGAAGTGATAATCGTACCAGTTGTTCTCTGCTTCATCTACTCCGTAACACTTTCATCTACTACGGTTTGCCCGTCCTGCACAATTTTGACATGACCATTACCATTATTCAAAGTAAATGGAATACTTACGCTCGAATCGCTCGTGATATACATATCCTTATACACGGAGGTCGTTGTATGGGTATCATCACCGATATAAATAATTACGTGATTCCCCCGACCATTATTGTCGTTATCGCTGTTGTATGTTAAGGCGTAGCTCTTCGTGACAGACTTGTTTGTCCCCTTAGAAACCACAACGTTAATGGTAGTTCCAGGTTGAACCTTAGTGCCAGCACCCGGAGTTTGTGAGATAATCTGGCCTTTATCCACAGTACTTGAAAATTCCTCTAAAGATGAAAGCTGTAGCTTATTCTCGTTTGCGTAATCCTGGGCGCTCTTCAGCGTGTAGCCACTGAGATCACGTAAAGTAACGGATTCGTCCTTTGACTCCTCAACTTCTGGGCCACGACTGACAGTGAGCACGATTGTTGTCTTTGCCGCATCCACCTTTTTACCTGCAGTGACACTCTGATCGATAATCTTGTTCTTTGGCGCATCACTATCTTCAGTTCGTTTAGTTACTGTGAAGCCAAGTTTCTCCAGTCTCGTTTTAGCTCGGCTATATGTGGTGCCCAACACGTCCGGCACTGTAGTCAAGCCAACGCCACTGGATACTACTAGTCCAATCTCGGCGCCAGACTTGACACTCATATTCTTTTCGGGCAACGTTCTGATGACATTCCCCTTCTTGACCGAATTGCTGGGTTGCTCATCGATATCCCCCACGACAAGGCCAGCATCCTGGATTGCCCCAATGGCGGATGCACGAGACATATTAGTTACATCTGGCACCTCGACAGTACCATTTCTGCTCAATGCAAAAACGAGAGCGAACACGACCATCAATGCCGCAATGGCTGAGAATATCCACCAAAACTGATGTTTCTTGAAACTAGCTTTAAATTTAGCAAGGGCGGAATTCTTTGGCTTGTCGGCGTCATTATTGGTTTCGGTTACCACACCATTCAAGTCTGGTAAAACAATAGTTTTATCCAACTCAGGATTATGGTCCGCTAAGAAAACCGGTTCAGCTGCTCGACTAGGATCCATCGCCGTATCTAAATCGTTCTTCATTTCTGAGACAGTTTCAAATCTGTCACGCGGATCCTTTGCCGTAGCTTGTAAAACGACATTTTCTAGCGCTTGAGGGACCTCCGGGTGTTGTTTCTTAATTGATGGAATATTCTCCTGGAAGTGCTTCAGGGCGATGGAGACGGCAGTCTCTCCGCCAAATGGTACGTCACCGGTAATTAATTCATAGAGAATGATCCCGAGAGAGTAGATATCAGATTGCTTGGTGGCCATAGAGCCCCTGGCCTGCTCAGGACTCATGTAGTGCACAGAACCCAGGAGCGAGTTAGTCTGAGTAATCGATTGTTGACTCAATGCGATTGCAATACCAAAGTCCGCCACTTTCACGCGTCCGCTTGGATCCATCAAGATATTCTGCGGCTTTAGGTCGCGGTGAATCACGTTATGTTGGTGCGCAAGCGCAATAGCGCCCAGCATCTGATCCATAATCTCGATCACCCGGGTTAGCGTGAGCGGATTATGGTCATGGATGTATTCCTTTAGGTTTGGCCCGTCAACATATTCCATGACCAGATACTGCATTCCTTTTTCAGAACCCACATCAAGAATGGAAACAATATTGGGGTGACTTAGCTCACTCGTAGCGAGGGCCTCACGCTGAAATCTTTGGACTGTCTTCTGGTCATTTTGCAAATCCATGCGTAATACTTTAACCGCAACTTTTCTTTGCAAAATAATATCTTCAGCTAAGTAGACGTTGGCCATTCCGCCTTCGCCTAGGGTATCAACAATCTTGTAACGGTCTGCTAACAAATAGCCTTTATCAATCATTTTGAAATACCCTCCTTCCCATAGCTAATCAGACAAACGGTAATATTATCTTGTCCACCAAACCTGTTGGCGGCGGCGATTAATTCATCGCTTCTCTCCTGGAGTGAGGTCTGCTTGACCAAAATATCCTTAATTTGTTGATTGGTAAGTGAGTTGGTGAGTCCATCCGTGCAAAGCAGGAGCAAATCACCCTCCAATATCTGTAACTCAGTAAATTCCGGATTAATTACCTTAGAAACGCCCAATGTTTCAGTAATAACGTTTTTTTGCGGATGATTCTTGGCCTGCTCAACAGTAATTTGCCCTGATTTCAGTAGCTCGTTCACCAATGAATGATCTTGAGTTACCTGCAGAAACTCATTTTTACGTAAGAGATAAGCACGAGAATCACCAAGATGCGCAAGTAACACATCCTCGGCGAATAATACGGCAAGTACAATGGTCGTACCCATTCCATTCAAATCACTAAACCGGTCACTCGTGGCAAGAATCGTCTCGTTTTCCAAATTCAAGTTTACCTTGAGCCAGGTTCTAGCAGTCGCGACGTTATCAAGGTCACTACCAACAAATGCATGACCAAGGTGATTAACCGCCATACTGGATGCCACATCCCCGCCTTGGTGACCGCCCATACCATCGGCCACAATTGCCATCAGAATATTTTTCTTGTTTTTAAATATTTGGACAAAATCTTGATTCGATTTGCGAACACGCCCAATATTTGACGCATATGCCGTCTTTATCAAAATACTTAACCTCTTAATCTTAAACTGGTGATACTGAAGCCGTCGGTTTGATAATCGTCTGGAAAGATCCTGACGGTTAAATCGGTGCCGACCTCAGTTTTTACGGAGTCAAAACTAGGTAATTTAATTTGTTCAACGAAGAACTCAGGATGTGCAGCGATGAACCGCGCAACTACTTCCTCGTTCTCCTCTGGAGTTATTGTACATGTACTGTACACAATTCGTCCACCAATCTTCAAAGATTGTGCAACTGATTCCAAAATTGCTAGTTGGATTTTACTCAGGTTGATAATATCTGTAAATGTTTTTTCATACCGAATCTCTGGTTTACGCCGGAGCAATCCCAATCCGGAGCACGGCGCGTCTACCAGAATCTTATCAAACTTCTGGGGACCAAATTCACTAGCAACATTTCTGGCATCCATCGCCTGCACTGTAATCAGATCGGTCAATTCTAGCCGTTTTGCATTATTCTCGATCAGCGCAAGTTTTTTCTCATGCAAGTCGAGAGCAGTCACCTTACCAACATTTTGATCAAGTAATTCTGCAATCTGCATCGTCTTACCACCCGGTGCCGCACAGGCATCGAGCACAATATCACCGGGCTCCACATGAAGTGCATCAACAACCACACTAGAGGCCTCATCCTGGATCGTAATCTGACCATCGCGAAAAAGATTTGTAGCGGCAACTCCGCCGTGACTCAGCAAAATATTCTCGCCCCGAAGAGGCGAAACGGTCACATCAAATCCCTGATCGTGCAGCTCCTCTTTAGCCGCCTGGACAGTCGTTTTCTTGGTGTTTACACGGACACTATTATGTGACACGGTATTCAGGCTTTGGAGGATGCGCGCGGTTTTACTGTTACCAAACTTATCGCTCAGGTATTTGACTAGCCACTCGGGCATACTTTCCTTGATGGATAGGTACTCCGCGGTTTGGCCCACCGCCGGTAAAAGTGGACCTTGACGTTGCACATTACGTAGAATCCCGTTAACCAGTTTATACGCGCCGTGACTCGAGCGTTTTTTAGCCAGCTCGTTTGCAGAGTTCAAGACTGCATGGTCGGGTATCTTATCGAGAAACTGTAACTGATAGACCGACATGAGCAGTAAAGGCACGACAAAACTCTCCTTTGGTTTGGCCCGCAGAAGATGCTTAATTTGATACTCAAGAAAAAGTTTATACTGGATTGTTCCGTAGACTAGCTGTGTGACTAGTGCCTTGTCCCGTTCGTCTAGCGTCGAATTATTTAAAGAGAAGTTTAGCTGAATATTCGAATAACTCTTTTGCTGTAGAACCTTTGTAAGCACATTTAGTGCAACTTCCCGGGCTGTAGCAACATTCAAATTATTCATCAGTCATGACCCGTGTGCCAACCACCAGATTTTTGGCACGACCATTTAAGAAATCGCTGGCCTTCATTCTCTTACCGCCCACGGGTTGGACCTCAAGCAAGCGTAAAACCGTTCCGTTGGCTAGGCTAATTGTCAGCTCACGTTTATTGTTGACCAAAAAGCCCGCTTCATAAGGAGTAACAACGTCAACAACCTCACTCTGCCAGACTTTTAACCGTGCACCATTGAAAAACATAAAAGCACCCGGATCAGGATTTAAACCGCGAATCACGTTATGGGCCTGCTTAGCTGTCATCTTGGTTCTAAGTTGTTCCTCCTCTTTCCTGATGTTCGGTGAGAAAGTCACTAGTGCTTCATCCTGTGGTGTTTTCTTCACCGTACCGGCGATAATACCCGGTAACGTCTCCAGCAGCAGGTCACGACCGAGGATGGCTAGCTTAGTGAACATTGTGCCCGTTGTGTCCTGGTCCGTGATTCTAAGTGCTTGTTGGGCATACATGTCACCCGCATCCATCTGCTTCACCATCTCCATGATTGTGATTCCTGTCTCCTGATCACCGTTCATGACCGCATACTGTATTGGTGCACCACCCCGATATTTAGGCAATAGCGAACCATGAACATTAACTGCGGCAATTCTGGCGGAATTCAAGAAACTTGTCGGTAAAAATTGCCCATAAGCAGCGGTAATAATTAGGTCTGTCTGCTGCTCAATTAGTTCGGTAAGCTCTGGACTACCACTCAATTTTACTGGCTGGTAGACTGGCAAATTATGTTTTAGTGCAAATTCCTTAACCGGCGTGGCCACAATCTTTTGTTTCCGACCCACCTTTTTATCCGGCTGTGTAACGACGGCAATCACGTCGTAGCCCGCTTCTAAAAGGCCGTCTAAGACTGTCACTGAAAATTGGGGCGTGCCCATGAATATTATTTTTGTCATGAATATCCTCTACATAAATTTATCGGGCTCGCGATCGATATAAATGTTGAGTCCGTATTTTTTCTGTGTTTGAGCTGCATCCTGGATCTCGTGCAGAAATGCATTTAATTCTGGCTCTCTTTTATATTTTACCAATATTTGATAGAAATAATGCTGTTTTATTTTTGAGACCGCGCTTGGAGTGGGGCCCAAAATGAGAACGCGTCCATTCAGCTCGCGCATCAGTTTTCGTTTGATGATAAAAGCCTCTTTCGCGGCATTCTGCTCATTCTTACTAGACACGCTAATGAGGGATGTGAAGAAGTACGGCGGGTAGTTTCCTTGATGACGCACCTGCATCTCCTGGTGGTAGAAACGTTCATAATCCTGACTTTGAGCAAGAACAATGGCATAATGCTCTGGATTATACGTCTGTACGAGCACAGAACCCTTTAACGCAGCTCGGCCCGCCCGACCACTCACTTGTGTCAACAATTGAAAAGTTTTCTCGGCAGAACGAAAATCCGGGAAAGACAGAGCTGTATCGGCGTTGATTACGCCGACCAGAGTTACGTTACTAAAATCTAATCCTTTTGCAATCATCTGAGTTCCAAGCAAAATATCCGCTTCATTTCGCCCAAACGCATTCAGAATCCGTTCGTAACTTCCCTTTTTTCTGGTCGTATCCACATCCATCCGCAATATTCTTGCTTGTGGAATTAGCTTACCTAGTTCTTCTTCAATCTTCTGCGTTCCCGTACCATAGAAACGAATTTCATCTGAGTGACAATTGGGACAACTTGTCGGCACAGCCTCCGTATGGCCACAGTAATGGCACTTCATCTGGTTGGTGGATTTGTGATATGTCAGGCTAATGTCACAGTTTGGACATTTCAGGACGAATCCACATGAACGGCAGAGCATGAAGCTAGAGAAACCCCGCCGGTTCAGTAGTAAGATTGTCTGCTCTTTTCTTTGAACACGGGTTTTGATTGCGTCAACTAATTCTTGCGTCAAGTCAAACTGTTCACCCGCAAATTTGGCCTCTTTTAAATCCAAAATTTTCACTGTCGGTAAAGACTGCTGGTTGGTTCGTTTAGTCAACGTCAATAACTGATAGACGTTTTTAGAAGCACGTGCACGGCTCTCTAGGGAAGGCGTGGCACTCCCAAGAACAAGTGTCGCCTTATTGTAATCGCTACGCCAAAAGGCCACATCGCGTGCGTGATAACGTGGCGTGTCATCTTGTTTATAGCTGCTCTCGTGTTCCTCATCGATAATGATAAGGCCCAGGTTCTGCAGTGGCGCAAAAATAGCGCTGCGTGCACCCACAACTACCTTAGCTTCATTTCGCCGAATACGCCGCCATTCATCGTACTTCTCACCCTCGCTTAAACCACTGTGCAACACAGCCACCGCATCGCCGAACCTTGCCTGCACCTGCCGGACCATCTGTGGCGTGAGCGAGATCTCCGGAACAAGCATCAGCGCAGTCTTGCCTTCATCTAGCGTATTGGCGATTGCATGCAGGTAAACTTCTGTCTTACCACTACCCGTTACGCCCTCTAGTAGAAAGGTGGTTGCTGTATCAGCATTCACACTGGTAGTGATTTGTTCTAGTGCTTGGACCTGTTCTGGTAAAAGTACTAGGTCATTTCTATTCTTATTAGTCTGTGTGGTAATGGGACGGCGATATACTTCAGCCTTCGATCGTGTTAACCAGCCTTTGTCAGCGGCTACCTTAATTGTGGCACCGGAAATAGCCAGCTGCTGCTCTAGCTCCGTTTGACTAAGCGGTAATTTAGGCTCTGTAATTAGAAAATTTAGTAGCTTTTGTTGCTGATGTGCATTAGCACGTAGCTTCTCCAGCTCCACGCGTAATTCGCCACTCGATTTTACCGCAGTTATCTCGCTAATTTCTTTGACTTTCGCCCTTGATTCAACCAGGTACTCAATCTTGATCTTGTCCACGCGCAATAAACGATTAATGCTCGCGATAATTGTGCTATCTTGGTCGTCAATTTCGGCCAAGTCAATTTCTTGTTTCTCCCCAAATAGCTGCCTAACCTCTAGATCATCTTTGACTAGTGGCACTAAAATTTTGCGATAATTGGCCCGTAGCACACTTGGCAGCATCGTTTTCAAGATAGTTATCCGGTATGAGAAAATATATTGACTGAGCCATGCGGATAAATCGACTAACTCCGGTGTCAATGGGGGTAGCTCATCAACAATCATTAGTAACTCCTTTAGCTGACCTTCGTAGTCCGTTTCGTCAACCAATGAGATTACAAACCCTTGCACTTTCCGACTCTTACCAAAAGGAACGACGACCCGTGAGCCCACCTGCACATCGTTTTCTAAGATGTGCGGCACCAGATATTCAAATAAGCGATCTGTCTGTTTTGCAGCGACGTCCACTACTACTTGTGCAATCATTTCTGCCCACCTTTTAAAAAACCTCCATTCACTAAACGTGATGAAGGATTAATTGTCATTCATTAAATTGATTCTTTCTTATCGGGGTCAATGGTAACTGAACCGGCCGCAATTTCCTCGAGTGCCTTACCAACGGTCTTGTTTGACTTATATTGATCTAACACTAGGACCGAACCACTCTCGATTTCATGGGCACGCTTAGCAGCGAGTATTGCCAAAGAATATCTTGAATCAACGTTTTCTAGTAATTTATCAATTGATGGGTATGAAATCATCTTAATTCTCCTTTATCATTTTCCGATAATTATCGATTACTCGTGGCACACGAACATGTTCACTTGAGACAATGTCTTTGATTCTGTTAACAGCATTCTCTACTTTATCATTAACGACAGCATAATCATAGTTCTCCATCATCATGATTTCAACTTTGGCCTGGGCCATCCGCTTCTCGATGACGGCAGCAGCGTCTGTGCCGCGTTTTGTTATCCGATCCTTCAGTTCCATCAAATCGGGTGGTGTGAGGAAAATAAACACACCATCTGGCATTTTCTCACGGACCTTCATGGCACCGTTAACTTCAATCTCCAGCAGAACATCATGTCCTTCAGCCAGCATCTTCTTAACTGGCGTTAGCGGCGTACCGTAGAAATTATCAACGTATTGGGCATGCTCCAGCATCTTGCCGTTTGCAATTGCCTCCTTAAATTTATCCTTCGTCGTAAAGTAGTAATCCTCTCCATCTACTTCGCCCGGACGCGGTTTCCTTGTAGTCATCGAGACCGAGTACTGAAACTCAAATAATTTACTCTCTACCATTTTTTGACGAACGGTCCCCTTTCCAACACCAGAGGGGCCAGACAAAACAATTAATAATCCCTTTTCGGACATGTTCTCTTCCTGTCATCTATCTAAAATTAATATATCAATCATGCATTAAAAGTCATTTTTTTTCAAGTTTTTCATCGTGTTTTTAAAATTTTTTGCAGCAATGAAATAATGTTGTTGCAAAATAGAACGTTTGTTCGTATAATAGAAATACAAACAAATGTTCGGAGGAGTAAATAATGGACTTCAAGATTAATTCTTTAGATGCAAACGTGAACACACCTGCCAATACCGCATTCATCAGTAGACTAACAGAGACCTATCAGAAGCTCTTTGACTACTCCATTCCAGAACTGACGATTATCGAGGATCTTCCAGCTGAACGCTTGGAAAAGTTAAACACAGCTTGGCATACAAAAAATCTTGTTCTTGTGACATTGGACGATGAACGGCAAATTATTGGTCGAGTTCAGCAGATTACGCCAGTTAGCCAAGTTGTACTTGCCACATATCACTCAAACGTGATTGAGTTTGTTCCACTCAATCGAATCTTCAAAGTTGAATCTGCAACTAAATAGTCATTTAGCTACAAAAAAAGACCGCACAAGAAATTACTTTTGAAATTGAAGTGAACCCCAAATATTGGACGAAACTTTAAGCAACTTTCTGGGTGGTAAGAACACGGTATTTAACCGGGCTCTTACCACCCAGTTTTGTTTTGATTCTCGTGAAATTATAATATTGAATCCAGTTTGCTACGGCTAGGGTTAATTCTGCCAAGGTTTCTAACTGTTTTTGATCATAAACTTCTGCTTTTAGAATGTGAAAAAACTTTCCATGGCCGCATTATCTAAGCAGGTTGGCTTGCGTGACATACTCTGGAAGAGACGTTGTTGCTTTAAAATGCGGACACAACGTGGATTTTGATATTGAAAGCCTTGATCAGAGTGGACCGTTGTCCGATAACCTAGTTGTTTTGGAATCAGGTTGATCGCTGTTGTTAAAACATCGGTGGTGAACGCCACAGTTGGGTTTAAAGAAATATCATGGCTCAGGACTTCACCGGAAAATAGATCATAAACACACGTAAAGTAAGCCCGTTCTTCAATCGTTTTATTGCCCCAACAAAGCTCCGTAATATCAGTCGTTAACTTTTGATACGGTCGATTAATCATAAAGCGTCGTTTAAGTCGATTCTTAGCGACAGCTCCAACCGTTCCCTTGTAAGAGTTATATTTACGGGTTTGCTTATTATATACCGTTGATAACAGGTTCAGTTCACGCATTAGTCGTAAGACTTTCTTATTATTGACCACCAGACCCATTTCACGCAATTGGCCAGTGATCTGGCGATAACCGGACGCGGTCACGTTAGCCTTAAGGTCTGTAATGGTTTGTTTAAGGATCACATACGGATTGTTTTCAGTTGGGAGATACTTTATCGCGTAGCTATAGGTGCTCTTGGCCATGCCAACGACTTTGAGGATCTTGCCGCACCGATATTTGGGCCTTAGTTCTTGGATGATTTGTGATCGTTGTCTACTTGTAATTGAGCCAAGGCCTTTAATTTTTTTAGGTATTCATTCTCGATCTTTAGTAATTCATTTTCGTCACGTAAGCGTGTTAATTCATCTGGTTGTTTTGTTTTCTTGCCTTGTTTATCAGCTGACATAATTTTTGATCGTCCTCGGTTACGAAACAAGGCATCAAGGCCTTCATATTCAAACGTTCGTCGCCATTGCCAAACGGTTGACGGCGCAGAAATATCGAAGTTAAGGGTAGTTTCGGTTATAGATGCCTGATTCGTTTTCATCCAGTTGAAAACAGTCACCTTAAAAGTGCCATCATAAACTTTCTCTGGTCGGCGAATCTCAAGCCCCTTAACACCGAAACGTTGGTATTGAAGCACCCATTTATTAACGGTTGCATGACTTTTAATCCGGTACTTTCTAGCAATCAAGATAAAACCCAATGAAGAAGTCAAATAGTCTTGAACAACATGTAGTTTAAACTGCTTGGTATATTTGGTCATAGTAAAACCCCCGGTATTGATTTTGGTCCAATACCGGGGGTTCACTTCAATCTACTAAGTTAGTATTAGTAGTTATGGACTTTTTCGGTTTGATAATTATTTAGTTTTTTTGAGCTAACAAATCGGCCGCATTCTTCAAGGCAGACTCCGTTACCTTATTTCCCGCAATCATCTTTGCAATCGCCTGGACCGAGCTGCTGTCATCAAGCAAATCAAGCTCTGTGTATGTCTGATTGTTGGCAATTGTCTTGGCGATGAGGAAGCGTTGATCTGCAATCGCCGCAACCTGCGGTGCATGCGTAATTGTCAGTACCTGCTTTGTCTTAGAAAGCTCGAGCATCTTCTGACCAATTGCCGCCGCAACGCGTCCCGACACACCAGTATCAATCTCATCAAACATCATTGTTTGAACGGCTGATAGTTGCCCAAAAATTACTTTCAGGGCGAGCATAATTCTAGATTGTTCACCACCAGAGGCAATCTTAACGAGGGGTTTTAATTCTTCACCCGGGTTTGGTGAAATCAAAAATTTAATCTCATCTAAACCATTTGTTAGAAAGTTATCGGTTTGAACAATAGAGACTGCAAAATCGGCTTTTTCCATATACAAATCGCGTAATTGATGCTTGATTTCTTGCTCGAGTTGCTGCGCAACTTTTACCCGGGCACTATGCAATTTAGTCCCGATCTCATTGAGATACTTTTCTTCTTGCTTAATGAGTTTATCGAGCTGCTGTACATCATAATCGCTATCGTTAAAACCAGCCAGTTCCTGTGCATTTCTATCGTAGAACGACAGTACGTCGGCTAAGGTTGGTCCGTATTTCTTCTTCAAGATATTTAGTTGACTCGACCGCTCCAGTAGAAATTGATAATGTTCCTCATCGAAGTCGAGCGTATCTAGCAGATCTTGAACACGCGCGCGCGCATCATCAAGTGCATAATACGCATCATTCAATGAGTCTGCGAGACCTTGGTATTCGTGACTAAGGTTTGCTAGACTCACGGCATCATTCATGGCGACACCCACCGGATCCACCACATTCTGATCTTCAGACTCCAAGATGGCCTGGATGGAGTTAGCCGTTTCCAATATTTTCTGGTAATTATCAAGTCTAGTTAGTTCATCGTCAATTCGCTCATCCTCAGTAGCATCTTCAATCTTAACTTCCGCAATCTCATTGAGTTGAAAAGTTAAAATATCTTTCTTCTGAGCAATTTCTTGGACATTTTTGGTAACCTGATTTAAGTGCTTCTTGGCCTCATTGAAGGACCTGTAATGTGTCTGATAATCTGCTAATAATTGTCTGATTGCCGTATCACCAAAGCGGTCAAGCAGAGTTACATGAGCGGTCTCGTCCATTAGTATCTGCTGATCACTTTGACCGTGAATATCGACTAATTTCTGTCCCAGACTAGCCAAAACGTTAATCGTCGTCAGCTGACCGTTGACGCGGACGGTATTGCGCCCCTTCGTCGTAATCTCCCGCTGCACCAGAAGTGTTTGGTCATCTAATTCAGGTAAGCCATAGTTTGCCAGATCTTGTTTAATCAACGGTAAGGTGGTTTCGCCGACTTCAAATTGACCGGTAACTGTACTGCTTTTACTACCAGTTCTAATGAAGTCTGTAGATGCACGGCTTCCCAGCAAAATAGCTAACGCGTCAATTAAAATAGACTTACCTGCGCCAGTTTCACCAATCAGAGCAGTAAATCCCGTTGTGAAATCAACCTTTAAGTCCTTGATAATTGCAAAATTTTGGATATCTAACTTGGCTAACATAATTTAACCTCATTCACAAATTTATTCTAGATCGGCTACTGCAGCTTGAACTAATTCCTGTGGAGTAACCTGCCATAATAATTGCGCCACTTCGTTCGCGTTCTTTCTTAGATGAATTAGAAATTCTATATTACCATGACCACCCTTTACCGGTGAATAGTCCAGATTAACTACATCAAATCCGTTTTTAAGCGCAGAATTAATAATCTTCTCTATCACCTGTTGATGAACCCGATGGTCACGAATAATTCCGTTCTTACCAACATTTTCTTTACCGGCCTCAAACTGCGGTTTAATTAAACAAACTGCGTCGCAGCCGTCCTTCAAAATAGCATGCATCGGCGGCAGAATTAGATCAAGGGAGATGAAGGATACATCGGTCATGGCAAAGTCTGGAAGTCCCGCGGTGAAATCCTCTGGCTTACTGTACCGAAAATTAACCCGCTCCATCACAATTACTCTGGGGTCATCCCTTAACTGCCACGCCAACTGGTTATAACCAACATCGAGGGCGTACACCTTTCTGGAGCCATTTTGTAATGCAACATCGGTGAAACCACCAGTTGATGCACCAATATCTAGACAGAGTCTGTCTTGTAAGTCAATCTCAAATACCTCGAGGGCTTTCTCAAGTTTGTAACCGCCACGACTAACGTATTTCTGACCATCGTCCTTGATAATAAACTGCTCATCTTCAGGGAATTTATCCCCTGCTTTATCAATCCGTTCAGAATTGTGATCGAGAACTAGCCCGGCCATGATTGCACGCTGCGCCTGTGAGCGTGAATTAAATAAACCTTGCTCAAATAATAATGTATCAACTCTTTTTTTGGTCATTCTCTAACACTTTCTTAAAGATATTGGTAAAACCTAGTAAGACACCACCGTCAAAATCACTAAGGTCCTGCCTCATTTGCTCCACCAGCTGGTTGAGATCTTTTCTGGCACCAGCAATGCCAAACCTGGTCACATAATTATTCTTTCCTGCAGCTGCGTCTTTCTCAGTTGCTTTGCCGGCTTCTGTTGCGGTCTCAGTCACGTCGACCAAATCATCATAAATCTGAAAGGCTTGCCCGAAATCGGTCGCAAATTTAACAAGTTGTTGGGCTTGTTGTTCATTCGCTTGACCAAAAATTGTTCCCATTTTCACCGCGGCAATAATTAATTCAGCAGTTTTTTTGTACTCTAACTGCTCAATCGTCTCCTCATCAACATCTGAGTTAGTTGAACGAATATCGATAAATTGGCCGCCCACCATGCCATTTGGTCCAATAGCATCTGTCAGTACCCGTGCTGACTGGACCACCTCTGCACTATTTAAATCGGCAACCAACAGCCAGTTGATACCCATAGTGAGGAGGGCATCGCCAGCCAAAATTGCATTGGCTTCGCCAAATTTCTTATGACTGGTCAGTTGACCGCGCCGATAATCGTCATTATCCATGGCTGGCAGATCATCATGAATCAACGAGTAGGTGTGGATAATCTCAATCCCCCCCGCAACTTTCACATGCTCATTTGTAATCTCGCAACCAAGCTCCACCAATGTAGCCAAAAATAAAAGGGGGCGCAACCTCTTACCTGGAGCTAAGACAGAATATGTTAAGACTGTTCGTAAGTTCTCATCAGTCACTCTAGCAACCAGCGCCTGTTTCAAAAAATCATCGATGGTCAATGAATATTCAACAATAAATTCGCTGAAACTCCTACTTGTCATCAGGATTCTCACTTACATCTAACGGTTTAACCTGCCCATCCTCGTCCATCAACTTAGCTACTGTCGCCTCTGCTTTTGCTAACTGTTGTTCCAGATTCTTACTCAATAAGACCCCTGTCTGAAACTGAGTTAAAGCCTCATCCAAGGGAATAGCACCATTTTCCAAATTCGTAACAATCTGTTCTAAATCAGCTAATTGTTCCTCAAAACTCTTTTTCTGATTACTCATTACGTCTCTCCTCTATCTTGATGGCTTCTGCCGTGACTATGCCATCCTTAAAATTCAATTCTAACAAATCGTTCTGCTTAACTTGTGTTACAGATATTATTGTCCGATCACCCTTGTTGGCCAGAACATATCCGCGACCGATAATCTTCAATGGACTTATTGCATCAAGCTTGTTAGCTGCTAAACCAAGGCCATTCTTCTTGTTATTCAATACTGCTTTCATTTTAGCAAAAAGACTCTGAAGAAGGAATGTGTTTTGATTAGTCAGGTTAGCGATATTCTGTTGGAGCAGGCGTTTATTGAGTCGCTCCTTCAGCAACACAGTTCTATGTGCCAAATCGCTATTGCGCTTTGTAATGGCTTTTAGTAAGCGTTGCTGTAGGAGATCCACCTGCTGTGTCCGCTGGTCAAAGAGTCTGTTTGGCTGCGTCAAGACGATATTGCTATTCACGCGCTCTAATCCTTCACGTTTTAAACGCAGTACAACATTGATTCTTGAAAACAATAATTGTTGTTGTTTCTTCAAGCTAACCAACTCATCAACCAGTTTGGGTGTGGCTAGTTCTGCCGCCGCTGTTGGTGTTGCTGCACGATAGTCTGCCACCAAATCACTCAATGTCGTGTCAGTTTCATGCCCAACCGAGCTAATTACCGGTAACTTCATCTCGGCAATCTGTCGGACCACAACTTCCTCGTTAAATGGCCAAAGATCCTCGATTGAACCACCACCACGCCCAATGATTAGCACATCATAGTTAGCAACGTCTCGTTGCACGCGTTTCAACGCATCAACTAAACTATACTTAGCCTGATCACCCTGCACAACGGCTGGATAGAGGACAATTTCTGCCTGAGGATACCGCCTATTGGCCGTGGTAATGATGTCGCGAATAACTGCCCCAGACCTACTCGTAATCACCGCAATTCTCTGCGGAAAATGCGGTAAAGCCCTAGTTGGTAAATCAAATAAACCTTCAGCTGCCAACTTGCCTTTTAATTGCTCATACGCCTGATACAATGAGCCGACGCCGTCTGGTTCCATCTTATCAATGTTAATCTGATATTCACCGCTCGGTTGATAGAGGGTAACCTTCCCCCTAACCAGTACCTTCATTCCTTCTTCTGGCCGAAATTTCAACTTCTGATAGGCCGACTTAAACATCACAACTTTGATCTTGCTGTGTTCATCCTTCAAAGAAAAATACTGGTGTGAATTTGGTCGCTCACGAAAATTAGATATCTCACCACTCAAGAAAACATGATGGAGGTATGGGTCATATTCAAATTTTCTATTTAAATACTGATTAAGGAGCGAGACAGTAATATATTCCGGTGAATTCATTAATCTTTCCTTTTCTTTGCAATCTCTACCACTTGTTGCATAAGTGTAATGACCGTCATGGGTCCAACACCACCAGGAACCGGCGTGATCAGACCTGCTTTTTTTGATACTGCTGCAAAATCTACATCTCCAACAAGTTTACCGGCTTCATCCCTATTCATGCCAACATCAATCACAATAGCCCCGGGATGCACCATGTCCTTCGTAACGAATGCTGCACGTCCGGTTGCTGAAACCAAAATATCGGCGGTCCGAGTCAACTCTGGTAAATTTTTAGTTTTTGAGTGTGCAATCGTAACCGTGGCATCCTGCTGTAACATGAGCGCCGCTAGTGGACGACCGACAATATTGCTTCTGTTGATGATTACAACATTTTGGCCGGTTAAGTCAATGTTCTTCGCCTTCAAAAGCGTCATGATCCCACCAGCAGTTGATGGAATGATTGCCGGATTATTCTGCCATAAATGACCGAAATTAACGGGACTAAATCCATCGACATCCTTTTCAGGTGCGATTGCATTGATGACAGTCTCCTCGTTAATTGCAGCCGGGAGTGGTAGTTGAACCAAGATTCCGTCAACGCCCGAATCTTGATTCAGTTGCTCAATGTTTCGTAACAATTCGGCCTCGTTTACAGTTGCTGGCAAGTGAATAAGCCTAAACGAAATACCCAGTTCCTCGGCACGACGTCCCTTATTTCTAACATAAATAGCACTGGCACTATTATCACCAACTAGGATAACAGCCAACTTGGGCTGCACACCAGACCGCTTCAATTCAGCCACTGACTGTCTTAACGAGACGGCTAACTCATTGGCAATTGCCTTACCATCAATTAAATTATTCATCCAATACCTCCCATTACTCTGCTAAGTATAAATCAAGCACTAAGTAAGTAGTCAAGCTAGAATATAAAAAAACTGGTACAAAAAGTACCAGCCTGACTTATTTAGAGACGAAGTTTGACAGGATTCCGTTGATAAACGCCTTTGAGACATCATCACTAAACTCTCCTGCTAGATTCAATGCTTCATCGACCGCAGCAATCTTTGGAATACTTTCACTATTTTGAATTTCGAAAATTGCTAACTCTAAAATAGATAAATCAATCTTATTAATTCGTTCAATTTTCCAGCCCTGCTTCAGGTACTGTGCAATTGACTGGCGTAAGTCTGCCCGCTTCTCCTCTACGCCGTTAACTAGGTAAGTTGCATACTCTGGCGTCTCCTGGTCGAAGTCCGTCGTGTTTTTGACCTGTTGGATGGCGCTTTGAGCCGTCAACTCCTGGTTCTGGTTTAGCAAAAAGATTACTTGGAGTGCAAACCGTCTAACTTCATGTTGATTCATCTTAATCTAATTGCTCCTTCGTCAAAGCTTGCTCATCGGTTTCTTCCTCTGAATTAGAGAATAAAGAGCCAGGATTAGCCTGCTCCTCTTCCTTAATTGAATACAAGCCAACAACGTGAATATTAATTTCCTTCAATTTCAAATCAGTCATCTGTTCAAGTTGCGTCTGGAGCTTCTTCTGTAATTCTAAAGCAACCTTCGGGATGTTGACTCCACTCTTGAAATAAGCATAGACATCGGCCAATAATTCATTATCGACCACCTTCAAATCAACACCTTTACCGTGATTTTCACGGCCAAACAACTTATTAATATTGTTTGCAAGTGTACCCCGCATCTCATATACGCCATCAACTTTAGTTGCAGCAATACCAAGAATTACCTCGAGGACACGCAGGTCAATCTTAATTTGGTTATCTTCGTTTTCGTTGGTTAAGATAATTGTAGAATTTTCAGCCATTTTTCTGCCTCCCTAGTTGTTAGAGCGAGAAATATAAGAACCATCTGTCGTATTGATTGTTAACTTGTCGCCAGCGTTAACGAAGAATGGCACTTGAACAACGAGTCCAGTCTCCATAGTCGCTGGCTTAGTACCACCGCTTGATGTGTCGCCCCGAATTCCTGGTTCTGTTTCGGCCACAGTCAAGTCGACGGTGTTAGGAAGCTCGACACCAATAGTCTCACTACCATACATCATGACGTTAACCACCATGTTCTCGAGCAAATACTTTTGCTCTGCGACAATTTCTTCCCCTGGTAATTCGATTTGCTCATAGGTATCTGTGTCCATGAACACGAAGTTGTCACCGTTCATATAAAGATACTGCATCTTCTTAGTATCAACTTGAGCCTTCTCGACCTTCTCGGTTGATCTAAAAGTCTTCTCTTGTAATGCACCAGTCCGTAAGTTCTTTAACTTAGACCGCACGAACGCACCACCCTTACCTGGCTTTACATGTTGGAATTCCACAATGCGCCATAGTCCGCCATCAAATTCGATGGTTAAGCCGTTTTTAAATTCATTAACAGAAATCATTTGATTTTCCTCCGTATCTAGTTATCATTTTACCAATCAATGGGGTCCCGTTGCAACAAACTATAGGATAATTAATTCTTCTTTTGGCAAAGTTGTTAAAACAGCGGGAGTTGCACTAATCCGCACGTCGTCTTCGATCCGCACGCCACCCTTTCCTGGGAGATAAATTCCCGGTTCGACGGTCGTGACCATATTCTCCAAGAGCATCGTCTCTCTGAATTTCATTGTTGGGCTATTAATCTCGTGAATATCCAGGCCGATGCCGTGACCGATGCCGTGACCAAAGTATTGACCATACCCGGCCTCATTAATCAGATTTCTTGCCGCAGAATCTACGTCGGCACCCCTGTTACCAGCCACGCTAGCAGCAATTCCCTGCTTATTGGCCGCCAGCACAACCTGATAAATCTCATTCAGCTCTGAACTAACCGTTCCCAAGGCTACAGTCCGTGTAATGTCAGAAACATATCCTTCAAACACACAACCGAAGTCAATCGTAATCAGTTCGTGTGCCGCTAGCTGCTTATCACTCGCCTTACCATGTGGCCAGGCTGAACGCACTCCAGAGGCAACGATTGTCGCAAACGAAGGACCACTAGCTCCAGGCTCTTTCATAGCGTATTCGAGGGCCGCGGCGATTTCACGCTCTGTTTTACCAACAGCGATTTGGGGGAGAATCGCTTGAAAACTCTGCTCGGAGATCTCAATTGCACGCCGTACTAGCGCAATCTCATCTTCATCTTTAACGAGCCGTAGCCGCTCCACGAATTCAGTTACCAGTTCATATTCCAGTTGAGAATCTTGGGCCTTTAAGGTAGCAAATGCCGTTGCCGAAAGAAAATCTCCTTCAATTAGAACTTTTTTGCTTGCATGGGCATGCAGCAAAGCAACGATTTCCGGCATCTCGCCACGTGTCTTCATGACCACAGAAATCGTGCTCGGAACCTCAGTCTTAAGCTGGCTGGCGAACCGAGAATCAGACAGTAAAAAGCTGCTGCCGTCGGAGAAAATCACCAATTGCGCCTCCTCGCCAGTAAAGCCAGTGAGGTAGCGGATACTCGTCTCCGAGAAGACAACCATCGCTTCTGCTGCCTCTTTTTTAATCAACGAGATGAGCTGTTCTAATCGCCGCTCAATTGTCTTTTGTCTGTTTGAATCCACTAAATATTCTCTATTCATTATTTTCACCAACAAAAAAGGGCTGAAATTTCAGCCCTTTTCCTAATTAATTATTTTGCTTCTTCAAGTGGATAAACTGAAACTTGTTTACGGTCTCTTCCAAGACGTTCAAATTTAACAACGCCTTCAACTTTAGCAAACAAAGTATCGTCGCCACCACGACCAACATTAAGTCCTGGGTGAATCTTAGTTCCGCGTTGACGGAAAAGGATTGAACCTGCAGTAACATTTTGGCCATCAGCTCTCTTAGCGCCTAAACGACGACCAGCTGAGTCACGGCCATTAGATGTGGAACCGCCACCCTTATGGTGAGAAAATAGTCTTAGATTTAAAATATTCTTGATTAACATTCTATTCACCTCAATATTGAGCTAGTAACTAGCCCTTAATACTTTCAATAACGACTTTGGTATATGGTTGACGGTGACCCTTTTTGGTATGTGAATGCTTCTTAGGCTTGTACTTGTAAGTAACAACTTTCTTTTCCTTACCTTGCTTCTCAACCTTACCAGAAACGCTTGCGCCATCAACTAATGGAGCGCCTACTTTAGTGTTCTTGCCATCGTTTACTAAGATAACTTGATCAAAAGTAACATTTTCACCTTCAGCAACGTCTAGTTTCTCAACGTAAACGGCTTCGCCTTCGGCTACTTTATATTGTTTACCACCTGTTTTAATGATTGCGTACATAACGTACACCTCCTATATTCTTAGACTCGCCACCACCGGGTGCTACGCTTTAAAACCCTTGATGTGCGGTTGCAGCTGTGTGGTCCACAAATACAACTACACAATAATAACAGAGCTATATGGAAAAAGCAACAGTTCTACCACCTAAATCTTAACGATCGTAGAAGCCGAGAATGGCAATCGCCACCATGATGAACGTAATCACGGTATATTGTTGCCAGTTTAGTTTCTCCTTCAAGAAAATCCGGGCCAAAATAATGGAGACCACACTGTATGAGGCAATCATCGGTGCAGCGACAATTGCGTTGCCGGCCGTCGCACCAACGTAGAAGAATTGACCAAGTGTTTCGAAAATCGCAGCTAAGCCTTTAGAGCGTTCCTTGAAGATGTTGACCGTCTCTTTTTTGACCAATGCGAGGTACAACCAGATGACGACACCCACGATTAAGAATGTTAATTCATAGCTCATATTCGCTTGGTCCTCAGGGAGGATCTTCTTGTAATAGAGGTAAACTCCGTCTAAAAAGGTCCCGGTTGCGTCGAGTAACGCATAGATGATTGGGAAGATAATCGCAATGGCACTTAAGCGATACTTTCGATCAACTTTCTCCCCCTCTGTCAAGAGTTCAGCATCAGCTTCCTTCTTCTCGAAAATACCAAGCAGAATCATTCCGATAATGATAATCGCCACGGCGACCCATTGAAGTGGCTCCATGTTACCATTCATGAGGAAGAATGACAGGAGGACTACAAACGCACCAGAAGAGTTCTGAAGCGGACTGGATACGGATAACTCAATGTACCGCAGACCGAAATATCCCACCCCCATTGAGAGGATGTACATTGCAGAAACCGGTAGGTAAACGATTAGGTTGCGCCAGTCGTAGTCGATTCCCTCGTACATCACGTAGTAGAACAACACGTGAAGTCCCATGACAACGCCGACCAAAATTACCGTTTTTAATGCACTGTACCTATCTCTCTCATGATTGCCTAGTTTATAAAATAAATCAGCAGCTCCCCAGGCAAGAAGCGTGATTAACGCAGGTGCAAACCACATCAGCGTATTCTCTCTTTCTTTTTAAAATCTTTGTTAGGATACACAAAAAAATCACTGTCGTCAATCAAAAAATCATACGATTATTGATTTATTTCGTTTTTCCTATTGACACCCGGTAAACGGGAACCCATACTAGCAACCAATCAAACAACATTAAAGAACAATGAAAAGATGAGTACAGGTATTTCATTATTCTCAGAGAGTCTACGTGTGGTGTGAGTAGATAATAATACTGCTTGGAAAATGGTCTTGAAGCGTCGTAACACTGAGCCTTAATGTAAAGTTTTACTGGGTACGCCCATTATAGCGTGCGGGTATGTTGGTACTCAGTGAGGGATTATGCTTTTTCATAATCTAAATTAAGGTGGTAACACGATTCAATGTCGTCCTTACTTTCGCGTTTGCGATTGTAAGGATTTTTTTATTGCTTAGAAAAGGAGCAGCAAGATGACTAAATTAAAAGAAAATGCACCATTTCGGGTCGATATTGAAGGAAGATTTTTGACATGACAGAGAATAAGACCAAATCAGATTTACACTACGATTCATTAGTTGTGCAGGGCGTTCCCACACGCGAGAACGAGTATGGTGCCATCATGCCCCCAATCTTTCTCAGCTCAACTTACCGCTTCCAGGATCTGGATCACGATGGACAATACGAATACGTCCGCACGCAAAAGCCGACCCGTGAAAAAGCAGAACGCCTCATTGCCCGGTTAGAGGGAGCCAGATACGGCCTCGAATTTAGTTCGGGCATGGCTGCTATCGCCACCGTCTTTGAACATTTCAATCCCGGCGACCGGGTCATCAGTTCGGCGAATATTTACGGCGGCACCTACCGCTTCTTCAGTGATCTTTTCACGAAAAACCAGATTGACTACAGCCTAGTACTAGACCTAAATCACCTGACAGACGCCGATTTCACCGAGAATACTAGGAAAGTTTACATCGAGACGCCCCTAACCCAACGTTACGGGTAACGGATATCAAGCAGGTCGCAGAGATTGCACACCGTCACCACGCAATTGTCATTTGTGATAACACGTTTATGACCAGCTACTTGCAACAACCGCTTGAGTTAGGAGCCGACGTCGTTGCCTACTCCGCGACCAAATACTTTGGCGGCCATGCCGACCTCTGTGCCGGCTTCGTTGTTTTAAACGATCAAACACTCGCCGAAGAATTTTACTTCTACCAAAATACCCTGGGGGCAACCATTAGCCAATCCAACTATTACATCGCACCAACTAAAGCCGGTTCTTCTATCCCTTGAACGAATAGTCACTGGAGCTTTGCACGCGTCAATTACTCATTAGCTAAAAAAATCTCGGGATAAAACCCTAATTCAATTGACAAACTGCTCAGTTACTTAGTACAATATACTTCGTTCTGACACAGTAGCTCAGCTGGATAGAGCAACGGTCTTCTAAACCGTAGGTCGTGGGTCCGAATCCCACCTGTGTCATTAATGCTTAAAACCGAACCGGTTGGTCCGGTTTTTTTTGTCGTCTGCAGTGACCAGAATCGGTGATAACAGTCTTTTAAACCGTTCTCAAAAACTGTAAAATAAAGATTATATGATGTTGGAGGTAAACACATGAAATACAATCAATACGGTCGCATCAACGTTGGTCAGGCCGACCAAATTAAGGAACTCATCGCACTGAAATTTCTTCCCGCCGAGTATGAGACGTTAGAATTCTCAGACTTATTGGGCTTGTTGTTCGGCAAACTCTTCCCGGAGCAAAAGACCATCGGTGCTAAGCGCCAAACGCTCTCGGCCATCGCGGCTGATGAAACACAAAGTATTTTCGCACTAATTGAACAACACGTGACCGAAATCACGCAGAATAATTTCTACAACGTGGCCCTGCAGCTACTGGGCTATCATGCAGGATACGACTACGATTTAGGAAATCCCTTAGCGCTTTTCAAGGAGCACAATTTACCCTTTCTGCAAGCCAATAAAATCAACCAAGAAAACATCTTTAATGCATACTATCTTTTGCTATCTACCAGGGCGAAGAACGGTCAATTATTAATTGATCATCTGGCAGCAAAAGGCTACTTCGTTCCGTGGTTCAAGGCGGAAAAACCACAATTTGTCTACTTCAACGGCAAGATTCTGCCCGTGTTCGATACCACTAAGATTATCCGCGAAGTCATCTATGTTGAAAGTGACCTCGACACAGATCACGATGGCCAAAAGGATCTGTTACAAGCAACCATCTTTCGTCCACAAGAGACTGAACAAAACTTACGGGTACCAATCTTGTACACTGCCAATCCTTATTGGGGTGGCACAAACGATGTCGATGATCACCTCCACTCAGTTGATGAGAACCTCACCGAAATCAAAGAAAATCCTGTCTACCGCCAACCAGCCCCTAACTTGAAGGAAAAGAGCGTGCCAAGTACAGAGAATGCTGTGCCTGAAGAGACAGCAACTAGAAACGGCATCTACAGCCTGAATGAGTACTTCCTCGCTCGCGGATTCGCAAACGTCTATGCAGGCGGTATTGGAACATACGGCTCTGACGGTGTGCGCCTTTGTGGCTCAGTGGAAGAGACCATCTGTGCCAAAGAAATTATCGAGTGGCTAACTGGCAATCGGATTGCCTATACAACACGCGAAAGAACCACTCAGACTAAAGCCTGGTGGTCTAACGGTAACGTGGCGATGACCGGCAAATCCTATTTGGGTACTCTGGCAACGGCAGTGGCTACTACCGGCGTTAAGGGGCTAAAGACGGTTATCTCAGAGGCCGCAATCTCAAGTTGGTATGATTACTACCGAGAACATGGGTTGGTAATTGCCCCGGTACTCTGCCAAGGCGAGGATACGGATATTCTGGCTGAGCTATGTCAGAGTAACTTCCAGCAATCTGCTGATTACCTAAGAAACAAGCCCTATTTCGACAAAGTTATGCAGGCTTTAGTGGCCGGACAGGATAGAACCACGGGCCAATACAACGATTTCTGGGCTGCCAGGAACTACCGGCATAACGTCAAGAACATTAAATGCAGCTTCATCTCGGTTCACGGTCTAAACGACTGGAACGTTAAGCCAAAGAACGTCTACAAACTATGGCACGAACTCCAGAATCTGCCAATCAAACACAAGTTGTTCCTTCACCAAGGACCACACACCTACATGAATAATCTACAATCAATCGACTTTACAGACATGATTAATCTTTGGTTAGCACATGAGCTCTTAGGTGTAAAAAACGGCGCATTGATTCAATGGCCAGACGTACTTGTCCAGGATAATCTACAGGCAGACACCTGGCATTCGGAGCAGACCTGGTCTAACAACCTTGGTCAGGCGACCACTTATCACTTGAATAACAACCAGCAATTAGCAAAGAACCAGGATGCCGCAAGTATCCACTCCTTTGAAGACGTCGGTGGCAAACAGTTCCATGAGATGAATATCTCGGAAACAGAATGGGAAAAGCAATTTCTCGGCGGCACGAAGTCTTGGCTTGATGCCCAACTCCGTTTCATGAGCGAACCATTAGATTTCCCAGTCACGCTTGTTGGCCGTCCTAAAGTACACCTACGAGTTAGTTCAAGCTTAAAGAAAGGCCAACTCTCCGTAGCTTTGATTGAACTGGGCAGAAGAAGCCGTCTAAGTGCAGTGCCGCAAGTCGTCGACCTCAACGGTCAAGAACTAGGATACCATTTCGGCACGGAATCCTTAAAAGAGTTTCAACCCGCTCATCCGACAGACTTCAAGTTGATTGCAAAGGGGCACCAAAATATCCAGAATTATGCGAATCAAAGGATCGCCAGGTCTGTAACGCCCGGTGAGTTCTACGATCTAGAATTCGAACTTCAACCAACCTACTACACACTGCCAAAGGACACCCAGTTGGCACTTGTAGTCTACAGTACAGATCAGGGCATGACTAAACGACCACAGGAATCAACCACTTATACGGTCGACCTAGCTCAGAGTAGCATCACAGTTTATCAGAAGTAACTAAAAAACCGAGCCTTCAGTTGAAGGCTCGGTTTTCTTTGTATACCTAGTATAATTGCATGTATTGTTCACGTTCCCAGTCAGAGACGGTCTGCCGGTAGCTCGCCCACTCAAGATCCTTTGAGTCAACAAAGCTTTGTGCTAAGTGTTCTCCCAGTGCGTCCAGCACTACTTGGTCTTTCTTGAATGCCTTAACCGCATTATGCAGTGTCGAAGGTAAATCGGTGATGCCATTTGCCTTACGCTCTGTTTCGCTCATTGAATAGATATTTCGATCAACGGAGTGTACAGGCATCTGTCGTTCTTTCAAGCCATCCAAGCCGGCCATCAGAATTCCCGCAATCACCAAGTATGGGTTCGCAGTTGGATCCGGGCTCCGGAACTCAATTCTAGTAGAGTTGCCTCGACCTGAGGGAATCCGAATTAACGGCGAGCGATTACGTGCGGACCAGGCCACATAGACAGGTGCCTCGAAACCTGGGACAAGTCGCTTATACGAATTTACAGTTGGATTATTGAGCGCCGTCAGCGCCCGTGCATGGTTCAGTACACCATTCAAGAAGTAATAGGCCTCCTTTGAAAGCTGTTGCTCACCCTGACTATCAAAAAAGATGTTTTGGCCGTCTCGGAAGAGCGACATGTTCATGTGCATTCCACTACCGTTAATTCCTTGGAGTGGCTTAGCCATGAACGTCGCATGGAGACCGTGTTTGCGCGCAATTGTCTTCACAACTAGCTTGAAAGTTTGGATCCGGTCAGCAGCCTCTAATGCATCAGCATAGCGGAAGTCAATTTCGTGTTGACCCGGCGCTACTTCATGGTGACTAGCCTCCACCTCAAAGCCCATCTTCTCAAGTTCTAAGACGATGTCACGGCGACAATTTTCCCCAAGGTCAACCGGTGCAAAGTCGAAGTATGCACCCTGATCATTTAGGTCCAATGTTGGCTCATTGTTATCATCTAATTTAAAAAGGAAAAACTCTGGCTCGGGGCCAATATTAAAGTCCGAAAAGCCTTTATCGCGCATCTGCTCTAGCACGCGCCGTAGATTATTTCTGGGATCGCCTGGGAAAGGCGTGCCATCTGGCAGATAGACATCACAGATTAGGCGGGCAACTTTGCCATGCTCAACGCCCCAGGGAAAGATTAGCCAAGTCGAGAGATCAGGATGCAGCAGCATGTCGCTCTCCTCAATCCGCACAAAGCCATCGATTGATGAGCCATCAAAAGTGATTTTGTTATCGAGCACCTTATCCACCTGTGAAGCCGGAACCTCAACGTTCTTAATTATTCCGTTAATATCTGTGAACATCAACCGCAGGAACTGTACGTTCTCCTCCTGCATAATCTGTTTTATTTCTTCCTTTGATAATGTTTTCGCCATTGAACCTACTCCGTCTATTAAGATTTATTTCCGAAAGGACTACTCTGTAGTAACTCATCGAACAAAATCTTTCTGGTCGTCTGATCATCGTTTTGACTCGGATGTGACATTTTCTTACTCAGAAATTTCTTGGTTTCGGCCAAACTGAATCCAGCACTGATTTGTGCTTTAATCTCCAGCAGCAAATCAATCTGATTCAGGGAGAACAAACGTTGTCCCCCTGGTGTTCGTGCCACCTTGATCAGTTCCTTGTCTGTGTAATAGCGAATCTGCCTGGCAGTTAAACCAGTCAGTTTAATCGCGATTGCCATCGTCAAAATTGGATAATTGCGGCGTGTCGTAATTTCATCCATGTTATTTACCTCGAGTACGTTGATTAGAATAGCACATTCTAAGAGAATTACAATTTTCCATGTAAGCTATTCTAACATGTACAGCAAATAAACTGTATTTTGGCGTTTATTTGCTAAAGTATAGTTGTTCAACTGCGTTAATTAACGCTAGTTTAACGTGCTCAAATGTTAGTCCGCCTTGAAGGTAAACTGCGTAAGGTGGTCTAATTGGGCCGTCCGCCGAGAACTCGAGTGTTGAACCTTGGACAAATGTCCCGGCGGCCATAATGACCTGATCCTCGTAGCCAGCCATCTCACTTGGATTTGGTACTACAAAAGAATCAATCGGCGAATTTGCCTGAATTGCCTGAATAAATTTAATCATTTTTGCTCGATTGTTAAAGATCACTGTCTGAATTAAATCCGTTCTAGTATCAGTAAATCTAGGAGAAACTTCTAACCCGACCCGTTCAAGAAGGGCACTGGTATAGATTGCTCCCTTAATTGCCTGACCCACAACATGCGGTGCCTGAAATAGGCCCTGGTAGAACGTCCTATTTGCATCTAGCGTGGCACCCTCTTCGCCACCGATGCCCGGTGCCGTAAGTTGATACGCCGCATTTTCAACTAATGAGGCATCACCGACGATATAGCCACCAGTTTGGGCCAAGCCACCACCCGGATTCTTGATCAAAGATCCGGCCATCAGGTTAGCACCCAGCTCAGTTGGCTCAACCGTCTCAGAGAATTCACCATAACAGTTATCGATAAAGATAATGGCGTTTGGCAGCGTCTTTTTGACGAAATCGATCATCTGCTTGATTTTCTGAATGACGAAACTCTGCCGGGTATCATAACCACGTGAACGCTGAATAGCAACGATCTTCGGATGATCTCGTAACAGGATGGTCTTTGCTGCTGCAAAATCGATTTCACCGTCTTTTAACGGAACGTGTGAGAAATTAACCCCCCACTCAACCAATGAGCCGCGCTTGTTACCGGCGATACCAATGACTTCCTGCATGGTGTCGTATGGCATCCCAGTTAAGTAAGTCAATGTGTCTCCGGGGCGCAAGTTACCAAATAACGCCGTGGACAGCGTATGCGTGCCCGAAACAAACTGGGTGCGAACCAAGGCCTTCTCCGTGTGGAAAATGTCCGCATAGATTTCATCAAGCTTCTCACGACCATAGTCATCATTGCCGTAGCCATTAGTTCCATTCAAATCCGATTCTGAAACTTGATGCTTGATGAAGGCATCGAGGACCTTCTTTTGGTTGAACAACATGTTTGCTTCAACTCGTTCAAAATACGGCTTTACCTGTTCATCCACTTCAGCCAATATCGTATTCAATTGTTCATTTGCTACTAGTCTATTTGTCATTATTTAACCACTCAATTACTTCCTGTTTTATTTTTGCAAAATCCGTTGCGGCGTCAGGATTATAGTCAGTTAAATCACACCAACTGACGGACATTTTATTCCTAAAGTAGGTTAGTTGCCTTTTGGCATACTTACGTGACGCCTGCTTCAGCTTAGCCACAGCCTCATCAAGAGTTTGTTCGCCTTCAAAGTAGGGAAACAACTCCTTGTAGCCAATTGCCTGCTTAACCTGTTGAATCGTCTCTTTGTGTGTGAAAATAAATTCAGCCTCTGCTAATAGACCCTGCTCAAGCATCGTATCCACCCGCCGGTTGATCAAATCATACAGGTGGGCACGCTCCGTATTTAAGCCAATAATCTTGGTATCAAACAAAGGGGCAATCTGTTCCTGTTGCTGTGAGAACGGGTGTCCAGTCCGTTCTATCACACTCAAAGCACGCATGACCCGCCGCGTATTCTGGTAGGGAATTTTGGCCGCTGCCTGCGGGTCCTGCTCATGTAGATGCTGCCAGAGTGCAAGTGGACCTGCACGCACCAGATATTGCTCAATTTGCTCGTCCACCGGAGAATCATATGTCTCCTGTTCCCCCAGTTGCAACCCATTGACCAAGGCCGTGATATAAAAGCCCGTACCACCAACAACCAGTGGAAGGTGATTGGCCGCGTTAATCTGGCCGATTGCTGCATTCGCACGAGCGACGAAATCCTTCACCGAATAGGAGTCAAACACGGATAATTCATTTACTAGGTGGTGTCTTGCCATAGCCAATTCAGCCTCAGCTGGCTTTGCCGTCCCCACCGAAATTTCCCGATAAATTTGCATGGAATCGCCGGAAATGATTTCACCATTCAACTGCTGGGATAACGCCACGCCAAGTTTTGTTTTGCCAACCGCAGTTGGGCCAACAATAATTAATACCTTTTGCATACACATTTCCTTTAATAAATTGGTTTTTATGCTAAAATTTAGTTGTTAACGAATTAGGAGGAAAACGAACATGGCTAAAAAATTTACTACCGGTTTCCTGACTGGTGCACTAATTACCATCGCGACCGCTGCTGCAGGACTATTTGCCTTCAAGAAGACGGTGCTTGATCCAGAGGATCAAGAAGCTGAGCGCATTGAAGAAAATCGCCGGCGGGCCAATCGCAAGAGTTTCAGTGCTCATCAAGGCTAATTTTAACATAAAAAATGCTTGGTTTTTAGTAACAGTTCCAAAGGAGCTGCGTTTAAACCAAGCATTTTTATTTTGGTCGTCTTGTGCTTTTAGTATTTAGAAGACTTGGTCTTACCTTCCCACTTGCTAAAACCATTCTGGAGGAACGAAACGTTCGTGTATCCATTCTTGCGTAGTAATTTCACGGCACGAACGGAAAGACCCACGCTATCGCCATAGATGTAAACTGGTAGATCAGCCCTAATTTCGGAGTAAGTTGAGCGAATCATCGAGAACGGAACATTTCTAGCACCCAGAATATGACTCTTCTTGAAGTCCGCCTTCTCACGCACATCGATGATCTGAGCCTTACGCATGTTTGCTTCGAATTCTTCGTTTGTTAATGCACCACCCATGCGTTTTGCCTGGATTTTTAAGTATAACCAGTTACCAAACAACGCCAGCAAGATGACAATTAAGACCGAGTTTAGAACCCACATGAATATTTGCAAAATTTACCTCTCCTAACCTTTAACTACTAGTGATGCTGCGCCAATCACGCCGGCCTCGTTACCAAGAGTAGCCAGTTCAACCTTAGTAGTGTTGCGCACATTTGGAAATGTGTATTTTTCAAAGTACTTCCGCACAGTATTGAGTAATAATTCACCCGCTGCAGATACACCACCGCCGATGACCACGTACGATGGATTCAGTGAGTTACCGAGCATTGCTAACGCATAGCCGAGGTCATCACAGACCCGTTCAACAATCAGAAGACCAAGGGTATCTTTTTCACGAGCGCTGTCGAACACCGTCTTAGCTGTCACTTCCTCACCATTGTCAAGCATTTGCTTCAGCTTTGAAGTGCCGGCAAATTCCTCTGACATGTCGCGAGCAACACGAACAATACCAGTGGCACTTGAGACAGTCTCTAAGCAGCCAACATTACCACAGGTACAAAGATAGCCGTGCTTATCAATCGTGATGTGGCCAATCTCACCGGCGGAACCAGCAACACCGTGGAGAATCTGGTTATTCATGATGATTCCACCACCAACACCGGTGCCAAGTGTGACGAAGGCCACATTCTCGGCATTGTTGCCGGCGCCCTTCCATGCCTCACCAAGTGCAGCAACGTTCGCATCGTTCTCCAGTGTTACGGGAATCTTCACGCCTGCTTCAATTTCTTTTTTCACATTAACGGTATGATCCCAGTTCAAGTTAAATGCACCTGTAACTGTGCCATTATCGTAGTCGATTGAGCCAGGTGAGCCCATGCCGATGCCGCTAAAATCGCTTGCGTCCATTTGGTACATCGACAAGTGATGATTAATTGATTCGACAATGTCTGGTACGATGTGGGAACCTTCATCGTTGATGTTGGTATCCTCAGCCCACCGTTGTTGAATCTCACCCTCCGGTGTCAGGATAGCAAACTTAATAGTCGTACCACCTAAATCGATTCCAATTAATTTCTTATCCATTGTTCTTCTCCTTTTGTTCCTCAATTTCATGTTCATGTTGCAACACTAATTTGGCCGATAGGTATTCTTTTTGAGAGACGACGCCTGAATGGTACAGCTTGTCGAGTTCAATTGCCATTAATTCGATATCCCAAATTCTCTTGCCGAGATAAACATAAATATTAAATTTTTTAAGTAGTTGTTGTACATCATACAAATTTCTCATTGTTAATTCGTTAACACCATTCCCGTACGCAAAGTGAAGACAACGTAGATAATTAAGCCCACGAGAGCGAGTACACGAATCTTATTGCTATAGATTGATTTGTTAACGCCACCGCTAATTACTATACCAAGTAGAAAGCCTGTGAGCAACCCTCCGATATGACCAAAAATGTCGATGTGACTGATAAATAGGTCTAAGAAGAGGTTAAGCGCCGCCAGAATAAACAGTTGCTTCCCGACCATGGCAATTGGTGTATAACGCCGCAATTTAATTGCTAAGGCAATGACCACGCCAAACAGGCCAAATAATGCCGTGCTTGCTCCCGCAGAAGTAGCTAGGTCACTCGCAAAGGCAAAGCTAAGCAAATTCCCACCAACACCACTTAACAAGTACACGCTTAAAAAGCGCCAAGGACCAATCATTGGTTCTAAGATACTGCCGACATAGTAAATAATCACAGCGTTTGAGGCCAGATGTAGTATACCAATATGGACAAACTGGGCCGTAAACAAGCGCCACCACTGATTACCAAGCACAATTAACGGGTTGAAGCTCGCCCCATATTTAAGCAAGGTAGCGATATTCGTGCTCCCACCATCGAATGTCTCCGCTAAAAAGACGATGAGCATGACAATCAGAAGACTGTTAGTAACCGCAGTCCGCCCGCTAAAATAATTTTTTATTTTCTGCAAAATATTATCCTCAATCCGAATATTAGTCGTAATCAGTCCTAAACAAAGCTAGCCGACCGTGATAATTTCATCAACGGGAACGTCAAGCATTGAAATATCCCACTCGGGTTCCTCGAATAGCATTTTGGAATACGCAATGCCCACTGTCTTTGTCTGGTAACGATTCAAGAAGAAGTCAAAATTACCTTCGCCTACACCGACGCGATAGTGGCCCTTCTGACTGAAGGCCATTCCTGGTGCCACAATTAAGTCAAGCCGGTTATTCACTACATTATCATTGAACTGATTCAACTCGGCAACTGATTTTGGGATATTAATCTCCGCGGGCCACAAGATGAAATCAAGTTGATTGCGTTTGGTGGGACGAGCCAGATAAACGTCTTTCCCTAAATCGCGTAGCTGTCTGACTAGCTGATTAATTGGCAGCTGCAGGTCATCGTTCAGTGAGATGCCAACGCTCGTCGCGCTTTGAAAAATGGGACTCTGACTAATTTTCACTAGTAATTCGTCTGTTTCCGTGCGACTTTTGGCAGTCTGAAAAAAATCTTCTAACCGTATAATTTGTTCAGCCCTAAAGCTACTTTTATCCATAACAGAACCTCAAGATAGTAAAAAACAACAGGTCCCCCTGTTGTTCGTTTGTTATTTTGTTTCACGATGAAGTGTAACATGACGTTCACGAGGGCAGTATTTCTTCAGCTCTAAACGTTCAGGATGGTTACGTTTGTTCTTTTTAGTTAGATATGTTCTTTCGTGACATTCAGTACATTCTAATAAAATGTTGTCGTGCATGTGATTCACCCTCTCTTAACCTATATTAACTGTATTAGTTTACCATCAACCATTAAATTTTACCAGTATTATTTAATAGGTTATTTGTAGAGTTTGAAATAATTGGTAAATAAATCCCGTGCGACATCGAGATTGTAGTGTTGAGTATTACCAGAGGCCAAGTTAGGAAAGACAACAGCCACCGCTATCTCTGGCTTATTCGCTGGCGCATAGCCGACAAAGCTGAGCGTAATAGTCTCAGGTGGTGTGACGTTGCCCGGATTATCCGGATCGTAATAGAAACTTTGTGCGGTACCGGTCTTGGCCGCAATCTCAGGCTTGATATCTGCCAATGAATGTGCGGTACCCCAACCATTTGAACCGTGTACAACATTATAAAATCCCTGTTTTATAACATTATATTGGCTCTCAGACCACGGAATACTGCTTTGCGGTTTGGGATTAGTTCTAGCGTAAACATAGTTGGTTTTTCCGTCATTTGCATTCTCCCCAATTGTCTTGACCAGATAAGGCTTCATCTTATAACCGCCGTTAGCGATTGTGGAGACATACTGTCCCAGTTGAATCACAGTGTAGGCGTCATAGTTACCATACGACAAGTCAAGCACACTACCGGTAAGGACGTTGCCGTTTTCGTCAAAGGAACGGCCGGTGATTCCCCCTACCTCACCCGGTAAATCAATCCCAGTCTTTTGGCCCAAGCCAAATTGGGCAAAGTTCTTCCGGAGAGTCTCAAATGCCGTGCTAGGCATTGCGATATACTTATTGGGCACATAATTTGCTTTGACCCACCGCAGCGTCAGTTGCATCATATAGATATTTGATGAGACTTCAAGCGCAGAGGGTGCTGTAAGTGAACCAAACGTCCCCACTGGATAAACGGACTTTTTCACCGGCGTCGCTGGCAAATAAATTGGCGTATCTGGAAGAGTGTTATTAGCGGGTGTGATTGTCCCACTCAGGAGTCCGCCAGCCACCGTGGCCCCCTTGACCACGGAGCCCATGACGAACGACCGGTTAATGACACCAAGAGCATCATCCACCGTTTTGTTTGTCTTTGGGTTGTGTTTCACGCCAGCAATGGCCAAAATTGCGCCCGTTTGGGAATTCATTGCGACGGCATAGGCTCCATCTGAGTACTGCGTTGTGCCATCACTTTGGGCCTGCCGATAAACCCTCGTTAAGGTGTCCTCAGCCATTTTTTGGTATTTTGAGTCAATGGTTAAAGTCAGGCTGCTGCCCTTCGCACCAGCATAGGTCACCTTATTATCCTCAACCTCATTGTTGGCTGAGACTTCCACCTGTGAAAGCGTCTTTGAACCCTTTAGAATCGACTCATACTCCTTCTCAAGGTAACTGGTACCGACGCGGTCGTTTCTGGAGTAGCCCTGAGTCAAGTAGTAGGACAAGTTATCTTCAGGCAAGCCAGCCTTCTCCGACGAGACAGAACCAATAATACTGCGCATCGAATTACCATTCGGATAACTTCTGGACCAATCCGTTCCGATACCAACTCCCGGCAAGCTATCAAGGTGCTCCCCTACCTTAGCTAGTTCATCATCCGTTAAATCCTTGTTCTTCAGGTAGATAGTGGAGAGCTGATATGCTCCACTAATTTTTTTAAAAATCATCGCCGCCGTTTTCTGGCGTTTAGTAAACTTGATGTTCTGCTGCTCAACTTCTTCCACAATCAACGGATAAACAACACTGTTAGCTTCGGCATCCCCATCCGCATTATACCGCTTAGAGCGGGGCACGCGGTTAGTCATTTTGGCCAAGTTCTTTGGGTCGCCCAAATAATAGTCGGCTAAGTCACGCTTCGTTGGGTCTTCATCTGAGAGATCGATGTATTGGCTCAAGGCATCACTGATTTCCTTAATCTTACTTGTGGAGACGCTGATCCCTTTAGTGTACGTAATCGCGTTGTTGGGCTGGTTACCAACTAGTATGCGCCCCTTTGAATCGTACATTACCCCTCTTGGAACGTTCGTTGAGACAATCTTCTGGTCACTTTTTTGGACCTCGGCCTCAAACCGGCCACCATAGGCAATTTGCAGGTAAGCCAGTTGGCCTACGAGCATCGCAAAAAGTACGAGAATAACTCCCAAGATAATGTTCATTCTCACGGGGATTGATGATGTATTTTTCTTATTTGGCGCCTTAATCTGTCTAATGTATTTCACTATTTGTTCACCTTTGATGTCTGGCAATAATTTTAGCAAAAAAAAGATGAAATTACTAATCGATAACGGTTAAAATAAGGAATATTAGAGTAATTTAAGAACTTTGAGGTAAGTAATGGTTATCAAAAGACATATCCGCACAAACCAGCCAATCAAGCACCAAAAGAGAAACTGGCCGCCCTATCTCCTAAGCTTCTTGGTGCCTAGTCTGCTTTTCACATCCTATTTCTTCTACCGCGGTGTCGTGCCGTTTGGTCATAGTTCCATTCTGACAGTTGATCTCGGCCAGCAGTACATCGACTTCTTTGCTTTCTACCGTCACAATCTCTTCACACATCCCAGTAACCTGCTCTTCACATTCAGCAAGGGATTAGGGGGAACGCTGATTGGAACCTTCGCCTACTACCTCACAAGCCCGTTGAATCTCCTTGTCTTTCTCTTTCCAGAGAGCCAGCTTCCTGGTGCAATCTTCGTCATTATCAGCTGCAAAATCGGCTTGATTGGACTAACAGGCTACCATTATTTCAAACGCAGATTTAACTTCAAACAAACGCGCATCGCACTTGCACTAGCGGTCAGCTACGCTCTAAGTGGCTATGTCATCACCAACAACTTCAACCTGATGTGGCTTGATTCCGTCATTTTACTGCCACTACTTGTGCTAGCCGTAGATTACTTGGTCGAGTCACCAACTATCCCTAGTAGTGGAATTCACAAACATAACTTACTCATCGTCCTGTCCTTGACCTGGTTCTCCAATTTCTACACCGGTATGATGATCATTCTCTTCACTACGCTATACTTCTTGATTAGGCTTTGCCAATATTCCCACCTGAAAAACAAGGGGCTCCGCTGGCAAAAACTCCGATTCTACGTTGTCCAAAACTTCTTCTCTGGCATGCTCAATGCAGTGGTTTTGCTTCCAACATTTCTCGAACTACTACAGGGCAAAGCGAAATCCACGGAGAATATCTTTAACCTGCACTTTAGCGTTCAACCACAAAATCTCTTGGCCAAGCTCTTCTCCGGGAGTTTCGACTTCGACGAGATGTCCCAGGGTATGCCCAACTTCTACTTCGGCGCCATCCTCTTGGTCTTTCTCCTAGCCTACTTTTTGTGCAAGCAGTTTCCGATTAAAGAGCGCTTGTTGAACCTCGGACTAATTGTGTTCTTACTCCTCTCGATGTGTTTTGACCCACTGATTTTACTCTGGCACGCCGGCCAATTTCCCACCTGGTATCCGGGACGATTCAGCTTTGTCCTCAGCTTTTTCGCCCTCATTCTGGTGGCAAAGTATCTCGAATATTGGCAAAGTGGTTCAGCAAAGCTTTCACCAAATAAAATAAAGGTAATAGGGCTTATTTTACTGGCCCTGATCACCTTTGTCGGCAGTAAGCTTGTTGCCTTTCAATTTCTCGACCAGGCGCGCATGTTCATCACCATCGGCCTCCTCATCGTTGGTCTCTTGCTGCTCGTTTATCGGGGTCAGTTAAGGATTGTTACCACCACGCTCCTCGTTTCTTTGATTACTTTGGACGTTGCCACGAACCTGGTCGGTAGCCTGCAGGATATCACTTATCAGGACTACGCAGACTACATCAACTACACCAAAGCAGTCAGGACCGCCACTACCAGCGTTAATCAGAAGCAGCAGTCTCTCTTTCGCATTGAGAAAGATTTCTTACGGTCGGACGATGATTCGTTTTCTAGTGGCTATGCAGGTGTAGGACAGTTCAACTCAGTTATCGAGAAGAATCAGATTGATTATCTGCGGGACCTCGGCCTTGTGACCAATGCCAACGCATTTTCAAACGGCTTCCCCACGGTGGTCAGCGACAGCCTCCTTGGTATTAAATATTATCTTACAGAAAATCAGGCCTTCGAAGAAAAACGCCAAGTGGCGAGCTTCGAACAACTGAGTTATCGACCGGACTTCAAGCTGTATCAACCGGTACGAACAGTTGGTCAAATTAATCTAATCCGGAATCCCTACGCCCTCCCCTTTGCTTACTTGACGAAGAAGGAGATTAAGGAAACTTTGAGGTCTAATACGGGCAGGATGAACCAGGAAGCGATTTTACAGAGCATACTCCCCAGCAACACACCGTATTTCACCCAGCTTACGTTACCAAAGGCTACATTGAAAAACTTCGAGTTAACCGCAGGGCAGAAGTATAAGACCGTCCTACCCGGTCAAACCGGCACCGTCAGCTTTACATTCACCCCCTCAACGGATGCGCCCTATTATCTCTCGATTCCTCACTGGCTTGTAAAAGACGATGTGAAGATTTACGTCAACAAGCACCAGATAAATAATAGTGATCTGGCGAGCGAGCCTAAGCTAATCAACGTTGCTGCCGCGCAGAAAACATACCCAATCAAAATTACATTTGAGGCCAAAAACATCCTTGATCTGAATGAACTCTATCTCTACCAATTCAATCTGCCACAGTTTAAAGTAGCAACAAAACGACTCCAGCAGACCGCGCCGCAAATCCGGCAGCTGAGCGCACGTAAACTGGTAAGTAGTAGTTTCCACACCAAAAGTAGGCAGATTCTCCAGACACAAATTCCGGTCACATCTTATAGTGGACGCTGGCTCGTTTATGATCATCAAGAAAGAATTAAAACTACTGATTGGAACAACGTCATGCTCCAGGTGCCCCTTAAAGCGGGGACACACAAGCTGAGGTTCGTCTATCAGCCAATTGGTTTATATTACGGATTAGCAATCTCAACTCTCACTTTACTAGTATTTCTGATCAACGCGTTTGTGACTAGAAACCAACAAGAAAAGGCTGATTAATTAATCAGCCTTTTTGTGTTAACCTAATCAATCTATGGCTCGTCGTGCGCACTGGCACCCGATGTCCCGTCAACTTCGGACGCACCAGTAGTATCGTCTGTAACTTCCTGCCCATCGACCAAAAAGTTATACTTTGGTTCCTCTAACTTATCATCAAATTGCACATCAAGATCATACTCACCAAAGAACCAGCTATCACCATCTGTGACGAAATAATTTCGCCCGTCACGGACAACTAGTGCCGCTGTATTTCGGGGGACCTCTTTAGTCTTAACAATACCGATAGACATGCCATCATGTACAGCAGTCTTGCCATACACCTTTCCGATAAATCGCACACCCTCTCCTGGCTCTAGCTTCAATTCATGAACGTACCATGCATGTGCTTTATCAGAGATACTTAGTTTCATTTAACCGCTCCTAACGTTGAGATTATTGTGAATCAGTAAGTATTACAGAAATCATAATTCAATTGTACATTAACCGCTTACATTTTTCCGTAAAATTGGCTTTTTTCACAAACTTTTTTATTTTTCGGACCAAAAAAAACTAAGTCCCAGGCCGTCGCCCGAACTTAGTTCTTAAAACACTTCGATTATTGTACTACTTCAACTTTGTTAATTAAGACATCAAATGAACCACCAGGTGTGGTAATTGTCACTGTTTGTCCCTCTTTCTTGCCAAGCAACGACTGGGCAATTGGTGATTCGTTTGAAATCTTACCAGCAAGTGGATCTGACTCGGCTGAGCCAACAATGATGTATTCTTCAGGATCGTCCTCGCCTAATTCGGTGAAGGTGACTTTCTTACCGACAGAAACCTCATCGGCGGACACCGTTGAAGCATCAACGACCTGAGCAAACTTCAACATCTCTTCAATTTGCTTGATCCGGGTCTCTACCACACTTTGTTCGTCCTTAGCTGATTCATACTCGGAGTTCTCCGATAAATCGCCGTAAGAACGGGCAATCTTAATGCGTTCTATTACCTCCGGACGCTTAACTAATTTCAAGTTCTCTAATTCTTCTTCTAACTTAACTTTCCCCTCCGCAGTCATCGGGAATACCTTATCGGTCATCTTAACACCTCATAATTATTTTCTGAGTTAAATCTTATTGGTTATCTTGCTAATTGTCAACGATAATTATT
The DNA here is from genome assembly GCF_001936335.1 of Amylolactobacillus amylophilus DSM 20533 = JCM 1125. GTDB lineage: Bacteria > Bacillota > Bacilli > Lactobacillales > Lactobacillaceae > Amylolactobacillus > Amylolactobacillus amylophilus. The sequence continues at coordinate 171,822 of NZ_CP018888.1, forward strand.
GACCCAAACCAGAATTCGTTGCTAAATGTTCATCATATGTGTGTGAATAATAAACCTTACCAGTATCTAAATCGGCAACAAAGTAAAGGTAATTCAGCTCTCGGTCAGCTGGGTTTAGTACAGCTTTCAACGAGTCTAGGCTGGGGTTGTTAAATGGGCCAGGACCAAACCCAGTATGAATGTACAGGTTGTACGGTGATTTAACAGCAGTATCCTTATTCGTCAGCGATTTTTTGTGCGTATTCAAAGCATACATTACAGAAATATCTGATTGAATCGGCATATCAATGTCCAGCCGGTTGAGGAAGACACCCGCAATCTTAGCCCGGTCCGTTGCCGTCACACCCTCCCGCTCAGTAAGCGAGGAGAGAGTCAGTGCTTGTTGGACCGTCAAATCTGCATCCCTAATCTGGCTAAAATACGGACTATAAACGGAGTTTGCCTTCTCCACCATCTGCTCGACTAGTTGTTTCAGCGTAGTGGACTTATAGAGGTCATACTTGGCTGGGAAAAGGTAGCCCTCCAGATGATAACGCACGTCCTTTTGCTCCATTGAGGACTTCAGCAACGCGGGATACTTCTTCAGTAAGCTATTTAAGAAGCTTTGATTCTTCATCAGGTCAAGGAAGTCGGCCTTTTTGAACTTCGTTGATTCCGCAATCGCATCACCAACTTGGTCAACCGTAATTCCCTCTCTCACGAGCACCTGGGCGGAGACAGTTCTGGTTCCACCAGTCTGCAGCTGCTTCACAATTTGTCTCAGAGTCATTGAGGGCGACAAGTAGAATTCCCCGGCCTGAAAGTCTGTATAACTGTTAGTCTTTGTCCAATAGTTAAATACCGTCGCGTTCTTGATCAGCTTCTTCTTCTCCAAGATATAGGCAATATCCTTATTGGATGAGCCAACAGGAATCTCTACTTTTACCTCGGATTTACTTGCAGAATTATATGGTTGGAGGGCACTATGTACAAATAAAGTTGCAGCTAATGCCACAATCACAATCAAAATTCCTAGGATACTGAGAATCCATTTAGTTAGTTTATGCGCGGCCTTTTGCTCCAGCCTGTCTTCTAACTGCTTCTGTTCGTTCAAGTCTGGTTCATTAAGATTCAAGGTCTTTCTCCCTTTACAATCGTCTCTAATTTTGCAAACGCGAATATCTCGATTTATCTTACCACAATTTGCAATTCAGAGCGCAAACTAGCCGTAATTTTATCCATTGCTTCCTCAATCTCACTATCTGTGAGGGTTCGTGCTTCGTTTTGGAAGACTAATTGGTAGGCAATAGACTTCTGATCATGGGCAATCTTCGCACCTGCGTAGACGTCAAATACCGTCAAGCTTAGTAGATCTTTACCAGCATTTTTGAAAATTACGTCTTCAATCACAGCATTTGGCGTTGTCGCACTGACCAATAACGAGAGATCACGCTTAATTGCCGGGAACTTCGGCGCTGGTTTAGTCGTCACCGTCTCGCGCTCTGATTCTAGCAGTGGCTCAAGATTTAATTCAAAGCCGTAGACATCGTGAGCCTTCATTTTCTTCGTGATACTTGGATCAACTTGGCCCACGAAACCAATTAATTGCTCACCAAGATAGACACCAGCAGTGCGCGTAGCGTGCATCCCATCTAACACCAATTCTTTGAATGCGACCGTATCCAATACGCCCATTTGATCTAGGAGATATTCAACCTGTCCCTTAACATAATAGAAATCCGTCTTTTGCGTGATATGTTGCCAGTTAGTTTCAATTGCATCACCCGTGTAAACTGCGGCAATGTGCTCATATTCATCGAACGATTGGCCAAATTGGTCAAATACACGCCCTTGTTCGTACAAACGCAGGTCTTTCTGACTTCTAGCCACGTTGTAAGCTACGGCGTCGAGCAATCCGCTCAACAGATTCTGTCTCATGGCAGTACGACTAGAGTTCAATGGCCATTCTACCTTGATTAATCCGTTCTGATTCTTTGTAAAAAGCTTACTCTTAGTCTCATCAGTCAGGGAATAGTTAATGGTTTCAATGAGTCCCTGGTTCTGCAGGAGATTCTTCCAGTGATTAATGAGCGTCTCCCGCTTAGAATAGCCGCCAAGAGTCTGCATCCCACTTGGAAGTGTCGCTGGAAGGTTATCGTAGCCGTAGATGCGGGCAACTTCTTCAATCAGATCCGCCTCAATGAAAATATCGAATCGTCTGTTAGGAACATTAACCTCTAAAACAGCAGTGGCACTAGCACTCTTCTGGTAGCTAAAGCCTAACCGAGAAAAGATTGTCGCAATCTGTTCAGTCGTAATCTCCGTTCCCAGCACATGGTTCACATGGTCAGTTGAAACATTGATTGTTAACTGTGGTTTCTCCTCGTCTTGACCAACTACCAGACCCTCATAAGTCTGACCATCGGCCAGTTGCTCTAACAAGTAGGCAGCCAGATCAGCCGCATTACGGGTATTATCCCAGTTCAATCCCTTTTCAAATCTGTTTGATGCCTCAGAACGAAGGTTGTGTCTCTGCGCCGTTTTTCTAATATGGGACCCATCAAAAATAGCACTTTCGAGCAGGACATCCTGCGTGTCAGTCGTTATTTCTGAATCCATGCCGCCCATTACACCTGCCAGACCAATTGGCTGCTCGCCATCTGTAATAAGGAGGTCGGCCTCATCTAGTTCAATCTCATTACCGTTCAAAAGTGTGATCTGTTCACCCTTTTGTGCCAAACGAACATCAATCCGGTTAGTCTTAATGACGCCAGCATCAAATGCATGCAGGGGCTGACCGGTGACCAGCATCACGTAGTTCGTGATATCGACCACGTTATTAATTGGCCGCACACCGGCGCTCATCAGTCTTCTTTGAAACCACATTGGACTCTTCTTGATCTGAATACCGTGAATCTTGCGCAGTAGATACTTATGGGTCAGTTGCTTATCCACAGTGACCGTGAAATCGTCCTGCCATTGTCCGAGCGCCTCAATGGGCTCATGATGCTTGATTGTTGGCAGCTGGTTCGTGATGGCACCAACCTCATAGGCTGCCCCCTCCATCGAAAGTGTATCTGCACGGTTAGGCGTGATATCGAAGTCGAGCACATAGTCGTCCATCCCGAGCGCCTCATAGACGGGCGTGCCTGGGGCAATCTCTTCCTCGAACACGTAGATACCATCAGCATAGTCCTTTGGGACAACGCTCTCGTCAAAACCAATTTCTTGCAGGGAGCAGATCATGCCGTTTGAAACTACGCCACGCATCTTGCTTCGTTTGATTTTCTCATTACCAGCAATTCGTGCACCATGTAATGCTACAATCACTGTTTGACCATTTGCAATATTTGGTGCCCCGCAGACAATTTGAATGGGTTCTGCTTCACCAACATCTACTTGCGCAACCTGCAAATGATCGGAGTCTGGATGTGGCGCAAGTCCCACGACGTGACCGGCCACAATCTTCTTTAAACCAGCCGCTAGATGCGTTACACTGGCAATTTCAATACCAGTTAATGTAACCTCGTTGGCCAGTTCATTTGGATCAATTTCTAAATCTAAGTAATCTTTTAACCAGTTATATGAAACTAACATTAAGCTTCCTCCGTTTTGAATTGTTCTAAGAAGCGGACATCATTCGTGTAGAAATCCCGAATATCGGTCACCCCATACTTCAGGATGGCGAAGCGATCAATTCCGATACCAAAAGCGAAACCACCGTAAACACTGCTATCAACGCCGGCATTCTCCAGCACGTTCGGGTGCACCATGCCGGCTCCTAATACTTCAATCCAACCCGTGTACTTGCAGACTGCACAGCCGGCACCATTACACTTGAAACAAGAGACATCCATTTCAACTGATGGCTCCGTAAACGGGAAGAAACTTGGCCGCAGACGAGTTTGTCTATCCTGGCCGAAGAAATGCTTAGCGGTCAACTCAAGCGTCCCCTTCAGATCGGCCATAGTCACGTGCTTGTCAATCACGAGCCCCTCGAGTTGGTTAAATTGGTGGGAGTGTGTGGCATCATCGTCATCACGTCTGTACACCTTACCCGGGCTCACCATGCTGAGTGGACCTTTTTCAAAGTCGTGTTGCTCCATCGTCCGCGCCTGGACCGGTGACGTCTGGGTCCGCAACAGGTGTTCCGCGTCGACATAAAAGGTATCTTGCATGTCACGTGCCGGATGATCTTTAGGCAAGTTCATCATCTCAAAGTTATAGTGATCGGATTCTACCTCAGGTCCGACGATGACACTGTAGCCAAGACCGATGAAGAACTGTTCTAGATCCTGCCGCATGATGTTGATGACGTGTTGCACGCCGGTATTTGGCCGCACGCCTGGCAGAGTAACATCAACTTTTTCTGCAGCCAGCTTTTTATTGAGCAAATCTGTTTCAATTTGTTGTTTCATTGTCGCAATCTGAGTTGCCAAATGGTCCCGCGCATCATTGACGGCCTGGCCAACCTCTTTACGCCGCTCCGGCTCCACATCCTTCATCGAATGCAAAATCTCCGTTAACGCTCCTTTTTTACCCAACAAACGCACTCGAGCATCGTTTAACTCCTGCTCTGTCTTACTGTTCTTAATATCGGTCAAACCTTTTTCTCTGAGCTTACTCAGCTTCTCAAATAAATCCATCTTTTTTCCTTTCCAATAAAAAAAGCTCCATCCAAAAGGGACGAAGCTTCGCGGTACCACCCTAGTTTATCCGCACACAGCGAATACACTCAAACTTTCGTTAACGGTGAAATACCGGAATTGATTAGATTCTACTCCTAAGCTGAAATTTGGTAGTGCTCTTCGGAATGCTTCCATTATCCATTCCTCGCTGTGGAAAAGTCCCACTACCTACTAGGCTTAATCATAGTCATTAACTAGTATATTAAAACAAAAAAAAGACTTGGTCAATTGACTAAGCCCATTTATCTGCCCATTGATGAACTTGATCCATCACTGGTTTTAATTCCATACCCTTTTTCGTTAATGTATAACTGATAATTCCCGATTCAGGATTAACGTTTCGCTTCACAACGTTCAGTAACTCGAGTTCCTTCAATCGTTCGACTAAAACACGATCGGAGCAATTGCTAATGGTCCGCGATAAGTCCTTGAAACGCATCTCTTCAGAGTCGCACAGCGAACTGATAATGAGTCCGTTCCACTTCTTACCTAGAATCTCAAAGGAGCTAACAAAATGACTACAAAGTTCATAGTCTTTAGTTGTTAATTCTCTAACAGTCATCATATCACCTCCATCTAGTTCAACCTTTTAGATACGCTTATTATAAATAATATACTTACTAAAAACAAGTTATTTTACTTGTACAAGTTGATACATGAGAATTCCGGCGGCTACAGCAGCGTTTAAGGACTCCGCTTTACCCGTAATCGGGATGTAAAGTTCTTGATCCGCTTGTTCAATGACGCTAGCACTAACACCGTGGGCTTCGTTACCAACTACAATCGCAAACTGTGCCGGAGCGCCGTAGTCAAACACGGACTGGGCGTTTTGGTTCAACAGGCTCACAAGAACAGGAATATCATTCTCCTTCAGACTAGCAATTGCCGCATTGATGTCCTGCCGAATCACGGGCAGGTGGAACTGGCTTCCCTGCATACTGCGTTGAACCTTAGCGTTATAGATATCCACGCTGTAGGGACTCAGGACTACACCATTGTAGCCGGCAGCATCGGCGGTCCGGACGATGGTACCGACATTACCGGGATCGGCTAAGCCATCCAGAATGACCCACCGCCCATAGTTGAATGAGTAGGTTCCCGGCTGATTAATCGGCAGCACCATGAAGATTTCCTGGGTGGTCACCGTTTGGCTTAAATGCTCCGCCAGTGAGTCGTTTATTTGAATAATTTTACTGCTATTCAGGTTGAGTAAGTCGGCTAGCTCGGGATTAGCAACTAGCTTGTCGAGCGCCTCCTTCGTGCCCAACAGAAATTTGAAACGCTTGGGAGCCTTCAGAGCTTCCTCAATGAGGTGGAAGCCCTCAATGATGTACTCTTGTTCCTGGTTGCGGTACTTCTTCTGCTGCAACTTCCTAACGTGCTTGATGGTCGGATTGTTCATTGAATTAATTTCTTGCATTATCGATATTTGCTCCATTTCAAAAGTAAGTCGTTACGACTTTATATAGCACTAGAATACCATGAAAAACCGAATTAGGTTAAAATAGGAGGAGAAATCTTTTTATTTTGATACCACACGGGAGGCAGCAGATGATCACAAACGAGATAATTGTGCACGGTTTAGTCCAGGGCGTGGGCTTTCGTTTCATGACGAAACTGGTGGCGGACCAACTTCACGTATTTGGTACGGTAGAGAATTTAGCAAATGGCGACGTGCGCATCGTCGCTCAGGCAGACTCAGAGACGATGACGCATTTCTTAACAAAAATTAAAGCTTCTCCCTCGCCTTCCGGGCACGTGGAAACCATGCAGGTCCGGGAATTAACGGATGTGCAACCACTACATTCATTTAGGGTGACTGGTTGAAATCAGCAATGGTAACAGGTACAATTCTTGATTAGATACACTTTGAAAGGATTTCAAATGAATAAAAAATTACTCAAGAAAATTGGCTTGTTACTGCTGGTAGCGAGCTTGATTGTCGTCGTTACAGGCTGTGCTCGCGTAGACTACTCGGCCATGAAGCCACCGACCGATCCGTTCATGGGCACGATTTACCGCTTCATTGGGCACCCATTGCAGAACCTGATGTTGGGTGTCGCAAAGTCAATGAGTGGTACAAACGGAGCAGGTTGGGCAATTGCTCTAATCACCTTCGTGGTCAGACTGATACTTTTACCGTTGATGTTGAACCAATCCTTGAAGTCTACCAGACAACAAGAGAAGATGAAGGTGCTCCAGCCCCAGCTAAAACTCGTTCAAGAGGCCGTTAGACGCCCTGGCATCACCCAAGCACAAAAGATGCAAATTAACCAACTTTCGATGCAGATTTACAAAGAGAACAACATGTCGATGATGGGTGGCATGGGCTGCCTGCCATTACTACTGCAACTCCCAATCATGATGGGAATCTACCAAGCGGTAGTTTACTCGAAGGATTTGTTCAGTGCCTCATTCTTTGGCATTGCACTTGGTAAACCTTCGATGATTCTAACCATCGTCGCCACACTATTGTACCTGGCTCAGGGCTACATGATGACGATTGGCGTACCCGAGGACCAGAAGAAGATGATGCGGACAACTATGATGATGAGTCCGTTGATGACCTTCTTCATCAGTTTCTCCGCCCCAGCTGCCTTGGCGCTTTACTTCTTGGTCGGCGGAATTATCGCCATCATCCAACAGGCCATCGTCTCATTCATCATTATGCCAAGAGTTAAGCGTGACGTGGACCGCGAGCTGAAGGAACACCCAATGAAGGAAGTCGTGACAGAGGGTACAATTAATGCTATTCTAAATCAAGAAACTGCAGATGCTGCAATAACCAATGCGGATTCGACAGCTACAGACGCTACCCCTACCACAAAGCAAAACGTTGAGAGTCGTAACAGACAGCGAAATGCCGGTAAACAACAGCATCATCATGATAGAAATAATTAATTTATTGAATAACCCTTTGGAGCTACTCCATGTCAAGTGGACAGATAAATAATTAAAATCAGGCAATATTTTTTGAGGCATGATTTCGAAATTCTTTCGGAGTCATGCCTTTTAGTGTGCTTTGTCTGCGTTCATTGTTATACCAGCTCATAAATTCCGCTATGTTGTCTATCAATTCTTGCTTTGTATTTGAAGTGTAGAACCTAAAGTACTCTTCTTTCATGTGGCTCCAGAAGCTCTCGATTGAACTATTATCACCTGGTTCTCCCGGTCGCGACATACTATGCAAGACTCCTTCAGCTGATAAGGTAGTGTTAAACAGCCCTGACACATAGCCGCTACCACGATCGCTGTGCAGTATTTCTGGTACTGCACCATATTCATTCTCAATCGCTAACTTAAATGTCTCTGTTACCAATTTTGCGGTTTCTGTATCATCTACCATCCACGCAATTATCGAATGGTCATACAGATCCTTTATCGCACTGAGCCGAAGTTTACACTGATTATTTATGCCATAGAGTAACTCGGTACAGTCTGTAACCCAATATTTATTAGCGTACCCGGGCTTAAAGTTGTGCGTATAGTCTTCGTTCAGTAGTAAATTTTTACTGATAATTTCTTCTTTACGTTTTTTTCTTGGTTTACGTTTGGTCTTAATTGAAGCTACTATATTATTTTCTCTCATGATTCGTCGCATTTTACTATTGGATACATGATATTGTGTATCGTCATTTACATGCATCACTAGGCGCTTTACCCCAAAGATATAGTTGTGTGCTTCTTCTAATTGAATTACGTAATCTAGGATGCCTTGATCATCGATATTCCTTTTCGATGGAACATGGTTTAACCAGGCATAGTAAGATGAACGTGCAACTTGCATAATTTGGCAGCTCAGAGCTACGCTGAAGACTTTTCCGCTTCTTTCATCTATTTTCTGTGATAATTCTTTAATTGCACGATATTTGTTCTCTTGGAATCCCTTCTTTCTATCTCCTGTAATTTTTTTAAAAGATTATTTTCTGTGGACAAGTAAGTTACCTGCTCCTTTAGTCGCTTAACTTCCAGTGCCTGCTTTTCGGCCGTAGTGAGTAAATCATTTTCAGATTTTCCCTTACCGCGGCGATCAATGAGTCCATCGGGACCGTATTTCTTCAACTTCTTAGTCCAACTGTATACCTGACCATATGAAACGGTGAACTTACGCATGGCACCACTATAGTCGTAATCATGTGCAATAACCCAATTTGTGATTTCTATCCGCTCTTTGAGAGTGGTTGATCTTCCTTTATTCATCTCAGATCTCCTAGTGGCCTCTAATTTATTACCACTAGTATACAGTTTTACCCACTGATAGATGACAGATTCATTTGATATATTGTACTTGTCACGTAGAAACGGTAGAGAAGTATCCGTACTGAGATATTCAAGGACGACTTTCTGTTTAAATTCTTGAGAAAAGTGGGTGTATTTCCTTTGTTTAAGCCCACCAATACCTTTAAGCTGATACTGATGTCTCCAACGTTTGACGGTACTTGTAGATAAAGAATGGTATTGGGCAACCTCAGTTATACCCCAGCCTTTATCTAAGAAGGACAATATCTCAATCTTTTCCTCAACACTATAATGTTTAGCCAAAATAAATACTCCTAGTTCGTGAGACCGGAATTTTAATTATTTCCGTGTCCAACTAACTAGGAGTATATCCTTTGGGGTTATTTTTTTGGCGCAAAAAAGGAACAATTCGGAGGTGAATTGTTCCCAGTTCGTAAGTTGATTTATCTTACTTCTTCAAGACTTGTTCGAGCGCTGCAAGGTCCTGCTTATTGCGCCGGTGTAACCTGAAGCCAAAGATGGATATTCCGGAGATGAGCACTAACGTTAACCCTGAAAGGAGCAGCGCCCGGGTGTTAGAGCCTGTTATAGGTAGCGTGTTTGGAATCGTCTCATATTCTTTCAGGACGTAAGTATCAGGCAGGTCGCCTTGATCAAGATTGAACACATCATCCGCGAGGCGTTGTCCTGCTGGTGCAGCAATTGTCCCACCGTTAGTTGAATCTACTGCAGTCCACTTTGTGGTAGCAGTTGCGTTAGGTAGAATTGGCTGCGAACTTGTTACTTGATTAGTCCAAAAACCATCACCAAATGTTATCTGTTTGGAGAGATGTCATCCCTCCAAAAATGTTAGTCATATCGATAACTTTTGCTGTATCAAAATTACTTAAAGCCAGATTGGTTATACCAGACGCATCCGCAAACATATACCGCATATTAGTCACGTTACTGGTGTCCCAATTATTGATATTTTCGATTTTTTCTAGATTAGTTAAATTAGCAAATAGATATCCTGAGTCCGTATTTGCAATTATTTTCTCTGTTACTGGAAAAATAATTTTTTTAATTTTGTCTTTGTATACGTCCCAAGGTGACAATGTACTTTGCTTTAATCTTCCAAAGTTTCCTGGTCCAATATGCATTGTCCCGTTAGTGTCGATATACCACTTCGCCGTACCGAAGATTCCTTTGGCTAAAACATCTTCAGTCACCGGAGTTTCGAGTAAATCACCGGTACCAAAAGGCTCCTGCGGGTTAATCTTCAATTTGAGTCCGGTCGTACCATATGTTCCGATGCTTGATTTGTGTCTTTTGTGCCACTTTAGTTGGTACCCGCTTGGCAAAAATCAGGAGGCGGTGACTGTTGATAAAGATCGGCGTACACGTCATCAATGTAATCCGATCCTGACCTGGCTTGACGTACAGGTGATCATACTCAGCATGATTGTTTGGGTCGATAACCTGCTGCCCAATGACCTTATACGACAATTTATCGCCAAATACATTGAGATAGATGATATCACCCTTCTTCAGGTGCTTGATGTTATCGAAATAAATCTGGTTGGCTAAGCCAGAATGCCCGGTCAAGACGCTGAGTGTATTCTTCCCACCCGTGGGTAAACTACTCCAAGCTAAATTGCCAATTCCCTTCTCTAACACCGCATCGCTTTAGCCATAGTAAATCACCATCGGATCCAGGTGAATGGCCGGAATACTGATGTACCCAATGGGCTGCTTCAGCTGCTCTCTCGTGAAGACAGAATTAATGTATTTTTCGCCAGCTGCCCACGCGTTCACCTGTTGCTGTGTGAAGATTTGCCTGTTATAGTTTCTTGCAGCTTCTAACTGCTTCGAATCGACATGTTTAGTCGCCTTTTGGTAAACCACTTTTGCGTAATCTTGCTTCTGTTGCGTATAAGCGACATAAATAAATGGCAATAAAAAAGTACCAAGCCAAACAACAGGCTTAAATAAAGCCAGAGATTCTTCTTCGTTGTTTGCTTGCTACTAATTTTACCCATGATTCAACCTCATTTACCGCTAAGTATAGCCGAACCAGAGGTCATTATTCAATTCTTTTACTTAGTATTTCTTGGAAAACTTATCTTGAACTGACTCCCGCTACCCTCAAGCGAATCGACCGTAATCGTGCCGTGGTAACTCTCCACCAGCTTTTTGGCAATCGGCAAGCCTAGACCATTGCCGCCCTTTTCCCTTGTACGAGCCTTATCAACCCGGTAGAATCTCCCAAAGATTTTCTCCTTATCCTCACGGCTGATTCCTTCACCGAAATCCTGCACGACCAAGTTCACGGTGCTCTCATTTGATGCTGCAGAAATAATGATTTCATTTCTCGTAGTTGAGTACTTAATGGCATTGTCCATCAGAATAATCAGAATTTGCTCAAGGTGATTCCGGTAGATTTTCATATTGGTATTCGGCTCCAAGTCGTCGTCGAGCTGAATCTCAAAGTCCGGGTGCACCAGACGAATATTATCGACGACCTGATGAACCACTTCTTCCACCTTTGTTACCTCATCTGGATACAAGATGTCAATCTGTTCTGCACGCGTTAAATCGAGCATCTCTTGGATCAAATGCTTCATGCGGGAGACTTCTTGGATGGAGGCCTTAATCGACTCATCCAACACCTCAGGGTCGTCTTTACCCCAGCGGTTCAACAAGTTAAGGTGACCCTCAATGACCGCTACGGGCGTACGGAGTTCGTGTGAGACGTCCCCCACGAAGTTCTTCTGCTGCTCGGTATAGCTTTGCATTCGGTCAAGCATCTGGTTGAAGGTTAATGTTAGTTCGCCTAATTCATCATTGCGTTTCAAGTCCGGAATCCGGGCGTCAGACTCAGGTGCATCATCCAAAGTCTTTGCAACCTTGGACATCAGCTTGATTGGCCGGAGAATACCACGCACCACCAGGTAACTTAGGACGATGGTCACCAGAATAGCCGAAACCGAGAGAACAATCGTCCATAATCGCAGCTCCGCGAGGATGCTGTTCGCATTATTCATCTCGTTTTGAGCCATGATATAACCAGTTAATTTGCCGGTCTGAGCGGAAACTACCGGACGGATACCTGTGAGCACATTCCTGCCCCGTCTATTGTTTATACGATAGCCGAAGTGGGCACTAGGACGTTCTTTAACATTAATCTCTTTACTTGAGAAAACTACTTCCTTGGCCTTGTTAAACACCACAAGCGTCAGGTCTGGCTTCGACAGACTACTGAGGACCGAATCATCAAAGACATTTCTTTGATTGCTACCCGAGATAGCGGGCTTGCCCTCAATCACTCGCTTAGTTTCCGGCGAAAGATTTGTCACCACATTTGAAATCATCAAATTATCCGGAATCTCCACCAGCCGATTTTCAACAATATTAATGGTATCAGCAGCGATGGCGCGCTCCTGCTGCATCAGTTTAGTTTGAATCAGAGTATAAATGGTCACAGAGAAGACCATGAAGGTAAAGGCAATTGTCAGTCCAACTAAACTGACCCATTTTGTCGTAATTGAAAAATGCCGCGGTTTTTTATCTTCCGCAGCAATTTTTTCCGACTGGTTAGTTCTTTTTTTCATCTAGTCGTCAGTCCTCATTACATACCCTGTACCGCGAATTGTCTTAATGTATGAAGGTTGTCCTTCAACATCAATCTTATTCCGGAGGTATCTGATATAAACTTCCACAACGTTCGTTTCAATCTTCGATTCTGGACCCCAAATCTTGTCGAGTAGTTGTTCACGACTTACAACGTTATTCTCATTATCGACCAACGTCATCAGCAGGTTGTATTCGCGTTTGGTTAAGTCAACCGACTTATCCCCACGCCGAACCATGCGATTGTTGGTTTCAATCACAAGATCCTTAAATTTAACTACTTCGCGGCTCGTAATCTTCGGTGAATTATGTGTATCTTCAATCTCCACCCGGCGTAATACGGCCCGAATCCGCGCCAATAATTCCTCAATCGCGAACGGCTTGACGATATAGTCATCTGCACCATGATCAAGTCCAGAAACACGGTCAATCACAGAATCACGGGCCGTCATCATAATAATTGGTGTCGTCTTCGCCTGACGAACCCGGCGCGCAACTTCTAAACCATTGAGTTCTGGCAGCATCAAGTCTAGGAGAATTACATCAAAGTTCTGACTTAGTGCAATTTCTAGACCGCGACGACCGTTATTCTCAACAACTGTTTCATAACTTTCATGTTGTAATTCGAGTTCTACAAAGCGTGAAAGATTTTTTTCATCTTCAATAATTAAAATTTTTGCCATATGCTCTCAGTCTTTCTTATTATTCTTTAATTGATTCTAACATAGATTAGAGCTATTTGCTCTATAATCACACAAAAAAAAGCTGTTTTGCAGCTTTTCTTAAATCTATTGTTCATTATACCACGAATAATGGAAAATTCCCGGACGATCTGTTCTTTCGTAAGTATGTGCACCGAAATAGTCACGTTGCGCTTGAATGATGTTTGCGGGCACAACTGCTGCCCGGTAAGAATCAAAGTATGACACAGAGGCAGATAGTGCTGGAGCAGGAATGCCTGCCTGCACTGCGAGGCTAGTCACGTCACGAACGGCATCTTGGTAGTTATTAGCGATGTCCGCAAAGTAATCGTCCAACAGCAGGTTGGCGAGGTTAGCATTTTGATTATAGGCATCAGTAATCTTCTGTAAGAACTGAGCGCGAATAATACAACCAGCACGCCAAATCTTAGCAATCTCACCGAAATTGAGGTTCCAATCATAGTTAGCAGATGCCAATTTCATTTGCTCAAATCCTTGAGCGTAACTCATGATTTTACTGAAGTAAAGGGCTTTCTTAACCTTATCAACAACCTCATCAACGTTCAAATTAGTTGGTTTGTTAGCTGGATCCTTCAACACCTCACTTGCAGCCACACGCTCATCTTTGAATGTGGAAATGTAACGTGCATAAACGGCTTCTGTAATTAGTGACTGAGAGACACCAATTTCGAGGGCGTTCTGTGAACTCCACTTACCAGTTCCCTTGTTCCCGGCTTTATCGAGGATTTTATCGACGATGGGTTCATCACTGCCCAGATCGTCTTTTCTGGTCAGAATATCTGCCGTAATCTCGATGAGGTAGCTTTCCAGTTCGCCCTTATTCCACTCGCTAAAAATCTCGGCGATTTGATCCGTTGATAATCCCAGTACGTTACGTAAGATATTGTAGCTCTCAGCAATGAGCTCCATATCACCATATTCGATACCGTTGTGGACCATCTTTACGTAGTGACCTGCACCGTTTGGTCCGATGTAGGTGACACAAGGAGCGCCATCAGCTGGTGCTTTAGCCGACATCTTCTCGAGGATTGGTGCAACGAGATCATACGCTTCCTTTTGACCGCCGGGCATCATTGAAGGTCCTTCAAGTGCGCCTAATTCACCACCGGAAACGCCCATCCCGATAAAGTTGATACCTGATTCGTCCAACATTTTGTTGCGCCGAACCGTATCTTCAAAGTATGTATTACCACCATCAATTAAGACGTCGCCTTTGTCTAGTAGTGCCAGAAGTTGTTCAATGACAGCATCTGTACCCTTGCCGGCCTGCACCATCATGATAATTCTGCGGGGCTTCTCTAATGAATTAACGAAGTCCTCAATCGTGTAGCTTGGTACTAGATTCTTATCCGCGTGGTCCTCCATTACTTTTTCAGTTTTGGAACCAGTCCGGTTGTAAATGCCCACTGTATAGCCACGGCTTTCAATGTTTAGGGCAAGGCTCTTTCCCATTACAGCCATTCCAATAACACCAATTTCAGGTTTTTGCATAATTTCCTCCATTGCATCCCAAATGTATCAGATTAGTATCGTGTATCTGCACACACTTACTCACAAAACAATCCTAGCAGAGTTTCCCACTAGATTAAAGCCAAAATACTCAGATTAATTATTTTCGTCATCTGTAGCCGAATCTTCACTTGCAGGAAACAATCCCTTCAGCTTCTCAAAAGCGGGGTTAATCTTCGTCACTTGCTCCTGTTTCTGCTGCTCTAAGAACTTCGACTCACTGACGACCTCCCAGTCATCACCCTTTGGCATCAGGTCTTGTTCTAGTTCCTCTTTAGTCAGATTTTGCAGTGGAATGTGCAACAATAGGTGATCCTCAACGGCCGTCTGGAGGTCGATCAGATCATCTTCCAGCTCGATAATCGTATCAATTGCTTCTAAGTCTTCCTGGCTTGGTGTCTCCTTTGTGTAGGCCTCCAGGAACTTGAAGTCGAGCTTCAATGGAACGGAATTCAGGCTTCTGGATGAGGGCACTGTAATGTCCGCAACCACATGCATCTGTGCGAACACAAATGGTTCGTCATAGAAGATTTGCCCCGTCACATTAGCTTTTTCCACTGAGATAATCAGCTCTTTAGCCCGCTCGAAGAAATCGGGGCCGAAGCTAATTGCTTCATCTACTTGAATCAGCGGATTCTTCTGGTCTGCCACTTGGCTAAAATTATATTTCAACATTTATTTCACCTCGTTTGGTCTGCGACCAAAGTTTTGATTTGACATAGTTAATTGTTCATAAAAACGGTCAACGCGGACCTGCAGGTCCATCGGACCACCGTTGGCGAGCTTCGCATCTACTCTGCTGTATATTGGTAACGTGAACTCCTTACGCTGGCGTTTAAGATATTTACTCCCCAGGTTAGTGTAGCCGAGTAAGAATAGGTATGGAGTACTCTGAGCCGTAGCCATCTCCTCTTCCGCCACGTTCAACAATGTGTAAAGACAAGTTCTACGTAAGCGTGAATATGTGTATCGTTTCGATTTGATTGCCCGCAGAAAGCTGGTGAAATCGTGATGATCGATGATCTCCGCCTTCATCTTGTACTGGAGTCCCTCGCTCATTTGGTAGATTCTAGCCAACTCCTTTGGCGTGCTAGAATCTAAGCGGTATCTGAGATAGTCAAACATCATGAGCCAGGTAGGAAACGACTTGGCGTTATTCACGGCCAGTACCTCGACCGGTGGCAGCCAATCATTCAACCGCTCCGTTGCCCCAACGTGAAGGATAAAGTTTCTGATTGAGGTTGAGCTCATCACTAACTCATCATCGACAAGTTCAGCCTCATGGGCCTGCCCAATTCTGCGAATAGGATGTAGCTGCAGTGGATGACCTAACTTGGTGTTAGCTACGGCGTATGCTACCGCGAGCATCAAGTTCGGTTGATTAACCTCGTAGCCGACTTCGTCCGTGACCATTTGGTTGTATTGCGTGGCATAAGTCTTTGTGTAGTCGCTGAAGTCAATATTATGCTCTGTGATATTCGCGATTTTATCACCAAGTTCTTGGAAATTCAGATTCTCGTCCTCCGCACCGAAAACCAGGTCGGTAACGCCAAGACTTGCAAGTAGCTTGATACCACCGGAAGCGAAAATATCGGCAGGTTGCACAGCATAGTTAAACGGTAGCTCAAAGACGAGATCAGCACCACTAGCTAGTGCTACCTTCGCACGCTCCCATTTATCTAGCAGCGCTACGTCACCTCTTTGCACATAATTACCAGACATGATCACAATAATCGGGTCGCTTTTTGCGACCAGACGGGCCTGATTGAGGAGAAATTCGTGACCGCTATGAAAAGGATTAAATTCTGCGATGACACCTACTACGCTCATTAAACCACCTTCCTACACTGAAAGAACCACCGACGCCCGGTGGCACCATCGAAGCCATCGGTGAAATCCGTCGTCAGCTCAGTAAGTTCAAATTGTGCTTCCTGTAGTAACTTACGGTACGTGGCGATGGGGTACGTTCTCTCGTGGTGCATTTCTTCGAAACACTCAAATTTGCTGGCGGTCGCTTCTGATTCGGTCACGTCTGTTGGAATGAAAATCTGGAGGTCATGTACAATACTGTGTGGCTGTTCCCCAATAAAGCTCTTCCAGACAAATGTGTAGTCCTCATTAATCTCATTAAACATGTACTCAGGGAAGACATGGTCCATCTGAAATAAGGAATGACTATCGAACAGAAACTGCCCGCCCGGCTTCAGCGCACGCCAAACGTTCTGAAAGGTTTGCCGTAATTGCTCTTCGTCCTTCAGGTAGCAGATGGAGTCATCGAAACAAATTACCGCATCATACTCCGCTGCAAAGTCAAAATTCAGCATATCAAGCAGCAAAAAATCCGTGTCCGAATCTCCGCCCACTTTTGAGGCAGCTAATTCCAGCATGGATTCGGATAGATCAGAAACGGTTAAATCATACTTCTCTGCCACCAGCCTCTGGGCCAGGTCGCCAGCCCCACTCGCTAGTTCCAAAATGCGCTGACCAGTTGGCACGCGCTTTTGCACATACTTCAACCACTCAGCGTATAATGATTTGTCCATCAGGTCATCGTAAACCGCGGCAAAAACTTGATAGTTATCCATTAGTCGACTAACTCTGCCACTGGGATTTCCTTCGCATCTGACCAGAGCTTCTCCAAGCCATAGAATTCCCTTGCCTCGTCGGTGAAGACGTTCACGAGGACTTCCTTGGCATCAATCAGCAGCCAATTAGAGTCCTTATTTCCTTCGATATTGAAATCGTAATAATTTACCTCTTTCAGCTTCTCTGAGACGTTCTCCGTGATCGCGTGTGCCTGTCTGTTCGAGTTACCGTTTGTGATGACCACATAGTCGGACAGAATACTAATTCCCCGCATGTCATACACGATTATCTCCTCGCCGTGTTTCTCGTCAACCGCGCCCACAATGAGTTTTAATAAGTCTTTGCTATTCAAAAAAATTCTCCTCTGTCTTGATTCCTAATTTATTATAAGCCGCTACGGTTAGGGGAAAAACCCGCTCTCGTCCTTCGATTAAGTATAATAATGTCTGTTGAAGTTCGTAGGCGACACCTGCGTCCAGATTTAGTGCTGTCCTCTCTCTCGCAACCTCAACCCCCGGGAATTTACGTCCCGGTTCGATGTAGTCGGCCATGAAGATGACCTTGTCGAGCTCGCTCATATCTGGGCTACCCGTTGTGTGGTGTCTGATTGCATCTAGGATGGCTTGGTCATGGATGTGCAATTCCTGCTCTACGTAGTTGGCACCAACGATACCGTGCCAGATGCTGCGATTCCATTCCAGTAGATTACGATCGAGTCCTTCTTCAATAATCGCTCTCCGATAATCCTCCGGTGCAACTTCCTTGGCATAATCATGCACGAAACCGGCCACCGCTGCGCGTTCTTGGTCCACGTGGTTCGTGGCGGCTAGTTCTTTTGCCATGTAGCTCGTCCGCACGCAATGAGCAAACCGAAAGTCACTCAGTTTGTTGCGTACACGTTGAACTAGTTCGTCACTGCTGAGGTCAGAAAAAGTGTTAGTAAAAAATAAATTGGTACTATTATCCATTGTATAAACCTTCTTTAGTAATGTACTCGCTCACACCCTGTGGAACAAGGTATTTCACGGAGTTGCCAGCCTGTAGTAACTCCCTAATCTGAGTCGAACTAACCGACATGAACGGTGCGTCAACCCAGATGATTGGAAAATCACACAGCTGGACGTAACCAGGTCGTTTCACGCCCACCAGCTTGATTAGGCTCGCGAGCTCATGCGGATTCTTCCAATTTTTAAAGTCACTAATCATGTCTCCACCCATAATCAGGTAGAAATCATTCTCTGGGTGGCGTCGTCGTAGTTCCTTTACCGTGTCGATTGTATAACTGATGCCGCCACGCATGATCTCGGTCAGATCCACCTTAAAGTGTGGGTTATCGCGAATTGCCAACCGAATCATTTCAACCCGGTGTCGTGGTGCAATGGCGCCTTTTTTATTCACATGAGGTGGAATATTATCAGGGATAAACCAGATTTCGTCGAGGTTTAACTTACTGTACACCTGTTCGGCCAAAATCAAGTGTGCGATATGAATCGGATTGAAGGTGCCGCCTAAGATACCCACAGCCTTCTTGGTATTTTGCTCCTGAAGAGCTACCTGTACCTTCGGTTCTACAACAACGTGTTTCATCGTACTCACTGAATTCATGGATCTACCCTCTTACTTGAGTTTACCTACATGCGCGGAAATATTCCGGTTCTTAGGCTCAGTTGCGCGTTTGTAGAACACCATGTTGCGGCCAATCTTCTGCACGAATTCGATAGTTGCATCCGTAGCCTGAATCTCCACTTGGACTTCCGCCGGTTCCACAACCGTATTTTGCAACAAAGAGATTTTCAAAAGTTCGTTCTTCTCAATCTCATTTTGCAACTGCTTAATCACAGCCTCTGTGATGCCGGCCTTACCAACCTGCATTGTTGCTCTTTGTTTCATTGCTAAACTTCTTAGATATCTTTTTTGCTTACCATTTAACATTAGATTATTGCCCTTCTCATGCCCAAACCAATTTGGTTCGGTGTGTATGTTTTAACTGTGATTCCGCCCGGGACCGTTATGAAGCCCACGCCGCCGAAAATCAAATCACTCTTATCCTGTGGTTTGAATATTTTACCTACGAGGCTTGGGATCTCCGCTAGCTGGTCCGTGCTTGGTGGTACTAATAGCTCACCAACGTGTTTCTCGTAAAACGCATCGGCATTCACCGTTTTAGTGCGGTGCAGATAGAGTTTCTGATCAGCATATACGACGAAGCTACTTGCCGGACCCGAAATGAAGTCCACGCGGCCAATTCCAGCTAGGAAAACGGTCTGACCGGGCGTCAACTGGAAGGTGACCGGCTTCAAACGTTTCTGCGGTGAGATTAAGTCCAGCTGGTCTGGGGCCAGGAAGTGCGCCAGCTGATTAGGCGAGATAATTCCCGGTGTGTCGATTAACATGTTGCCCTCGGCAAGCGGGATTTCGATTCGATCAAGCGTGGTGCCGGGGAACCTGGATGTGGTGATTAGGTCTTTGATATCCCCCATGGCTGCGATGATCGCGTTCACCAAGGTCGACTTCCCGACATTCGTTGTACCGACGAAGTAAACGTCGTTTTTCTTACCCGCACGTTGTGCTAGGAAGCTCAGAAATTCAGTAATATTTGTCCTTCTCTTAGCGCTCACTAAGAAAATATCCTCTGGAAAAAGACCCACCTTGTTGGCTTGTTGGCGTAACCAATCCTTGACCTTTCGCTGATTCGTGTTCTTTGGAAAGAGGTCAATCTTATTACCCACAAGGATGAATTTATTATCCCCGATAAAACGTGGTAGCGAAGGAATCACACTGCCATCGAAGTCGAACAGGTCGACTACGTTAACGACGAGTGCGTGGTTCGTATTCCCAATCGTGCTAAGCAACTTCAAGAAATCATCATTGTCAGTCTGAACCGGCATGATTTCATTGTAGTGCCGGAGTCTAAAACACCTTTGGCAGTAGATATTTTCTGTTTCGCCACTAAGGATTTTCTGTAAGGCGCTAGCAGGTAGATAGCCCGGTTCGTGCTCATCTGTACTCTGCAACACGGCTCCACAGCCAATGCATCTAATCTCTTCTGTTTTGCTCGTGCTGTTATTTTGTTCTAAACTCAATTTAGATACTCCTTAAAGGTGATTTTCCGCTTCATATTTAAAAAGAAGAAAATAAACTTTTCAAAGAAACGATTGATACTTGTATTCCAAGCATCCGTTTCAACTAACGGTTTTACCAAAACTGTCTTGGTTAAAGCTAGGTTGCCAGCAATCATGTCTGTCAGCAACTGGTCCCCAACCATGAGCGTCTGTTCACGCCTAAACCCAAACTGCCGCAGCGCCTTATTGATGCCCCCTGGCAGTGGCTTCTTCGCCCGCGCCACAAACTTGATACCGTACGGCGCCAACACCTTTTGGATTCTGGCATGATTATTATTTGAGATGACCACAAGCGTGATTCCACCAGCTAACAGGCGTTCATTGAGCTCGTCCATCGCCTCCACTGATTCCTCAATATTCCATGCCAAAAGCGTATTATCTAGATCACTGAAAACGGCATTTATGCCGCGCCGTTTCAAATCTGCGACGTTTAAATTATAAATCGAATCGATCGTGAGTGCTGGTCGAAAAATAGTCATGCAAAATCTCCTTTAGAATTACTTTCCCATTATACTTGAAACCTCACAATTTTTCATTGTTCAGGAAGTCGAAAAACATGTAATTAATGACTATTTTTAATATAATATAGATAATAGAGTGCTGAAAAGCAATTTTACTACTCTAATATCTGTTTTTATTTGCAATAATTTGAGTTAAATGGGGAAAAATAAAATGCAATTACATCATATCACGTTGTTGACCGGCGATATCGATTCAACAAGCCATTTTTATACACAAATTTTGGGTTTTCGCTTTATCAAGAACTCCGTCAACCAGGAGAATCCCACTAGACGACATATTTATTTCGGTAATTACAATGGGCAGCCCGGCACGGTGACCACATTTATCGAGGTACCGCGTCTTGGCACTCGCTATGACGAGGATAGCTACATTCAGGGACTCGATTACTACGCTCCCGCTAAAGGCAGCAAATTCTGGCAGCAACATTTGACGACCAATAATATCACATTTTCCAATCAGAATGATATTTTGAGCTTTACTGACCCGCAAGGCACGCCGATAAGAATTTGCTTTATCGCTGAGGAGCCTGCTGCAGCAAGTGTAATTCGTAATAGCACAATTCCGCCACAGTACCAGCTTCTGCGCCTCAAAAACACAAATATCTATGTGACGGATTTGGACGCCGAAGAACACTTTTTCACCGAAATGACTGGTATCGAAACGGTAAACCACTTGCTTAATTTAGACCTTGGTCAATCGATCACACTTATGCCAGCCGAGCAGCCAGGGACCAAACGTTTCGGTCGCGGTAGCATCGACCATGTTGCCTTAAGCGCGGTTGATAAAAATGAAATTGCTGCCATTCGAAACAGTGGTAACGAGCGGAACTTCCACTTCGAAAAGGAAATTGACCGCAAGTATTTCTACTCCGTCTACTTCAGAGATCCGAACCGTAATCGGATAGAATTTGCCACCCTGGCACCTGGTTTTACTGTCGATGAAGACCTTGATTCTTTGGGCGAAAAACTTGGCTTACCGGATAATCTCGAACCGCTTCGTGAGGAACTAATCGATTTCTATGCCAATGAAGGGGTCAATTTCAAAAGCTAGAATTAGTTACGTTCTGGTCTAAAGATGAGCGCGGTGGCTGTGGCAAATGTCACTATTAAGCCACCAAGTAGCATCAAACTAAGGTGGGATAATCGTCTTAACCTCTGGTCATGTTCAATTTGAACAGTAAAGGGCATCATCGCCTGACCTAATTTTGCAAACCAATTTTCTTGGCTCTGTTTAACTATCCCCAATCGCTGTACCACAGCTGGTTGGGCTTTTTTGTATGCCACGACAGAGAGAGACCAGCTTAGCTTGGACAATCAGCCGTTGATCCGTGCCAACCGGCTCCTCACAACGAATCAAAGTTAAAGTAGGATTTTCCGTTTGCGCAAGATAGTGAATTTCACGTTCATTGATGACTCGCAGCAGCGTAACCTGATACATGAATATCTGGCTGAAGTCTGTCAGATAAATCTTCTGGCCAGCCGCCAAATTCTTAATACGATTCAACAAGACATCGGCGCCAGCATAGTTATGACTAGCCAAGACATAATTGCCATGACCCATCTTCTGGTGCGGGGTATATTCGGCAGCACCGACTGATAAGTTGGCATCTGTACGCTCAGCCAGGATGGGTAGGCTAACTTTTTGACATGGAATCGCCAAACGGCCAATTCCTGACTGCTTAATAATTTGGTCCTGCTGCTGTTTACTTTGCAGAAGAAACTGCGCATCAACGGAGTCTAATTGAGCGGCGAAAAGAGCTTTAGACCGCTTCCTAGCTACAGCAACCTCTTTAGCGGCTGAGCTCGTCTAAAAAACTTCTATCATGTAATCTTATCACCTGCACAAGGATTAAGGGACAATTAGTTAATCTAATTGAAGCAAAAAAAGACCATTTCCAATTGAAATGGTCTTTCATACCTAAGCTATTCTATTCAACAAATGGTTCCTCACCTAGCGCGTGTTGAGCTGCAAGGTTCAGCAAACTCCATTGTCGGTCGAAGCCGGGTTGGAAGAAGAAATCACTATCAGCAAGATCCTCAAGCGTGAGCTGCTGTGCCACTGCCAATGCAAGAGTATTGCCCTGTGCGGTAATTGCCGCCTTCGACAGCACAGCTCCACCTAATAGTTGGTGAGTCTGCTCGTCATAAGCCAGCTTGACATACACATCTGAGTTACCCTGTTCTACCGGCACATACTTTGGTCTTAGCGTATCTTGATAGAAATCTGTTTTGAGTGGGATACCCGCTCGACCAGCGCTAAATTCGTTCAAACCGGTCGCTGCAAATTGATAATCAAAGACCGAAAGCGCTGATGAACCCACAACACCTTTAAATGGCACATTCGGCTTCTCCTCAAAGAGGTGTTCTACAACATAGCGCGCCTCACGCCGAGCCACCGTTGCTAGAGCAATCGGCATCTTCTTGCCTGCAGGAATGGAAAGTGCCAAGGTCGCGTCACCAACTGCCGACACATCTGGCAGATTGGTACGTAGGTACTCATCGGTCACAATCCACCCACGTTGGTCTAATTCAACTGTACCAGTGAGCCATGCAGTATTTGGCTTCACCCCGGCAGCCTCAATCACCAAATCACTTGGAAAATCACCCTGATCAGTCTTCACAGCAGTAACGCTTGTTGAACCACTGAATTCCGATATTTTGGCACCAGTAACCACGTGAACGCCATGTTCTTCTAATTCGGCGCGCAGAATATCCGTCATTTCCTGATCGAGATAGGTACCGAGTGGTCGGTCAATGACATCGATGATTGTTACATTACGACCAGCTTCCGCAAATACCTGTGCCGCCTCAATGCCAATATAGCCCGTACCAATCACAGTTACGTTCTGGACAGAATCGTCCTCAAGCTTTGCCTTAATCTTACGTGCCCAATCGTAGCCACGCATCAAGAAAATATTCTCAAGTTCTTTACCAGGAAGTGGCAAAGCATTTGGCGTGACACCAGAACTAAGAATTAATTTATCGTAGGTAAATTCATTCGTTGCCTCTTTTATGTGATCCACGACCGTCAATTTCTTATTATCTGCATCAATCTGCGTTACTTCATGGTTAGCCAGAATATGTACATTTTCTTGTGGGAAATTCTCCGGTCTAAAATTACGGACATCCGTGACGTCAGTTACCTTATCTTGCAAGTATAATTCCATTCCACAAGACATAAATGAGATGAAATCACCAGCCTCAAATAGTGTGATATCAACATCTTTACCGTATCTAGTCAGTAATTCTAGAATGGATTGATGTCCACCATGTGATGCACCAATTATTGCTACTTTTTTTTGAACCATCAATTATTGCCTCCTTTAGTTTTATAACTTCACATTATCACGAAAGCGATTACTAAACAAGAAGTGTTCGCCCAAAAAGATGAATCAAAAAAGGAACAGAAATTAATCTGTTCCTTAAGTAGCTAGTTACTTGATTTGTCAAAAACTAGTTTAAAGCTTTCTTAGCTGTCTCAACTAATGCTGTGAATGCAGCAGCATCGTTATAAGCAAGGTCAGCGAGCATCTTACGGTTGATGTCTACCTCAGCCAACTTTAAGCCGTGCATTAACTTGCTGTATGAAATATCGTTCATTCTTGCAGCAGCGTTGATCCGGGCAATCCAAAGCTTTCTGAAGTCGCGCTTAACCTGGCGACGATCACGGAATGCATAACGGTATGAGTTCATTACTTGGGCATTGGCTGATTTAAACAGTAAATGCTTAGCTCCTCTATAACCCTTTGCAAGCTTTAAAACCTTTTTACGACGTTTACGTGTTACAGTTCCACCTTTAACTCTTGGCATCTTTAAATTCCTCCTAAAATAATATTTCTCAATTAACGCATTTGTGAAAGCATTTGTTTGATACGTTTGATATCGCTGGCAGAAACCATAGCAGCTTTACTTAAATGACGACGTTGTTTCTTTGTCTTACCGTGGAAACGGTGACCAGTGTATGCATGGTGACGCTTCAAGCCACCATTTCCAGTTCTCTTAAAACGTTTTGCTGAAGCACGATGTGTTTTTTGTTTAGGCATGATTCTTCCTCCAGAATTTATTTCTTTTTATCTTTGTCAGCACTTGGCGACAAGATTAAAAACATACTACGGCCTTCCATCTTAGGACGAGCCTCGACATTAGCGATGTCGGCAGCTTCCTTAGCCATCTTTTCCAAAACCCTTTGTCCAAGTTCCTTATGCGTGATTGCACGTCCCTTAAAACGAATAGAGACCCGAACTTTATCACCTTTACTAAGGAACTTACGAGCATTATTGAGCTTTGTCTTAAAGTCATTGTCTTCGATAGTTGGGCTAAGCCGAACTTCCTTCAGACTAACAATCTTTTGATTTTTCTTGTTTTCCTTGAGCTTTTTTTGTTGTTCGAAACGGAATTTTCCGTAATCCATAATCTTCGCTACAGGTGGCTTTGCGTTTGGCGAAATTAATACTAAGTCTAAATTAGCATCTTCAGCCTTCTTCAAAGCTTCTGCTTTACTGATAATTCCCAGTTGCTCACCAGAGTCAGAAATCACACGAAGTTCACGTTCACGAATATTTTCATTTAACATCAAATCTTTTGCTATGAGTATTCACCTCCAAATAAATTTGAGGACAAGTAAAAAGCGGGAAAAATAATTTTTCCCGCTCTTAATCAACAGATTATATCGATTAGCCTAGAGGTACTTAGTTAACATAGGCGAGAAGCGGGAGCTTCTTCTTGTTCTCAACTATTCAATTATACATACAGTTGGGCTGAGTGTCAAACGTTTTTGATACCTGCAGCCTCGTCCTATAATACACCAACTGCAATACTTTAACACAAATGGCACTCAATTGCCATCATCGTTAATTATTCATCACGCGAGTAGCTGGCCACGTCTGCTAAAATCTGGTCGGTAAACTCTTGAACAGAAACGGTTGTGGTGTCTTGTTCACCATATTTTCTCACCGTTACAGTTTGATCTGCCAGCTCTTGATCCCCAATAACTAAGGTGTAAGGAACTTTTTGAGTTTGTGATTCGCGGATCTTATAACCCATTTTTTCGTTTCGTAAATCAAGCTGCACCCGAATTCCCTTTTGGGCCAATGCATGTTTGATTTCCTTCACGTAATCAGTGTGTAAATCAAGGTTAACCGGAATCATGTTAACTTGTACTGGAGCAATCCAAGTTGGGAATGCACCTTTATAAATCTCAGTTAGGTATGCGATAAACCGCTCAAGTGTTCCGATGATTCCACGGTGAATCATCACTGGACGGTGCTCTTCACCATCGTTACCCACGTATGCCAGTTCAAACTTCTCTGGCAACATGAAGTCGAGTTGGATTGTTGACAGTGTTTCCTCATTACCTAGGGCTGTCTTCGTCTGAACGTCAAGCTTTGGTCCGTAGAATGCAGCCTCACCTTCTGCCTCGTAGTAATCAAGACCCAGTTCATCGAGGGCTTTCTTCAACATTGACTGTGCGTTTTCCCACATCTCGTCGTTTTCAAAATACTTATCTGTGTTGTTCGGGTCACGCAGGCTCAATCGGAATGTGTAATCGGTGATATTGAAGTCATGGTAGACGTCCATCATCAGCTGAAGGACCTTACCAAATTCCTCTTGAATCTGGTCCAAAGCGACAAAAGTGTGCCCATCATTTAGGGTCATTTCACGCACACGTTGGAGGCCGGAAAGTGCACCAGACTTCTCATAACGGTGCATCATGCCTAACTCGGCAATTCGAATTGGTAACTCACGGTATGAGCGGACGTGATGCTTGTAGATCTGAATGTGTGACGGGCAGTTCATCGGCCGCAACTCAAGTAATTCGTCATCTCCCATGTCCATTGGTGGGAACATGTCTTCCCTGTAATGTGCCCAGTGACCAGAGGTTTTGTAGAGGTCCAGGTTAGCGAGTACAGGTGTGTAAACGTGCTCGTAGTCATCTGCAACTTCTTTATCGATGATGTAGCGTTCGATAATTCGCCGAATTGTTGCTCCTTTTGGCATCCAGTACGGTAAACCGGCACCCACTTTAGGATCGACGAAGAACAAATCAAGGTCACGTCCTAGTGTGCGGTGATCGCGTTCCTTAATGTCCTCTCTGCGTTTCAAGTCAGCCTCTAAATCGCTTGCTTTAAAGAATGCTGTCCCGTAAATCCGTTGCAACATTCTGTTGCTACTCTTACCTTGCCAATATGCACCGGCCACTGACAGGAGTGCGAATTCTTTGATTTTGCCCGTGTTAGGCAGGAGCGCCTTGTAGCCAAAATCAACGAAATCACCAAGTCGGTATGCCAGTATCTGTACGGCATCAATGTCCTTCAGCATGGAAGTCTTGTAAGGATCGTCTTTGAAAGCCTCTACTAACTTAGATTTGTCGACAAATTCCCGGGTAATTGGGAGACCGTTCTTGATAATCTTCTTCATCTCTGCTTCAAACTCTGGCAATTCACCAACAGCAATTTGATTATCTTGATCAGTATCAACGAAAAAACCATCTTCGTCCGACTTTGATTCACCGAGTGCGATGCGTGGATATTTCTGCTTTGCAACGTACTTGAACAAGAAAGCAACCGTGTCACGGAGGATCCGCAGACCCAGCTCATCTGCATCAGTTAGAATGGCAAAGTGGCCCGCTTGATTAACTGTACTATCAACCGATAACAGCTCATCGTTTAAGGTTGCCCCGACTGCCTTCTTAGCTAATGACGAACTGATAGACTTGGCTACGTCTAAGACTGACTGACCCTCATCGATGCTCTTCTTATTGCCATCTGGAAATGTTAATTCAAAACTCATTACTGCTCCTCCTAAATAAAAAAAGTCCCAGTGCGACATATTCACACTGGGACGAAAATTTTCGTGGTTCCACCCAAATTTAAAATCACACGAAGTGATTCTACTCTTATGGCTGATAATGGTAACCGACCAAACGATTAAATTATGGGTTGTACTTCGAAAGTGGTGTCAAACTCCTTGTAGTGCTTCCAGTTACTGCAGCTACTCCCTGTTAGTGAAGTTTGATATGTCTTTCTTAATGAACTCAATTATACTAATTTAAATTAATTTTTCAAGTTCTTTCTGACCACTTAATCAAATTAACCGCGGTTGCGTCGGTTAGCACCCTCCATGACGACCTCGGTCGCCAGAAACTTAATCCGCTCCATTAAACGAGCGGCCTTCACCGGCTCCGAGCCCGTTTTGGTCTCGGCAAAATGCTCCTCGAGCTCTGGAAAACTGAAGTTTGAACTGAAAACAGTGGGCAACTGATTCTCCATCCGATATTGCAAGATTACGCCCAGCACATCATCCCTTGACCACTGACTCAGGCTCTCTGCCCCAATATCATCAAGCATCAATACGTCAACAGACTTTAGTTTTTGGACCTCATCATTAAGCGAGTTGTCGCCAAAGTGACTCGAAAGACCAGCAATAAAGGTTGGTACATGAATTAACGTCACACTTTTGCCAAAAGTGACCAGCTTATTCGCCATCGCCGCCATCAGGTAAGTCTTACCAACACCAAAATTACCGCTAAAGTAGACGCCCTTCGGATTCTGACCAGCACTTAACTGCGCAACGAATTCGGTTGCTAGTGCCAGTGCACGAATTCTTCCTTCTGTACGTTCAAACTCTGTAATGGCGGCCTCCCTAAGCGTAATCGGCAGGTCAATTAGACGCATCTTGTGGGCCTGGGTAGTCCTCTCTACTGCAGTTCTAGTTTGCTCAGTCGGACCATATTCCACGTCAATCAGGCCGTTATTGACAATTAGTTTTGGGGCGAAGCCGCTCACAGTACTGTCGCTTTCTTGTTGAACCTTATCGCGCTGCGTCACAAATTCATAGACGTTTGCCGCACTTTTGTTTAGGGCATCGGGAGTTAGTTCTGCATGATGTTCCTTGATAAAAGCTTGAACTTCAGGATCCTTGAGCGCTGCTTTAATCATTTCGTCGAAATCATACTTGATTGCGCGTTCATCCAATATCTTCTGTAAAACTTTGCCAATGTTTTGCATATTAGGCTCCTTATTTTCCGTCTATTTTATCAAGTAGCTTATCCAAATACTCATCCGTAATCTTCGGATCTACAGTGGCCTTCTTCTTAGACCAATCAGTGGCAACCTCTTTCTTCTTGCCCTGTCCTTGATAATATCTGTGCTTCGTATTCTGCCCTTGCTGTTGTCTCTTATTCTCACGGTTCTTCACATAGCTTAACGCCTGCACAGCCGTTACCACGCCATTTTGGAACCAGTCATTAGCAATTCGGTCAACCAAGGCCTTAGAGAGTGTAGGTGCCATACCAAGGGTGACGTAAATCAGCATGTTAATTAGATCATCTTTCAAGCCATTTTTCTGTTTCAGCTGGTAGACAATCTGCTTCTCACTTGTGGTGACGTAGCCACCCTTCTCTTTCTTTATTCGGTAGAGGTAGTCAAGTGGCCGATATTTGTTCACACTTGTTAAGACACGTTGATCCGCTTCACTGAGGTTGTTGATCATGGCTGATACCTTGTTCACCAGTGCTTCTTTTGTGGTTGCCCGCCCACTGTGACGCACCGAGGCATGGTCCGTCAGGCTCTCATAGTTCTCAGTTAGGTTAGCTTCGATTCGCTTAATATTCAGCTTATGGTCACCGCTCGTCAATGTTAAAGTCGCTAACTGAACAAACTCCAACTCGGATAGCTGGTAGAAGTTAATCATGTCGCTGATTTGCTTCCTGTATTTATTAACTTCTGCCTCATCGATGTGGTAAGCATTAAACTGATCGATCAAAAACTGCCAATCTATTAACTTTGTAAGCTCATTCTCTCGTGTCTCCGCAATAGCATCTTCCTGCCCTAATTGCTTGTTTTTGGCAAAAGACTCTGCCGCCTCTTGAACAACAGCCGGTGGATTAATTGCGGTCTCATCCGCCATGTGAAAAACTTCGAAGAAGCCAGCCGAGACATCACGGGCATTTTCACTATCGGGAAATGTCTGTGGTGTAAAACTCTGCTGCAGTGACTTAAACAAAGGTTCACCAATCTTCTCCAGCAGTAAGCTAGAGAGTAAAAAGGTACCAAAGAAATCCTTGGCAGCAAGGGGAGCTTTCAGCTCGAAAATCAGCGCTTCACCGAGAATATCATTTTGACTGGTACTCGTCTTTAACAAAGAGACTGCCTCAAGCTTGTGGAACGCATTAAAAAGAGATTTTAAATCGATATCCAGTTGCTCTTGGAGCTGAGCAAGGCGGAGAAATTCCGAGCGAATCGGTACCCGATTAAACTGTTGGCAGAGCGTCAAATAAACACTTGTTGCCACGGCTCCAACAAGTGGTTGATAAAGTTTCATGATCACCTTCTGTTGCTCAGTATCAATTGTTAATTGATTAGCGACGTAGAAGGGTAATTTAGGATTAGTTGAAAAATACATCGAATACCTGACCTAGCTAGACTTCTTATCCTTAGACATCATTTCTTCGAGCGCCTTCATGAAGCCGCTCATATCCTTGAATTGACGGTACACACTGGCGAAGCGGATATACGCGACGTCGTCCAATTCCGCAAGTTCGTCCATGACAATTTCACCAATTTGCTTTGAGGAAATTTCATTTAAACCCTTTTTGCGGATACTGTTCTCTACCCGATCGACCAGATCACTCAGCTCATCACTCGTAATTGGCCGTTTCTCGGCAGCATGAACAAGCCCGTTAAAGATCTTCTCACGGTTAAAGGCTTCACGATTACCATCACTCTTAATTACCAGGAGTGGTGAGAGCTCGATTCTTTCAAAGGTTGTAAATCTGTAACCACAGTTCTCACATTCGCGTCGCCTTCTAATCGCTCTATTCTCGTCACTTGGTCTGCTATCGACAACACGGGATGAGTTTTGATGACAATTTGGACATTCCATAGTTATTCCTCCAACTTCGGGCTAATATTCGCCCGAAAAAAAGCTTCAAATGAGCTGGTAGTTTCTTCTATTGTACCAGTATTGTCAATTAAATAATCGGCCAGTAATTTCTTTTTTGCTAGTGGCATTTGGGCGGCAATCTTCCTCTTGGCTTCTTTTACAGTAATCGCATCGCGGGCCATCAAACGCTCAAGTTGCGTCTTGTTATCCACGTAGACCAGAAGCACATCGTCGAGGTGGGTATCAAATTTACCCTCATATAATAACGGAATATCCACGACGACGACCCTGGCATTCTGTATTGCATACTCCTGCATCTTATTCAGCAGACTGGTCTTAATAGTCGGATGTGAAAGATGATTAAGCTTACTGAGGGCATTTTGATCACTGAAAACTAGCTGAGCGAGCTTCTGCCGGTTGATTGTTTGATCGGCATTTAAGAACTGCGGACCGAACTTAGCTACTATCTTTTGCCAGTTAGCCGCACCGGGCTCCATTAGCGCGTGAGCCACCTCGTCTGCATCAATCACCGGTATATTCTTGTGGCGAAAGAGATCAGAGACCGTACTTTTGCCGCTCGCTATCCCGCCAGTTAAACCTAAATAATACGTCATTTTACAACCTGACAATGGGGACAAAAGACCGTTCCCCTACCGCTAACTTTGATTTTCTCCATAATCGTACCGCAACGTTCACACGGTTCATTTCCGTGCGAATATGCGTGGAGATGATTCTGCATGCTACCGGCATGACCGCTGGCATCGAGGTAGGTAAAGACCGTCGTACCGTGATTCTGAATGGCTAAAGTTATCTCCTCATTAATGGCCGTAAATAACTCGGCGATTTCTGCGTGTTCTAACTTATTGGCCGGAGTCAACGGATGAATCTTGCTCAGCCAAAGAACCTCATCAACATAAATATTACCAAGACCGGTCACTATCCCCTGATCCAATAACACATTCTTGATATTCTTCTTCCTGGTCTTTAGCCCTGCTTCAAAGTAATCAAGCGTGAAAGCAGCAGAATTGGGCTCTGGTCCAAGCTTACTAATTCCGGTAACCACGGCTTCCGTGCCAGTCTCAACCAGTTGGAGCCGCCCAAACTTCCGGACATCTGCATAGCGCAAGTCGGTGCCATCGGTTAACTCATATACCAAGTGTTCATGTTTATCAAGCGGTGTCTTTTGGGGAACAATGTGGTATTTACCCTCCATCCGCAAGTGCGAGACCACCGACTTGTCATTGGTTAATCTAAAGACCAGGTATTTACCAAACCGGTCCACATCAATGAAGGTCTCCCCCCGAAGACTATTAATAAATTCCTGGGCATCCCCCACAACAATTGCTTCATAGGGAATCTTTATATCTTTAATGGTCTTATTCTTAATCTGGGGAATTAGACTCTTCCGTACTGTCTCAACTTCTGGTAACTCAGGCATGATTCATCCTCACTTTACATCATACCAAGTTGGACCGTAGCCATACTCCACCTTTAGTGGCACATCCAACTTCACGGCCGAATCCATCACACTTGGTACTAATTTTTTAATTGTTTCTAGTTCTTCATCTGGCACTTCAAAAATCAATTCATCGTGAACTTGCAAAAGCATGCGCGTCTGTAACTTATTCTCAGCCAATGCTTTATTCATATTAATCATCGCAATCTTGATAATATCGGCTGCCCCACCCTGAATCGGTGAGTTCATCGCTGTTCGTTCTGCGAAAGATCGGAGGTTAAAGTTCTTCGAATGAATGTCTGGGAGATAACGTCTTCTGTGCATGATCGTCTCGACGAACCCATTTTCACGCGCACTTTTGACAGATTGTTGCATAAACTCGTGTACCTGCGGATAAGTAGCGAAATAACCTTCGATAAATTGCTTAGCCTGGCTTCTGGCAATGCCAATATTCTTAGCTAGGCCGAAGTCCGAGATGCCATAGACAATCCCGAAGTTAACGGCTTTGGCCTGGCGACGCATCAGACTGGTCACCTCATGAGGACTACTCAAGTTGAAAATGCGTATGGCCGTGTTTGCGTGAATATCAATTCCATCCATAAATGCCTGTTGCATCGTCTGATCACCGGAAACATGCGCCAGGACCCGCAGTTCAATCTGCGAATAATCACTCGAGAAGATTTGCCAACCCGGTTTGCTGGCAACAAACGCTTTCCTGATTTGTTTTCCTTCGTCTATTCTAATGGGAATATTTTGCAGGTTAGGATCGACTGACGAGAGGCGACCCGTTGCGGTCAAGGTCTGGAGGTAACGGGTATGTACCTTTCCGTCACCCATAATGACCTTCAACAGCCCGGTTACATAGGTCGATTGAATCTTATTGATTTGCCGATAATCAAGGATCTCCTGCACCACAGGACTCTGACTCTTTAGCTCTTCCAGTACCTCAACCGAGGTTGAGTAACCAGTCTTAGTCTTCTTAATTGGTGGTAGACCCAATTTATCGAATAGAATTGTACCCAGTTGTTTTGGTGAATTCAGGTTGAATTCTTCCCCCACTTCCGCGTAAATTTTCTGCTCCAGCTCTTGTAACCGCAACGCCAAATCATTTTGCATTGTAGTCAACGTCGGCGCTTTTACCGTGATACCCGTTATCTCCATTTGGGCTAGAACTTTGGCCAGAGGAATTTCAATCTCATCATACAACGAGTCTTGTTCATGCTCCGCCAGCTTCTTCAGTAGCGTTGGCTTCAAGTCACTAATCGCCATTAATTTGTTAGCGATATGTTGTAGTAATTCGGCTACTTCGGTCGGTACAGCGGTTTTTACACCCTTACCGAACACAGCCTCATCGCTCAATACACTAGTGTAATCGTATTGAGCAGCCACTGTGCTCACGTCGTTACTGTTGTTCTCATTATTAATCAGATAACTAGCCAACAACATATCATAATTTAATCCAGCGGCCGTGATACCTAATCTATTCAACGCGACCGTGGTTCTCTTCAAGTCAAAGACATTTTTCTTGATGCTTTCGTCCATTAGCATGCTTTTCACAGCCGGTTCTTGCAAAAGTGTCACGTCATCACTGACGTAAATCTGGTCTGCGACCAGCAATCCAAAACCAATTAGGTCGGCCAAGTGGTAATTTTCACCTAGCAGCTCCAGATAGAACGTTACTTCAGACTGGTTACCAAAGATATTAGCTTTCAGCATCTCCCTAGTCAGAGTCACATACTGAATCTCCGGTTGGACAGGCACAGTAGCGGCTCCCTCATCAGCACCCAAATCTAGGTTAATGGCATTATTCTGATCAAGCTTCGCTAGAAAACTCTGGAAGTTCATCTGCTGGTAGAACTGCCGTAGCTTTATCAAGTCAGGCTCTTTTAGCACTGTCTCAGCCAGGGTAATCTCTAGCGGCGCATCCTGCTTGATTGTCGCCAGTTGCTTGCTCAAAAACGCCTGTTCACGGTCATTGAGCAGATTTTCTTTCATCTTGCTCTGCTTCATCGAGTCAATCTGCTCGTAGATTCCCTCGACTGAACCATACTCTTTAACCAATTTCTCTGCGGTCACCTTACCGACCTTGGTCACGCCTGGGTAGTTGTCACTAGTATCGCCCGTCAATGCCTTCAAATCGATAATTTGGCGCGGCGTCACACCTAGTTTTTCTAGCACATGAGCCGGGGTATACTGCTCAATCTCATTCACACCCTTCACGGTCACATCGACCCGTACCTTATCCGTACTAAGCTGTGTGAGGTCACGGTCGCCCGTCACCACAACCACGTCGTAACCCGCTTTCTCGCCAGCTAAGGCTAGCGTGCCAATGATATCATCAGCCTCATACTCAGCTAACTCGTAACTCTTGATTCCGAGGTAAGTAAGCATCTCCCGCAAATACGGTAACTGCTCGAGTAATTCGACCGGTGTCTTCGCGCGACTCCCTTTATAGTCGTCGAACATTTTGGTCCGAAACGTCGTCTTACCAGCATCGAATGCCACGAGCACATTATCAGGTTGTTCTCTCTTCAACACGACGTCCAGCATGTTTTTGAATGCAAAAATCGCACTTGTATGCAGCCCGTCACCATTAGTGAAGCGCTCCACCTGATTGTATAGTGCAAAGAATGCTCGGAACGCCACAGAATTTCCGTCAATTAGTAAAAGCTTTTTAGCTGCCATTGCTGCTCCTTTGTAGTTATTTGCCTATTCCGTTAGTAAAAAAGCAACCACTAGGTTGCTTATAGTAATTTCTCGTACGCAGTCTCATATTTCTGAATATCACCTGCACCCATGAATACCATGACAGAATTCTTGTTCTCGGTCAAATCTGAAATATTCTCTAACTTGATTACCTCTGAATCCTTGCCAATTTGATCCACCAGCATCTCGCTCGAAATATCTCCGGTAGACTCTCTGGCTGAACCGAAGATTGGCGTCACGTAGGCTTTATCCGCGGTACGGAGAATTTCAGCGAACTCAGCAGCAAACTGTTTCGTTCTGCTGTACGTGTGTGGTTGGAAAATTGCTACCAGCTTCATATCCGGAAACTTCTGTCTTGCAGCCTGCAGCGTGGCCTTCATCTCCGTTGGGTGGTGCGCGTAATCGTCAATGACGACCACGTCTTTGTAATCGGTCTCAGCAAAACGGCGCTTCGTACCCTGATAGCTGACCAACTCATTGGCAACATCAACCATATTTAGGCCCTCTTGGTGTGCGACACCAATCACGGCCAAGCTGTTCATGATATTGTGTTCACCGAACAGGCGGATAGTAAACCGTCCCAAAGAATCCCCGTGATAGAGCACATCAAACTGCGCACCAAGTTCGTCTCTTTTGATATTAACCGCGCGATAGTCATCGGTTTCTTTCAGACCATATGTGAACTTTTGAATGTCAGTCTTTAAATTAGCTAATCGCTCATCATCGCCCCAAACAAACAAGCCCTTTCTGGTCTGGTCTGCCGCCGTTTGGAACGCCGCCGTTACGTCATCAATATCTTTAAAGTAATCAGGGTGATCAAAGTCAATATTCGTCATCACCATGTAATCGGGGTGGTAAGCCAGAAAATGCCGCCGATACTCATCAGCCTCATAGACGAAGAACCGCGAATTGGCAATACCACGACCGGTTCCATCCCCCACTAAGTAGCTGGTAGGCAGAACACCGCCAAGGACGTGTGCCATTAGACCCGTTGTGCTCGTTTTACCATGTGCACCGGCAACGCCAATACTCGTGTACTGTGGCAGTAGTTCAGCCAACGTATCGGGATAACTCATAATTTTTAGGTTCAGCTCGAGCGCACGCTTAACCTCAGGATGATCTTCCTTAAAGGCATTTCCCTTCACGATGGTGAGCCCTGCATTAATGTTCTTTGCCGCAAAAGGTAATACCTCAATTCCTGCTGCAAGCAAGGGTTCCTGTGTAAATGTGTGCTGTTCAATGTCACTGCCGGAAACTTTGTAACCCAGGTCATGCATGACCAATGCGAGACCGGCCATCCCGGTTCCCTTAATTCCAATAAAATAATAATTTGCGTCTTTTTTTAGCACGATTACACCAACTCCGTCTGTTCAATTTTTTGTGGGGACTCATTCGATTGTTCATGGCGGCGCATGGCAACCAGGTCGAAAAGATACAACTCGGTGGTCTGATATTCGTCTAACGTCTTAGAGACATCTAAGTAATATAGTTCATCATCATTTAAAGCTGCCGTACCCTTTGTCATGACACCCTCCCACTAGTTTTACTTATCTCATTTTACCATTTTGTGCAAAAAAAAGAGGCCTAAATGGCTCCTTTTGCTAATAATCGATCAACTTTCTCTGGTTCAAACTCATGGCCAACCGGGAAATCATTTGGCAGTACCAGAATCCCACGCTTGTCAGGTGCGTGCTTTAGTCCAAGCTCACGAGCACTCGTGATCATGCCATAGCTCTCCACACCACGCAATGCTCCGGGCCAAATAATGGCACCATCTGGCATCATGGTTTCCGGTAGCGCCACAACAACTTTCTGCCCGGCAGCGATGTTCGGCGCACCACAGACAATCTGATAATCTGTCTCGTCACCAACGTCTACAGTTGTCACATGCAGGTGATCAGAATCCGGGTGCGGCTCAGATGTCTTAACGTAGCCGTAGACTAGAGTCTTCTTCTCCACAGTCGGCAACTCGGCCTTAAAGCCCACACTGATTAAGTACTCGTTCAATTTATTAATCTGGGCGCTGGTCAGCTTAATCCGACCGTTTGTTGCGTTCGTTAAGTCTAGCACCGAATCAATTTGAAAAAAGTTGAAGCCGATTGTCTGATTGTCCTGGTTGAAAATCCGAACAACATTTTGCTTCTGTTCTGAAGACTGTTCTCCCTGATCTGGGCCAAGAATTGCAATCAATGTATTGGGAAATGCTGTTTGATTAATGCTAGTTATCACAAATTTTTCTCCTTAGGCAACTGAATTCAAGAAGTCTTCCACTTCTTGTTTGGTCTTTCTGTCTTTGTTCACCAAGCGACCGACTTCTTGCCCATCCTGGAAAACAACCATGCTTGGTATCCCAAAGATATTTAGCTCTTGGGCCAAGTCCATTGAAGCATCAGTGTCCACTTCGATGAACTTAATGTCGGCAAAGTCACTCTCGACCGCAGGCATGAATGGTTTCAGGAACTTGCAGTCCCCACACCAGCTAGCAGTAAAGAAGAGCACCGTTCTACCCTCTTTCACTAGTTCAGGTAATTCGCTAATTGTTAATTCTTCAATTTTTTTCATCGTATTTTCCAACCTTTCGTAGCATAATATTAAATATAAACAAATATTTGTCAAACAATCTTTCTTAATAAAGGAGCACAGCTATTGAATTCTAAAACGACTAAGTTAATATTCACAGCAGGTATGACTGCCATAGCTATTGGTACCAGCTATTCACTTATTAAGCAGTACAATAAGAAGGTCCGGCTAAGAAGATCGTTAGAGCGGGTGAAACAACTATTCTCTGACCAAAACGACATCACCGGCTCATGGCTCGAGGATGAACCACGGATTTACCAGCACGAAGATTTCAAGACCAAAGCATACTTTGGTGGTTTAATTCGGAAGAGTCACGGCCAATTATTAGAGTATGAATTCGTGCTGAGCGCTAAGAGCTACGCCCTGCTCGACCTCAAATTAATCGCTTAGGCGGTTATTTTTTTTGGAAATGAGCGTGGAGTGCATAGATTGGGTGGCCCCGCCGTGAGAACTTCTCCTCGTATTCAGTCTGGATGTTCTGCGCCACCACCTCGTCATCCGAGTTATGGAGGTCCAAATTAACGTAGTCAAACTTCATGGCGTAGTTATTCATACTCACTAGCGAATATTCGAACAGCCCACGGTTGTCGGTCTTAAACTCAATGTGGCCATCTATTTGTAGGATGTTCTCATATGACCTTAGAAAGTCACGGTAGGTCAGTCTTCTCTTCTCGTGGCGTGTTTTTGGCCAAGGATCAGAGAAGTTCAAGTAGACTAGGTCAACGCTCTCTCGTGCAAAGTAAGTGTCAACCATCTTACCATCTCCCAACAGTATCTGTAGGTTTGGGAGGGCTAACTTGAGCTCATCTCTTAAAATAACGCCCGCCGCGCTTGTCTGTAATTCAATTGCTACAAAATTAATCTTCGGGTGTGCTTGAGCTTGTCTAATAATAAATTGGCCCTTCCCGGAACCAACCTCGATGCGCAGAGGTAAGTCAGGATTTGTAAAACGTTTCTGCCAATCAATCTTGCCTTCAGGCCGAATTAAAACTTTTTCTGGGTGGGCCTCCACTAATTCATGTGCCCACGGTTTGTTCTTCAATCTCATTTAGTTCTTCCTTTTATTCTTTATTGGGGTCCGATATACAGACTGTGATGCCAACTTCTTCGTTCTACCCGGTAAATAAACCACTAAACTCAATATGTTCAGGGCAACCAGCACAATTACGCCAAGTAAAACCGGTAATTTATTTGGGAGGACAATTAGCCACCAGAGGGCAATGACCAGGGTTTGAGCCAAGATCACACCTCCAATTACTCTTTGAAATGCCTTTTGCTTACCCTTGGGGTTAATCGGTAAAGAGCGGTACATTGAATTACGCTCAAACTGCGAATAGAGTGGCAATAACTGGTAGAGTGTCAGGAAGACAATCAAGAAATTCAAGCCCACGACAAAGCGTATATCTTGAACCATGAATGCAATTAACAGCGCAAATACCGTCATGCGCACAACCAAATTCAGAAATTCTGGGTTACGCAACAAAGTTCTTTGAAATAGATAAAAGTCTGGCGTTGGCTTGTGCTCAATCTTGGTGAGTACAAAATCCAGGTACTTACGCCGCTTGATTTTGATTGGTCGTTCCGGAATATCCGTAAATAGGCTATAGAAACCCTGCACAACCTCCATTCTCCGCTGCTCATACTCGATGGCCTTGGTCCAATCAAACAGACCGGACCAGCCTCTGGTTAACCTAATGAATAACCACTCGCCGAGTTCAACCGCGAGGCTCACACCAGGAAGATATATTCCCGCTACGACGCCGACCAAATCAAGTGCTACCAGCCAGTTCGATAATCCTTGCTGATTATTTTCAAAGAAATTGGTGCTTAATAACGTCAGATGATTATACTTTGCAAGGATTAAACCGAGCAAGAGCATTAAAAATCCCGGTAAGCTGACGCCAGCTTTCACCGTTGCAAAAGGGAAAGCCAACCCGGTCACTAGGAGAATGATGATTGTCGGAACAACCATGCTGTAATTGCGTGCACGTCTCATGTAAGGGGCAATCGCATCGTCATTGGTCCAGATAAACTGGCTATCGGCCGACTTAAATAGCGTGGCCAGCTTGCCCACCGTGAGCGGGATAAACAGGATCAGCGCTAGGAGCGGTTGGTAGTACCACTGATTATCCGGGATTTGGCGTAAAATCTGCGCATACCAGAATAAGAAACCACCTAGGAGAAAGATCAACGCAAGTACAAAGAAGTCGTTGAAAACTAGTGTGAGATACTTAATGTTCTGTTGCAGGTTTTTCTGTAGTCGTTTCTGAAATAATTCACTCATTTTGACTGCTCCACTGCGAGCTTCTGGTACAACTCACCGAAATTATCGTCTGCAATTTCATAATGCTGTTTAATGGAGTCGAGTGAGCCATCAAGCACGATGAGTCCGTTGTTCAAGACCACGTACCTTTCCAAAGCCCTTCTCGCGGTCTGAAGGACATGAGTTGTTAGTAACACCATTTTACCGGCCCTCTTAGCAGAATTGATTAAATCAATCAGATTCGCCACGGCCAAGGGGTCTAATCCGGTAAATGGCTCGTCAATAATCAAGAGCTGTGCATCTGTCAGGAAAGCATTCACAATCATGACCTTTTGCTTCATACCCTTAGAGAAGTGGATTGGCAGCCAGCCCAGCTTGTCGTCTAATCTAAACAGCTTTAATAATTCTAACGCATGCGGCCAGACATGTCCTCTGTCTAACCCGTATGCCAGAATGGTTAGCTCAAGGTGCTCCTTAAGCGTCAATTCCGGATAAAGGACTGGCGTTTCCGGAATCACGGCTACCTGCTGCTTAAATTGCGTCGGCTGCTCCTTTAGCGTCAATTCATTCAGACTGATTTCGCCACTAATTGGCCGCAGCAAACCCAACACATGCTTAATCGTGGTCGACTTGCCGGCCCCATTCAGACCAATCAGTCCAACCGCCTCACCTGGCTGTATTTCAAGGTTAATTCCCTTGATAACCGGCACATTCTGATACCCGCCGACCAGATTCTTAATTATTAATCCCATTTTGGCCCCTCATTTTCATGAAAAAATTACTTCATTATGATAGCATGAAAAGTGAAATATACATACCTAACACTACCAAAAAGGATGGAAAAGACAATGAATGATGACTGTATCTTCTGCAAAATTATCCAAGGAGAGATTCCGAGCTACACCGTCTTTGAAAACGACGATGTGAAAGCATTCCTCGATATCTCTCAGGTAACACCGGGTCACACCCTGATGATCCCGAAGAAGCACATTGCAAACATGTTTGAATTTTCAAAGGAAGACGCCGCAAAATACCTCAAGTATATTCCCGAAATCGCGCGAGCAGTCAAGGGTTTTGACCCTGAAATCAAAGGAATGAACATTGCCAATAACAATGGTGCTGTTGCCTATCAATCAGTCTTTCACGCACACATCCACTTCGTGCCTCGTTATTCTGACCACGACGGCTTCAAGATGGTGTGGACAGACAATAGTGCCCAATACGACAACGAGCAGTATCAAGCAATCGCCGACAAAATCAAACAACAATTCGAGGTAGAATAATGAAAAGTTTTGGCCTAGGCTTACTAAGCGGTGCGCTACTCGGCGCAGTTATCGGATTTGTCAAGAATCCACAAACCGGGAACACTATTAAACATGACTTCAAGCAACAAATAGATGAAACAATTGCGGATAGCAACAATATTAAAGAAGCTAAAGTACGCTTTGATGAAAGTTCTGCATACTTGAAAAATGACGGTGCGAAGCTAATTGAGAACACTCTGTCATCCATCACGGACCGCATTGATGGTTTCAACCAGCAGATCGCACCAAACCTCAAGGGAATTGAGGACAGTCTCCAGAACTTACAGGATAATTTACCACAAACCACTGATGAGGACCAACTTTAGCTCAACTAGTTAAGAAAATGTAATCAAACATTGATGATTGTGTGAATTTCTCGCAAATCGTTTTTGCTATGAACGATTATGTGCTATATTTAAAAACAGATGTTTAATTAATAGATTAAGGATGTGTACTAAAACATGAACAGATTAGTAAAAAAAGTAGGAGTGGTCCTCGGTGTAGCCGGACTCTCATTGACACTCGCTGCATGCTCAAACGACAAAACAGTCGTTAGTTATAAAGGTGGTAAAATCACCCAAAGTGAGTTCTACGATGAACTGAAGAAATCATCTTCAGGCCAATCAACTCTTGCAAACATGATTATTGAGAAATCCTTGGATGAACAATATGGTGACAAGGTCTCAAGCAAAAAGGTCACGAAGGAATTCAACAACTACAAAAAGCAATACGGTTCCCAATTCGATTCAGTTCTGACCCAGAATGGTTTGACCCAAGCAACATTCAAGAAGAATATCAGAACTAACATGTTGACGGAAGTTGCTTTAAAAGACTTGAAGAAGGTTACTGCTAAACAAGAACAAAAGGCTTGGAAGAGCTTCGAACCTAAAGTAACCGTACAACATATCCTCGTTGAGAAGGAAGACACAGCTAAGACTATTATCGCCGAATTAGACAAGGGTACGAGTTTCAAGTCGTTGGCTAAGAAATATTCGACTGATGATGCAACAAAAGAAGACGCAGGCAAGTTACCCGCTTTTGACAACAGCGATACCACGCTCGACTCCACATTTAAGGAAGCTGCATTCAAGTTGAAGCAAGGCGAATACACGAAGACGGCTGTGAAGACAGAATACGGCTACCACGTAATCAAGATGATTAAGCGCCCAGCTAAGGGAACTTTGAAGGAAAGAAAAGCTGAAATCGATAAGCAAATCTATGATTCATGGCTCCAAGATTCTACTGTAATGCAGGGTGTCATTGCGAAGGTCTTGAAGAAGGCTGATCCAAACATCAAGGATAGCGACCTGAAGAGTGTATTATCCCAGTATGCAACATCAACAACTTCATCAAGCGTTTCTAAGTAAGTTTTAGTACAAGAATTTATCAACCAAAAAGAGCAAATCCATTAAATGGGTTTGCTCTTTTATATACATTAAATTATTCGCTTAATTTTGGCTTATAGAAGCGCCGATTATCCAAGGCGAAAATACGGTCCGTGTATTGCCCTGGAGTGGTCTTGTCTAAGGCTTCCGTCATCATGTAGAGGGATGCATCCAACATATCGATCTCATGTAACACATCTGCCTCCATGAGTGCTGGTCGGACAGGCGAGCCGTACTCCTGCAGACCGTGATGCGAGAGGACCATGTGCCGCAAGACTAAGAAGTCCTCTGACTGCTCGTCTATCTTCAACTCCGTGGCCGCTTTGATGATTTCCTCGTCTATCAAGACAATATGACCAATCAGATTCCCGGTGACTGTATATTCTGTTCCCACGGGACCCGTTAACTCGATGGTCTTACCCAAGTCATGGAGAATCGTACCGGCCAAAAGTAACGGCTTATTTAGCTGCGGATATAGTGCACTAATTGACTGGGCCAACCGGACCATGCTCAGTGTGTGGAAAGCTAACCCACCCTTAATCGCATGATGGTTAGTTTTAGCAGCGGGATAGGAATAGAAATTTATCTGGTACTTCTGCAACAGAAAACGCACAATTCTATTCCAAGTTGGATTCGTAATTTCAAAAACGTCCTTGTTCAGTTCTGCTTGCATATCCTCCACCGAGATTGGCGCGGCTTTGACAAATTGGCTCATATCAAAGCCCTCTTCCTCACCAACCAACCGGAGACCGTATATTTTGACTTGTGGCGTATTCTGGTAAAGCTCCTTCTTCCCACTTAGCTCGACCACGGTACCGCTCTGGTAGTTATCGACGTCGGTAGAAGATGCATCCCAAAAATTACCCCTAATTTGCCCGGAAGTATCCTCGAATGTTAAAGCCAGGTACTGTTTCCCGGTCTTCGTCGTCCGCACATCTGCATGTTTCAGTAAGACAACGATATCCATTTCCTCGTCGACATTATATTCACTAATTTTTTTCAGCATAAAACTCCTTACAATCTATAACCTGACTATTTGATTTTCCGCAAACAATTGAACAATCTCGGCGCGTGCCGTAAACACCAATATTTGGTGTTTCTGCCCCAACTCCGCCAACAGTTCTTTCATATATTGTACCCGTTGATCGTCGAAATTGACAAATGCATCATCGATAATAATTGGCAAATTAATCTCATCTTCGATCTGTTCGATGAAGGCCAACTTCAACGCAAAGTACAGTTGTTCACTTGTGCCTCTTGACAATTGACTTGGTGTGAGCTTCTGCTTTCTCACCGAATTCTGCACGGTAATTTTATCATTAATATGCAACACGTCATATTGACCACCCGACAGAATTTTCATGTACTTCTGGCTCGCTACGGCCATTTTAGGGAATCGATTCTGACTCGCCAAATTAAGCATTGAATTAATCCATTGTGCTGCCAATTTGTGACTCAACCAGTCAACAACGTCCTCCTGAATTTGATCTTTCTGATCTTGAACCGCCGTCTGAGCCGCGATTACTGCCCGATCATCACCGAGGAGTGCCTGTTGACTATTGATATCCGCTAATTGTTGCTGGAGCTCATTTACATTGTCGGTAACCGCGGTCTGCATGCTTTTCTTCTGCTCAAGTGTTGAAAGTAACTCAGCGGGTACAAAATCTGGTGCCGTCAGTCGTTCAAAGTCACTACCAAGAATATGCTTCAAGTTTGCCCGCTTCTCGCTATTCTGCTGCTGTTTGCGATATTTGTCACTCGTCTCCTGAAAGCTGTCAAAGCTCTCCTCACTATTCTGCGTCAAAATAGCTCGAAGAGCATCCTCCTTGGCGGCCAAGTCGGCACCTAATTCGCGCAGTAGATTCTGGTTGGCTGTCAAACTACTTTCTAATTGGTTCTCATGTTCCAGTCGCGCCTTTAACTGCTGCACATACTGTTTGATTGACGACCAATTGTTCAAATCAAGTTCTTGCGGTAATATGCTGACGGCGAGCCTGTCTAAGTACTGATCAATCTTTTTCTGGTTATCAGCTACCTGCTGCTGGAGGAATTTAATGTGATTACTCTTATCGTTAATCGTGCTTGCCTGGACCAGCAGGCCGTTTAAGTCACGCGGCAATTCAATCCCATACTGGGTCACAAATTGGTTGATTTGCTCCGTCAATAAATTATGTTGATCGCTGTCTGAATTGTCAGAGCGTATATCCGTGGTATTTTTGTTTCGGACGA
The DNA here is from genome assembly GCF_001936335.1 of Amylolactobacillus amylophilus DSM 20533 = JCM 1125. Classification (GTDB taxonomy): domain Bacteria; phylum Bacillota; class Bacilli; order Lactobacillales; family Lactobacillaceae; genus Amylolactobacillus; species Amylolactobacillus amylophilus. The sequence continues at coordinate 216,605 of NZ_CP018888.1, forward strand.
AGAACGCGAGACCTGAGGCCCCCACAGCGGCGATGAATAATAACAGGCCAACCATGGCGTGTCCAGTAAACAGCAGGGCTAAGCCGCCCACCAGTAGTATGGCCGCGACCCCAACTGTCACATTTTGAAGCAGATTGGGTTGCATAGTGTTATTAGCAGTTGCCTGTCGCTTCTCCTCCGCCTTTCGCTGCTCTTCTTGTAAATTACGAATGGCGGCGAAGTCAGTCCGCATCTGGTCAATTTGTGTTGCATCCAACTGATTAATTTGGCGTAATTCCGGCTGATAAATATAAAGTTGTTCTAGCGACGCTTGCTCATTTGAGATCTGCTTTGCCGAGTCCCCATCAAGCTGCTCTAGGTGATTTATTTCTGACCATTCGTCCACCACTGCCTTTGTATCTTCATTAGTCACTACCCGAGATTTTTGCAACGCTTCAATCTGATTTTTGAGCTGTGCAACCTGATTTTTGATTGATTCTTGTTCGCTAATTAACGCCGTGGCCCTTTGAAAGCTGGCTTCGTCGAATTCTACTACTTGACTAGACTGCTGTAATAACTTGTACTCGCCCAGCAGGCCGATTTTGTCTGCCAGTTTTTGTTCTTGGCGAATGGCCTCTGTGAGCTCGCGATCCTTTTTCTTCGCTGCCTGTAACTTGGCCTGAAATGGCTCTTTCTGCCGCGTCAATTCCAAATACGCCTGTGCCTGATTGCCGTTAGAAAGAACCGCATCCTCCAGTTGCGTTAACTGTGTTAATTCCTGATTTAGCGGTAATTTCTGTCCTCGTGGCTTATATATTTGATCCGCTTTTTTAGCGAATTGTGCTGCTAACTTCATCAACTCAGCACTATTGCTCGCACCCAGGTGATTAATCTGTGTCACAATCTCAGACTGATTAAGACTCATAATCTGGCCTAATGTATGCTGATCAAAGATAAAGGACTCACCAAAAAATTGCTGGTCGATTTGGTGAATTTGGCAAAAAAATGTCGCGCTAGGTACTTCAGTACCGTTGAAGAATACTCGGAGATTACCCGCCTGCGCATTCTTGGCCTGCAAGCGTTCCAGTACCCACTCGTTCTCGTCATCCCTAAAAGTCAGCTGGCCGCCATAAACGTTTGGATTGGTCTCAAATTGATAGTAGTCGAAGTTCTTGCTACTTTTCCTGGCAAAACCAAACATGATCTGGTTGATGAATGCAACAAGTGTGCTTTTACCCGCCTCGTTCAGTCCAAAGAAAACGGTACTGCCAGGTGTTAAATCGAATACCTGATCACGAAATTTACCGAAATTACGCACCTTAATTTGACTAATCTGCATCCCGCGTTTCCCCCATCTCCTGTTGTAATAAGAGCTCGGCCTGTTCAACGAGCCGTTTAATTGTCGTAGGATCGGCCAGGAAGTCGGCGATGAACCCGTGCTTCATTAGTGGCTTAGCAAGCTCTTGCACCTCTTCCGGCGTAAATGTGCGCTGCCGTGCTTCCTCCAGGTACTGCTGGTCTAAATTATTAAGTTGCAGGTGCCGCTTTACGGCAAAGTGGACCCGAACAAGATAACTTGCAGAGCTTATCTTCTGACTGAGGTAATTCAAAATAGCTGGGTCCAGCAACAGATCGTGCAATTCCTTTTCGAGCACCTCGCTGTTTCTAATAGTCAATGTGATTAGGCTGCGTGTCGGCTCATCCTTTAGCACATCGTCTACCTGTGCAATAATTGTGGCAAAAAGGAGTTCCTTAGTCAGATTATTGGGTAAATCTAGCGTGATAGTTTGCCAAATAAAAATACTGGTAGCAACAAACTTACTGGTGGTATGACCATTTTCATCGACAGTTAACTCGTAGAATCCTTTAGTACCTGGCTCGTTCACGTGCCTCCCCTGCAGATTACCGGGATAGATAATTAATGGATTGGAACTCAGTACTTGGCGGAGATGAATATGCCCAAGGGCAAAGTAATCATAATTCTTATTATTCAGTTCCGTTAACGAGAACGGCGCATAGTTGTCGACCCCACTCTGGTCACCAGCCGCACTGCCATGGAGCATACCAATCGTGTAGTGCCCTGGAACTTTCGCCGGAAAATATTGTACCACGTCCTCAGTAATATGATTCCGTACGTAACTAAAACCAATCACGTCAACGACCGTACCGTCTTTGGCTGTAATTGTACTTGTCGCAACATTTTCGTCGAAAATGTGTACGAATTGCCCAGACTGAACCAACAGGTTCTCTGGTGTCATATAATCATGATTACCAAACGAAATAAATGTGTGAATTCGTGCCTTAGTGAGCCGTTCAATCTCCCTCATGAGGAATAGCTGGGTGGCCGGCACCGGATTGTTCGAATCAAACGTATCACCGACCAACAACACGAAATCGACGTCTCGCGTTATGGCCACATCAACCATCTTCGTAAACGCCGCCTTTGTTGATTCTTGTATTTCTTGGTGTGCTGCTTGTGGTAAAAAAGAAAGCCCACCAAATGGACTATCTAAGTGTGCATCTGCGACATGTAAAAATTTCATATTATCCTGATTCTAAAAAAAGGCAACAAAACTTAATTTGTCGCCAATCTTGGTTAATTATTTAATTCACTGTACAGTTGATCTAATGGTCTGGTCATCGCCTGCTGGATTTGTTGTAATAATTGGAACATCATCTGTTCTTTTTCCATCAAGTTGGCAATATTCTGGTTACCGTTCATCTGTTCACTGTACTCTTTGAATTTGGCGTCATCCTCAGCAGTTACTTCTTGACCGCTCATTTGCTTATTCTGCAGGGATGCTTGAAATTGCATTACTTCTCGGTATAACTTTAGGTCCTCTTCATTACCCTTAAGTTGCTCAACTGCCTCCTGGACAGCTTGAAACTCTGGAAGTTGTTTCAAGTCCTCTGCAACTTTATTGGTAGAGTCAAAAATATTAATCAAATTTTCTGGTTCCTTTCTACTGGCCAAATAGCCCTTTAGCATCATTATACCATTCACCAAGTGTTTTGCCTGCTTCTTCAAAGCCATTTTGAATATTTTCACTCACATGACCGAACCAACGGCCCGAATGGCCTTCCTGACCATTCTGCTGCACCATTTGCTGTGCACTAGTTTCCGAGAAGTCCGTGCGGGCGGTATACGGCAAGATATTTTCCATCACGGCCTTAAACACCGGTGCGACACCATTGGCAGATGTACCAACTAGAAAATGATTTTGATTTGTTTTGTCAAAGCCAATCCATGTCGCCACAACGATATCCGGCGTGTAACCCACAATCCACTGGTCCTTCGTACCATAGCCGTAGCTATCTGGCACCTCGGTCGATCCGGTCTTACCGGCCACAGTATAACCATAAGGTTTGGCGGACATCCCGCTCCCGGCACTAAACACGCCCAGGAGCATACTGGTCATCTCTTGACTAACCTTTTCAGAGAGGATGCGATGGTTCTTGTTTGCCGTGTTGTTCACCAGTACCTTACCACTAGCATCAACGATTTTAGTGATAAAAGAGGTTTGGTTCGCAATATTACCGTCATTAGCAAATGTAGTATACGCCTTAGCCATTTGCATTGGCGATACCCCGGTACTCAAGCCACCTAGAGCAAGCGCCAAGTTTTGATCATTCTTGTGCACGGTTACGCCGAAGTTCTCAACCGACTTCACCCCACGACTAACGCCAATCTTATCGAGCAACCAGACAGCGGGAACGTTCATGCTCTGGGCTAGTGCATCATACATTGGAACCTCGTTTCGATAGACGTTATCCACATTCTCCGGTCGATATTTATTACTACCAAAGTCCTGCAGCTTGTCTGAGAGTAGTGAATCGTAGTGATAGCCAGCCTGTAAAGCAGGTGCGTACACAGCGAGAGGCTTGATTGAGGATCCCGGTTGGCGCTTAATCTGGGTCGCACGATTATAGCCACGGAAAACGTGTTCACCACGGCCTCCAACCACGGCCTGCACCGCACCAGTTTTTGGATCAACAGCAACGGATGCACCCTGGACAATGGTTCCATCTGCGGCGTTCTTTGGGAACAAGGTGTCGTTCTTAAACGTCGTCTGCATCTGTTGTTGATAATTCTGATCGAGTGAAGTGTATATCTTGAGGCCGCGGTTCATGACGTCCTCTTCCTTCAGGCCATAACGATCGATGGCCTCAGAAATTACTGCGTCGAAATAGTAGGGGAACTTATAGCCATCTTCTTGGTAATAGGTATCCTTCAGAGCCAAGCTGGTCGCTCGGGCCTGCTTCATCTGCCCCTCGGTTATCTTATGGTTATCTTTCATCAACGACAACACCAGATTTCTCCTAGAGATAGCGTTGTCCATGTGATCTATCGGGTTATAAAAGCTTGGACTCCGCAGCATCGCAGCAAGGGTTGCGGCCTCCGACAGTGTGACGTCACTGGCATCCTTACCGAAGTAGCGCCGACTAGCATCCTGCACACCCCATACACCATATCCAAAGTATGAATTATTGAGATACATCGCCAAAATATCGGATTTCGAATACTTATTTGTGATTTCTATCGCGTAGAATAGCTCCTCGACTTTACGGCTCAGTGTCTGAACCTGCGTTAACAGTGCATTTTTAGCCAACTGCTGGGTAATGGTTGAGCCACCACCAGCATACCGATTGAGTAGCTTACCGACGAAGGCACGCCCAATTCCCTTAATACTGAAGCCACAGTTCTGGTAGAACGACCGATCCTCGGTAGAAATCACGGCATTCTCAATATTATCGGAAATTTGATCGAGCTCGACGTAGTTTCCCTTCTGGGAATAGAGCGAACCGGCCTTTTGCCCATTGGCGTCATAAATCGCAGTCGTAGTCTGCAGCGACTGTTTCATCCCACCAATATTTGCTGTTTTTACTTTAATTGTGTAATAAGATGTAGTAATAAGGACAAGTAGTAAACCAATCAGGATGACGAAACGCACAATCTGGAATCGGTGATTGATGGCCTTCAACCACCGCCACAGTTTGGCCCAGTAAGGGGCAATAAAGTGGAAGATGCGCTTAATTATCTGGCCTACTTTTGTCAAAAAAGTCGGATTTTCGTTCATATAACCCTCCGATGTCTACACAGATTTTAGCATACTCTGCATTAGTTAGAGAATTTAAACTAGAAAAAGAATGATGGTTTAACCAAAAATGAAAACATCTTACAAGTTTGTCACGCAGTACCCAAAAGAACTAGAGCAAAAATCGGTGAGAGAAGTCATGCAGGACTTCCTGATTCCGAAAAAATGGCAGCATTATCTGAGAATTAATCGAGACATCTTGGTCAACGGGCACTACCGTTCCGTGAATAGTATGGTCAATCCAGGTGAGCTGCTCACATTGAACTTCAACGCCGTTGAATCAACCCAGCACGAGTACACGCCAAGCGGCCACTTGCCTGAAATTATTTACGAGGATGAAGACGTGGTGGTCATCAACAAGCCCCACGGACAGAAATCGCACCCCAACCGATTGGACGAGACAAATACGGCGCTAAATGATGTCGCCACTTATCTCGCCCCCATGGAACAGACACCGTATGTAACCCACCGACTTGACATGTTAACCAGCGGATTATTGTTAATTGGTAAAAACCCGGTGGTTGTGCCCTTACTTAACAGACAACTGGTGCAGAAGACGATGCAACGCTTCTACCTCGCGCGGGTCAATCTCCTACCGAATAACAAGGCCAACTTGACTTTAAATAAGTCGAACTATATCGAAACGCCAATTGGCCAAGATATTAGCGATAAGCGAAAGCGCGCCATTAAAGAGACTGGGCTGAGCGCTCAAACCACGTACCGCGTCTTAAAGATTGATGCTAAACAGCAAACGGCACTCCTGCACCTGAGCCTGGCGACCGGACGGACCCACCAAATTAGAGTTCATCTGGCAAGTATTGGCCTCCCGGTTTGTCGCGACCCGTTGTACAATCCACTGGTGCCACCCACTTTGGCGCAGTCGACTAGCGGAATTGAACTTCAGGCGTATCAATTGCACTTTCGAAAACCGTTGTCCTATGAGTTTGTAACTGTGACGCTACCAAAGCAATTATGGCTTAAGTAAGCTAACGTATAAAAAAATCGCCCGCTACGGGCGATTAAAAAGTATAGTTGAAATTAATGATTGACGTCTTGCCAAATTCAGCCAGTGGGGTTACTGGCACTATTCGGTGTACATCCCAAAAATTTTGGACACAGGAATATTTTAATTCCTGAATTTTTGGAACGCTTGTTTTTTATTTCGCTAATATATTCATAGGAGATATTAATTTACAAAATATCAAGAAAGGCTACATAATAGCGGTTACAATCATTAATTTCACTTTTAGTTGGGTTGTAATTTTCATTACAAAATTTATTTTACCTCATTTTGTGAAATAGTAAACAATAATCTGAAAAAAAAAAGACCATTTTCATGGTCTAAACTACTTCTATGTCTCAAATACTTAGCGGCGATCACCAACTAAGGCAAGCACACGTTGGAATAAGTTGATGAAGTCAAGGTAAAGATCAACAGCCATTAATGTACTAATACCTTCAATATCGGCTGCAGCAACATTCTGGTTCCGTCTTACCAATTGGTTCGAATCATACACGATATACGCACTGAACAGCAGCATAACAAGGATGTTCATGATAATGCCACCGGTTCCCATACCGATGAACATGCCAATAAATGTCATAACAACTGTACCAAGGAGCATGACGAATAATACGCGACCCCAGCTGACAAAATCCTTATTTGTGGTGGTTCCAAAACGCGCTAACCCGAGGAATATTGCTCCAGAAATCAGGAATGCCGCGCCAATTGAATCGAGCGTATAGTATGTAAACGGCAGTGTCAAAACGAGGCCGAAGATTGCGGCAATCACGTAGAAGGCCGCTTGTGCCTTCGTATTCTCGCGGTGTTTTACGAATGTTCGCACCCGAACCGCCGCTGCAATCAACAACACAAATGAGAGCAACCAGCCCATAAAAAACGCATTACCGCTAATTTGTGCTAATTGATCGCCGACAAGCATCGTTGTACCAACACTCACGACTGCGGTCAGCGCAATACCAGCCGCAACTTTTTGGTAGGTCTTACTGATTAACTTGTGTAGATTACTTCTCTTCGTCTTTGTTATCTCTAATTGACGAGCTTGTACTTCGTCCATGGGAAATCTCCCCCTTCTTTTGAGACAATTATACCAACTAAAATACCAAAAGCAATTCTTAAAAGATCTACATTGGGTATTTGACTTTGCATTTAAGCGTGCCATTGTCTAGAATGAAAAAGTTAAGATTGGAGTAATTATGAGAGAAATACGTAAACCTGATTATGAACGTGTTGTTCCGGGAATGTTCTTAGCCGCCAGTGCGGGTGGCCTTGATGCCTATTCATACCTTCTTCATGGCGAAGTTTTTGCTGGAATGCAGACTGGAAATTTGATTCTGTTAGGAATTAACCTTGGTAGAGGTGATTTCGGCAAAATCGGCCGTTATATTTTCGCAATTGCCATGTTCATGCTTGGAACCATCGTCGTCAGATTAGTACAACACAAATACGATAATATTAAACAGGTATCGCGTCCAACCTTCGTCCTTATCTACGAAATGATCCTCCTCATCGTGGCACTAATTCTGACCCAAAAACTGTCGAATCTGCTGATACTGGCGATTCTTTCAATGGCGGCGGCAGCCCAAATGCAGGAATTTCGCAAGATTTATAATGGTCCTTACACGCCGATGATGATGACCGGTAATCTCCGGACAATCTCAGAGGGCCTGTATGACACGTTATTCATACACAAACCAGCCGCTTGGAAGAAAACCAAGACATTTATCATCATCCTACTGAGCTTCCTTGCAGGCGCTGTTCTCAACGGTTTGTTGGTTGGCTACCTGGGCCAGAACACGATTGTAATCTCCATCATCGGTCTTATGGTAGCAATTTATACTAGCCACCTCCACCTTCCACCGCAAGACGATCTTTATCAGAAGCACAAATAATCTATTTATACAAAAATTGTAATTTAATCCTTGCTATTTATCTTTTTTGGCGACATAATGATGTCACTCAGACAAAGTGAATAGAAAGGATTTTTTTATGGGAGAAGAATTGGATAAAAGATTGACATTGCGCCTGTCAGAAAGTTTGTCTGATAGGTTGCAAAGTTACGCAACCGATCATAACCAAAGTATGAATAGTGCCATTCTGACTGCGATTGAGCTGTTATTGAATCAGAAAGATTTAAAAGTATCTGGTTTCGCCAATTTCGAACAAAGAAACTTCATTGGTCAGATAGTCGGTGCAAAAGATATCGACCAAACTACCGGCATCATCACCGTACGCGGTCTGGTCTACCGTTACATCACTGAGAACAACGAGCCAGTCAAAGCACATAAGCAATACGAAGTCACAAATATCAATGGAAATATCGTCATTATCAAAGAAAGAGAGAATTAATTATGTTCGGAATAAAAATTGTCCCACAAAACAACGTTGGTTTAGTAGAAACTTTTGGTAAATACTCACGCACTGTGAACGCCGGAATCAATTTCTACATTCCACTCGCACAACATATCGCTAACGTTTCAATGGCTATGGAGCCTATCTCATTGCCTGGTTATTCAATCATCACTAAGGATAACGCCGAAATCGTTGCTACTGTTACTTTGAACTACCACGTAACGAACGCTGTAAAATACCAATATGAGAATACCGATTCTGTTGAATCAATGGCTCAGCTGGTTCGTGGGCACTTGCGTGATATCATGGGTAACCTCGATTTGAACGAAGCCCTTGTTTCGACGAAGAAGATCAACGTCGACTTGGCTGAAGCAATCGGTGATTTGACAGATACATACGGTATCAAAGTTGACCGAATTAATATCGACGAATTGAAGCCTTCACTTGAAATCCAAAAAGCCATGGACAAGCAACTGACTGCCGATCGTAACAAAACTGCTGCGATTTTGCGTGCTGAAGGTGAATCTAAGTCAATCGAATTGACCACTAAGGCCAAGAATGATGCTTTAGTGAACACAGCCAAAGCCGAAGCAACTGCAAAGAGAACAGCTGCTGACGCTGAAAAGTACAGAATTGACGTTGTTCAAGAGGCTTTGAACAATGTTTCTGAGACTTACCTCGCTAACCAATCAATCGATGCTTATCGTCAATTGGCAAATTCTGACACAAACCTGGTTGTCGTACCAAATGACGGCTCAAGCACTTATGGCCAAGCAGGCGTTTTGGGCAACTTGATCAACCCTAAAAAACCAACATTTAACAAGCACAACAACGGCGAAACTTCAGATGCTGTGAACGATATTTCAGTCTCGATGGATGAATTAACTAGCCAAGACGACGAATAGTCGATGGTGAAGACAATGATTAATCATAAGAAGCATTACCTCACGACCGCCGAATACAGCGTTTTGACTGGGAGCAAACGATTCACAAACGGCAACGTCAAAAAGAATCGACGCGATGCTCGAAAAGCATCACAGGCCAAACCATCACGCACGAATATGGTAGAGAACTCCCCTTCAGACAGCAAAGTATTGAAGTTTCTCGATCAACTCTTCGAGAATATTGGAAAGCTACAATAATACAAAATAATAGTACAAAATAAATACTCCACGAGCATTTGCTTGTTCACGGAGTATTTTTTTGGATTTTAGGAGTTATTAGATATTAAATGTTGGCTAAAAGAATGAAGTTCACCACGAACAAGCCAGAGACAATCCAAAGTATTGGATGCACTTTTTTGGCATTACCACGAACAGTTTGGATGATGCAGTAAGTGATGAAACCTGCTGCGATACCGTAGGAAATGTTGTAGGCTAATCCCATAAAGATCGAGGTGAAGAACGCCGGAATGGCTTCACCCAAATCGTTCCAGTCAATATTCTTGAATGTACTCATCATCATCACACCAACGGCAATGAGTGCTGGCGCCAAAGCTTCTGTTGGAACTACTGCAATGAAAGGCGTAAATACTGTTGAGAGCAGAAACATAATAGCAACAGTCACGGCGGTCAAGCCAGTCCGACCACCGGCACCGATTCCGGCAGCACTTTCCACATACGTCGTTGTGTTACTAGTACCGAAAACTGCACCTATCGAGGTTGCGATTGAATCAGCAAACAATGCACGATCCATTTTAGAACTAAAGCCATTCCCATTCTCGAGGGCTGCCTCGTCCTGCTCGTTAAATATTCCAGTTTTGCGTCCGGTACCGATGAATGTACCTAGCGTATCAAAGGTGTCCGAGAAACTAAAGGAGAAGATCGTCATCAGAACTAACGCCAGCTTACTTGGATCATTAAACAGGGTCACGAGTCCCTTAGAGCCAAACGCCGCACCAAAGGTCGTACCGAGTTGATTGAATGATTCCCCAAGAGAGGTGGCTGTGGCGGCATTGAAATTGGTCACACCCAGTGGAATACCAATCAGTGTAGTGAGGATAATGCTGATAAACACAGCTCCTGGGACCTTTTTAATTAGTAATACAATCACGATTAACAGACCGATGAGGGCCAGCAATGCGCCGGGTTTCGCAAAACTAGTTAAGGCAGGCACGATTCCACCGCCGGTCACAATTGACTGCAGGCCACCCTTAAAGGTTTCCTGGCCCGCCGCGAGTGGCGCACCATTAACACTAATAATATTGGCAGGCTCAGACGTAAACTGGAGGAAGCCAGCATTTTTCAGTCCCACATAGGCGATAAAAACACCGATACCACCACCCATAGCGTGTTGCAGCGATTTGGGAATTGCTCTGATAATCATCTTCCGAATTTTAGTAACCGTGATCAAAATGTTGATGAGACCACAGATGAAGACCAACGCCAAACCCTGTTGCCAACTAAAACCAAGCGCGAAGCAGACCGTGTAGGTGAAAAACGCATTGAGGCCCATTCCCGGCGCCAATGCATATGGCACGTTCGCGAATAATCCCATAATCATCGTACCCACAAACGAGGCGATGATTGTAGCAAGAAAGACCGCCTGCGCCGGCATTCCCGTTTGGGCCAGGATTGATGGATTAACAAACAGGATGTAAGACATGGCGAAGAATGTCGTGATTCCTGCCAAGATTTCCGTGGATATTTTCGTATGATTCTTCTGCAATTTAAAAAGATTGTTCAGCATTTCGTTCTCCTTTGACCAATTTATACCATGATATTACCAGAAATAAGCTAGTAAAACAAGATATTTCCGAACAATTTTTTGAATCATCATAGAAATAGTACGTATTTATTTGTTGGAATGAGCTCGAGCTGCTTGGTGGCAATGTGTTCAGTAAAGAATATCGTGGGTAACATTGTGCGAGCTTTGTCCACCATTTGTCCGACTAACTCCGAAAAACCATAGTTTTACGAAGAAATTCTGTCAAAACAAAAAGCACCTACAAACGCTGTTATATCAACGTTTGATAGGTGCTTTAGTTTTCCGAAGTTTAACTAAGAAAACCTAATATATGCCCCAAACAGGAGTCGAACCTGCACATGGAAACCCATACAGCGACCTGAACGCTGCGCGTCTGCCAATTCCGCCATTGGGGCAAGTACTCTTTTTATTTTACCAGAAATATTCTAAAATAAAAGAAGAAACGAGGAAATTATGCTAAAAAATATTACAGCTGAGCAGGTGGCGCAAACAATCACACCACGCGCACCAAAATCATATAAATGCAACTATGGTCGTGTGCTTCTAGTTGGTGGAAACGAACAATTCGGTGGCGCCATCATTATGGCGGCTGAAGCCTGTCTGAATACAGGCGCTGGCCTAATTACTGTGGCGACCAACAGCATCAACAATGCCGCACTCCATACCCGAATTCCAGAAGCGATGTTTATCGACTACCATGCACAAGAGTTGCTGGTGCCGGCAATAAAGGCAGCAGACATCGTTGTAATTGGCCCCGGTCTTGGTACGACCCCTTTTGCCCTCGAACTAGTAAAAACGTGTCTCAAGCTACTCGTTGAGCAGCAGACGTGTATCATCGATGCGAGCGCACTCACAATTTCGGCTGAAAATCCTGCATTAATTAACGACTGTAAAGCACAAATTATTCTGACGCCACACCAAATGGAATGGCAACGACTCAGCGGCGTGAAAATTGCCGCGCAGACCGATTTGCAGAATAGCACTCAACTAGCCAAGTTATCTGACCACGCCACACTCGTGCTGAAATCAGAGAGGACAAAAGTATACGATCAGTCCCCTACTGTTTGGCAGAATCCGTTAGGAAATCCTGGAATGGCTACCGGTGGCATGGGTGACACACTTACCGGTATCATTGCCGGAATCGTTGCCCAGTTCGGTACCACAACAAATACGGTTAATGCCGCAGTTTATCTGCACAGTTTCACGGGAGACCAGATTGCACAGCAGGACTATGTCGTGCTCCCAGCCAAGCTGTCTCACCTCCTTCCCCAAGTAATCCAACAATTCAGCAAGCAAAATGCCTAGTCAAAATAAATACTCCTAGTTTGTTCGACCGGAATTTTAATTATTTCCGTGTCCAATGAACTAGGAGTATAGCTGACTAAGCATTTTTAATTTAAATTCTAATATGTAATTTTCGCAACAGACCATTAATTTTCTCGCCGAGAATCTTCTGTGCAAGTTCGGTCTTCAACACACAGAAACCGTAAACTAACACTCCGACAACTAGTGCCACGACGATGGCAATAACCGCATGAAACCTGCTTGTTTCAGACAACCAGAGGTACAGCAACTTCAAAGTACCACTAACAGCGCCAAACATTAACAGAGAGAATGCCGCAATACCGATGAATCTACGTTCTAGACGTGGCTGATTGTAATGATAGCTCGTTTTCATGTGATAAAGCGCCAGCCAACAAGTAATTCCCATGCCAGCGGCAGTAGCCAACAGCGGACCATACAGCTTGAAGAAGTAGATTGCCGGCAATTGCAGTGCAAACTTTAACAAGATCCCGATCACAAGATACTTGATGGCTAGGCCATTCTCAGATAATCCCTGCATAATAGCTACAAGGACGGCGAACAAGCCCAGGAGAATCGAGATAAATGCTGATAGGTAGAGCACGCTCGCTCCGGTAGCGTCATAACCATAGAAGATTGTGTAGATTGGCTGCGCAATAGCCGCCATTCCCATGCTACTTGGCAGCATCACGAACAAAAACAGTTCCAAAGTACTCTCAATCTGATCGCGAATATCTCGTGTATTTCTTCTGGCATGCGCACCCGCTAGTAAAGGAATAGATGTCACGGCCATCGCGGTGGCTAAAGACACGATAATCATGATTAACTTGTTGGCGTTCAGACCAAATAAAGCATACCAGCTTTCGATCCGGTCATAGTCCGCTACCACAAACAACTTAATCAGTGGGTGAAACGTGTACTGATCAATCAACTGGAAGAATGTAATTCCGGAATCGAGGATAATAAACGGAATCGATTGCCGGACTATTTCGCCCAACAGGCTCTTAGTAGAAACCTCAACCTCGTGGTTGCTATTCAACACAAGTTCATTAATGTCTGCCTGCTTTTTTTTGTAGAAATACACCAGCAATAACAAACCAAACACCGCACCAATAGCGGCAGCAAGGTTGGATTGGACCACGGCATCTAGGAAGTCTCCATGTTGTACCTGCATAATGATAAAAGCAGTTAGGAGCATCCAGATGACACGGGCCAGCTGTTCGACGAACTGTGATAGGGCGCTTGGTGCCATGTTGTTGTAGCCCTGAAAGAACCCGCGAGTCAGGCTCATCACGGGTATGATTAGCACAGCGATGGCTAAGCTTTGCAACACCGGTACCTGCCGTAGATCCCCTCCGCTAAGGATTGGGGCGAGGAAATACATGACCGCAGCCGAGATAATACCCAGCAACACCATTAGGCCAAGTCCACTCTTGAACAGTCGCTTGCCCACGCCATACTCATTTAAAGCGTTGTAGTGAGCTACCTGCTTGGCAACGGCACCAGGAATTCCGGCGGTTGAAATAATCAAAAAGAGGCTGTAAATATTGTAGCTCTTAGCAGTTAACGCATTAGCCACGTTCCCATGGTCCCCCATCCAGGCGTACCACGGAATAATATAGATTGCCCCTAAGATTCGTGAAAAAATTGAGCCAAATGTCATCCAGGCAGAGCCACGAATCAAGCTTTCGTGCGAGCTCGTGGGCTGCGAATTTTTATTCTGCATAAAGTCTTCCTATTCCCTATTATTTCTATCATACAAATTTACAGTCACAATTCATATGACTTTAGGAAAAATTTAGTGTTTACAAGACGATATTGACAATTTTGTTTGGAATCACAATCACCCTTTTTGGCTCCTGTCCCTTCAAGAAGGATACAACATGCTTTTCAGTCAAGGCTAAACGTTCAACCTCGTCCTTTGCGGTATCCCGAGCAACCTGGAACTTACCGCGGACCTTGCCGTTCACCTGAACAATAATTTCTACGGTGTCTTCAACGAGTTTTGATTCATCATATGTTGGCCAAGCCGCAAACGATATGCTTGTTTCATGACCCATAATTTGCCAAATTTCTTCCATCATGTGGGGTGCAACAGGTGCTAACAGCTGCACGAACCCTTCAGCATACTCCGTCGGGATGATATCCACCTTGTACGCCTCGTTGATGAAGACCATCATCTGGCTAATTGCCGTGTTGAAATGCATTGATTCAAAGTCTTCCGTTACCTTCTTGACCGTTTCGTTGTAAACCTTGTCTAGCTTACCGTCGTTCTTTGCACCGACCTTATCCGTCAGAATCGGCGTCACATCGAGGTCGTTCACGAACAACCGCCATACCCGGTCCAGGAACTTCTTAGTGGAGGCCGGACCATCGTCGGCCCAATCAATTGCGGCGTCGAGCGGTCCCATAAACATCTCGTATGCGCGTAATGAGTCGGCACCGAACTCGGCAATGACATCGTCTGGGTTCACAACATTGCCCTTTGACTTCGACATCTTCTCGTGGTTTTTCAAAATAAGGCCTTGATTATAAAGCTTCTGGAATGGCTCCTTCGTTGGTACAACGCCTAAATCATACAATACCTTATGCCAGAAACGGGCATAGAGGAGGTGCAACACGGCGTGCTCGGCACCACCCACGTAGAGGTCAACCGGTAACCACTCTTTTAGTTTCTCAGGATCGGCTAATTCTCTATCATTATTTGGATCAATATATCTTAAGTAGTACCAAGAACTACCCGCCCATTGAGGCATTGTGTTGGTTTCTCTGCGCCCTTTTCGGCCATTTTTATCAACCACATTGACCCAGTCGGTGATGTTCGCCAGCGGACTCTCGGTTGTCCCTGAAGGTGCAATGTTCTTGGTAAATGGTAAGCGTAATGGCAACTCATCCTCAGGCACTAGGGTTGTCTCGCCATCTTCCCAGTGAATAACCGGAATTGGTTCACCCCAATAACGTTGGCGGCTAAATAACCAGTCGCGTAGTTTGTAGTTAACCTTTTTCTGACCAACCTGATGCTCCTCTAACCAGTCCGTCATTCTCTGAATGGCTTCCTCATTGTACAGACCGTCTAAGAAGTCCGAGTTCACGTGCTCACCGTCACCAGTAAAGGCTTCCTTAGTAACATCACCACCGGCAACTACTTCGTTAATCGGCAAGTCAAATTTCTGGGCAAATTCAAAGTCACGGTCATCGTGGGCTGGCACAGCCATCACGGCGCCAGTACCATAGCTGGCCAACACGTAGTCACTGATCCAGATTGGTAATCTCTCGCCGTTAACCGGGTTAATGGCGAAGGCACCGGTAAAGACACCCGTTTTATCGTGATTCAAATCAGTTCTAAGGAGGTCGCTCTTCTGCTCAGTCTGCTTGATATACGCATCCACAGTCTCTCTTTGAGCAGGTGTCGTGATTTGGCTCACAAGTTCATGCTCAGGCGCCAAAACAGTGTAACTAGCCCCAAAGAGCGTATCAGGCCGCGTAGTGAAGACGTTGAACTGGGCATCAGTCGCCGCAACCTTAAAGGTCACCTGTGCCCCAGTTGAGCGCCCAATCCAGTTTCGCTGCATCTCTTTGATACTCTCCGGCCAATCAACGAGGTCTAAGTCATCTAGTAGGCGATCAGCATAGGCAGTAATCCGCAGCATCCACTGCCGCATCGGTTTCCTGTAAACTGGATAGCCCCCACGCTCAGTTTTACCATCAATGACCTCTTCGTTCGCCACAACTGTACCTAAATCAGGACTCCAGTTGACCGGTACCTCGGCCTCGTATGCCAAACCTTTTTTGTACATTTGTTCAAAAATCCACTGGGTCCACTTATAGAAGTTCGGATCAGTCGTATTCACTTCGCGGTCCCAGTCATACGAGAATCCGAGCATGTTAATCTGCTTCTTAAACGTGGCGATATTCTCTTTGGTAAACTCTGCTGGATCGTTGCCAGTATCCATCGCATACTGCTCTGCGGGCAAGCCAAATGCATCCCAACCCATTGGGTGCAATACATTATAGCCCTGTGCCCGACGCATTCTACTGATAATGTCAGTTGCGGTGTAGCCTTCTGGATGCCCGACATGTAGCCCCTTACCAGATGGATATGGGAACATATCTAATGCGTAGAAATTCTTTTTGTTCTTATCCTCTGTAGTCTTGAAAGTCTTGTGCTCTGCCCAATACTTCTGCCACTTTGCCTCAACAACTTTATGGTTATATGCCATTTTCTTCCTCCTAATAAAAAAGTCCCATTGATTAAAATCAATAGGACGAAATATTCGCGGTACCACCTAAGTTCCACGTAATGTGGCGCTCATTTGGTCGTAACGTGACCGACGTTTGGCAATATTCAAGCGAGTTCGAATTTCCTCTTATGGTTTCACACCAGCCAACCACTCTCTGCAAAGTTCTCCACTCTACTACTCTTGTGCCTTTATCTTTGAATCAATAATAGTTATAATTTACCACATTAGAATGAAAAGTTAAAGGATGAATCTCACATGAATCAGAATCAAATCCGTGCTCGTAAATTTGGCATTGCCAGCCTAGTATTACTTCTGCTCTTCCTTACCTGGGCAATATTGGTTGCCACTAGTCAACCGGTAATCAACAGCTTCGACAAAACTCTGATCAACGTAATTGTTAATCACAATGAAACCAACCTCATATTTGCGCGTTCAATCACCGTTGTTGGTAATACCAAGACCATGACTGTTTTGACGATTATCGCGGCTGCGCTACTTCTTTTAATCAAACGCTACCCACTAGCACTATATTTTGCAGGCACGATGGCCCTCGCCAATCTGACCAACTCAATCGTCAAGCACATTATAAAACGACCACGGCCTACTGCCCACCACCTGGTGCACGCTGGCGGCTACTCGTTTCCGTCAGGCCATTCAATCGGCTCAATCACCTTCTTTAGCCTTTTGATTATTGTCACGATAATTCTGGTAAAAAGCCATGTGCTACAAACTCTGGCGACATTAATCTTTGGTAGCATGCCTATCCTAATCGGCTATAGCCGCATCTACCTGCACGTTCACTTTCCAAGCGACGTCCTCGGTGGCTTCTTACTAGGATTAACATTTATCATGGTTAGCCTCTATCTGTACTACCGCTACCGGCTATCCTTTAACCCAACTTCGACTCCCTTTGCGCGCGATTCATTAAATTAACGAAGAACGCGATGATAATCACGACGATTGAGGCGTAGAAGACCCCCTTCAAAGCAGAGAACAAAATATTTTGTAATGGAGCCAACAATGTTGGGTCCATTTTTTTAGCATCAGCCGAATTAACGACCTTGTTCATCATCGCCTGCGTTAAGTTTGGCTGACCATCTAAGCCCTTAGCAACGTACATGTTGAATACAATACCGAAAATCGAGACCATCATTGTTTGACCTAGGTACTTCACGAGTGAATTAAAGGAAGTTGCCACGCCAATATTTTCCTTTGAGACAACAGTCTGAGATGCCACAGCCGTCGCCGTGATTGCTGTACCAAAGCCAAAGCCACAGAGCGCCGCAATCAAAAAGAAGAAGAGGAACGGTGTGGATTCGGGAACAACAATCAGCAATAAATTACCCACCAGCAAGAACGACAGCGAAAGATAGAGAATTTTTTGAATACTAATTTTAGTGAGCAAATGCCCCGTCACGAACGAGCCAAGAATCCAGAGAATAGAACTTGGGGTCACTGCGAAACCAGCGGCTGTCGCCGGCTCACCAAGAATACCTTGCATCCAAATCGGCAAATAGAATTCGAACCCAATTAAGAAGCCACTAATCAATAGTGTGACAACATTAATGCCCAGAAACTGCTTATTTTTCAAGATGGAAACCGGAAGAATCGGATCCTGCGAATTCTGTTCCACATGCCAGAATAACAGGCCACTACCAATTGCTAATAGAACAAGAATCACAGGTAGGAACCAATTCTGTATTTGGCCCAGTTCTTGTAACAGTAACATGATTACCACAAGGAAAATCACGAGCAAACTAGTGCCCTTATAATCGATTATGGTATTCATCTTTCGTCTTGGCTCACGCAAAAAAACCATGATCAGCACAATCGTCAGCAATCCGATTGGTAAGTTGAGGTAAAACACCCAATGCCAACTAAATTGTTCTACAATGAACCCACCCAATAACGGTGCCAGAATGGAGGCAATGCCCCAAGCAGAGCCGTTGAAGCCCAGCACCTTGGCCCGTTTCTCAATTGGGTAGATATCTGCGATAATCGTAAATGAGACAGGTTGGATTGCTCCGGCGCCCAGTCCTTGAATCACACGAAAGATAATCAGGCTGACCATGTTCTGTGCCAGTCCACAGAGAGCCGAGCCAACAATAAACACGATTAAGCCGAAAATAAATATCGGTTTCCGTCCGAGAGAATCGGCCAGCTTGCCATAAACCGGCGTAGAAACGGCGGTCATCAGCAAGAAGATGGAGACGACCCAGTTCATGATATTCAGGCCGTGCAAATCTGACACAATCGTTGGCATGGCCGTCGAGACAATCGTGCCCTCAATTGCAGTCATAAATGTGGCGATAAAGATTGCAACTGTTACTACAACCGTATTTGTTTTCTTTTCCATCAAATTTCCCTTAAAAAAACGCTTGGAAAAGTCCCAAACGTTCACTTCTTTATTTTAATAAATTGAGTAGTGCGTCTACCTTATCCGTTCTCTCCCAAGGCAAATCAAGGTCTGGCCGGCCAAAGTGGCCGTATGCAGCCGTCTGCTGGTAAATTGGACGTTTTAAATCGAGCATCTGGATAATTCCTGCAGGTCGCAGGTCGAACACCTCGCGAATTACCTTCACTAAATCTTCAGCGTTAACCTTACTGGTACCGTAAGTGTTGACGTTGATGCTGACCGGATGGGCCACACCAATCGCGTAAGCTAGCTGCACTTCAATCTTAGAAGCAATCTTGGCTGCAACGATGTTCTTAGCAATGTAACGTGCAGCATAGCTAGCAGAACGGTCAACTTTAGTGGCATCTTTACCAGAGAAAGCACCGCCACCATGTCGAGCATAGCCACCATAGGTATCAACGATTACCTTCCTCCCGGTCAGCCCTGCATCACCTTGTGGGCCACCAATCACAAAACGGCCACTAGGGTTAATCAAGAACCTGGTGTCTTGATCAAGTAGATTAGCCGGAATTACCTGCTTAATCACCTGGTCAATCATCGCAGACCTGATAGTCACATTATCAACGTCCTCATCATGCTGTGTACTAATGACAATTGTATCGACCCGCTGAGGGTGATTATGCTCATCATATTCGACTGTCACCTGAGCTTTTGCGTCAGGGCGTAACCATGGCAAAATTCTTGCTTTACGTAAATGAGCAACACGCCGCATCAAGCCGTGAGCAAGCGTGATTGGTAGTGGCATTAACTCGGGTGTCTCGTCGATAGCGAAACCAAACATCAAGCCCTGATCGCCGGCACCAATTTGGTCGAATTGATCGACATCATTTTGATTCTCCCGTACTTCGAGTGAATCATCAACACCACCAGCAATATCGGGTGATTGTTCATCGATATCAATCAGAATCGCACTGTGATGACCGTCAAATCCTAATTCTGGTCTGTCATAGCCGATTTCCAGAATAGTCTTGCGTACCAACGCCTGAATATCGACATCAGCACTAGTAGTGATTTCTCCGACCACGAGTACTAGACCGGTAGTCACAACAGTCTCACACGCAACGCGCGCATCCGGATCCTGTGTGAGCATTGCATCAAGAATGGCATCAGAAATCTGATCGGCAATCTTGTCTGGATGACCTTCCGAAACTGATTCAGAAGTAAATAATCTCTTTTCCATTATGTAGTCCCCCTACTATTTATCGGTTACAAGGCATCTCCAGCGGAACGATTCCACTGAATCCTATCGGGATTGTAACTTGTCTATATTAACATAATCTAGCCGGAATTTAAATAATAAAAAAGCCTCATCGACTATTAGCGATGAAGCTTTTGGTGATGGAGGATACAGGGTTCGAACCTGTGACCCTCTGCTTGTAAGGCAGACGCTCTCCCAGCTGAGCTAATCCTCCATAATGTAAATGACCCGTACGGGATTTGAACCCATGATACCGCCGTGAAAGGGCGGTGTCTTAACCACTTGACCAACGGGCCATAATTCCGTCTCTCTGACAACATGTATTAATATACCAGATGCCAATATACTTGGCAACAGATTTAGCTAATTTTTTAATTTTTTAGTCAAAATAAAAAGAAGCCAATCGGCTACTTTATCGCTAACGTAATTTTTCTAGTACTTTTGCAGGGATATCACCCTCAGAAACCGCATTTGGACCCTTAGTCACACGCTTATCTGAGACCTCTCCTTTAACATAGCTGCCTGCCTCGAGCATAGTTGGATTTGCGGATTCCTGGCTGTGCCATGAAACTTCCTTCGTTGTGCCGTCTTCAAGCACCCATTTAAAATTATAACTGTAGTAGTAGTACTGCTCACCATTCTTCTTATAGTCGGATCCGTCACTATTCTTTGACTTAGTCTTGACACCCTCAGGAACTACCGCATAAGCGGTACTGCCCTTATAGGTAGAGTTATAATAGCTACAACCAGACAGGGTAAGTAGGACTGTGCCAAGAAGCACTGTTGCTGCAATAATTTTTTTATAATTTCAATCTTCCTTCTTTATTTCCGAGCATTCAGGAGTAGAATTCGCTCTAAGTTTTTATACGTGTCAGTCATCCATTGAATATATGTCTTACCCTCAGGTAACGTCTCAGTCACCTTTAAGACGGGGACATTATTCTTGTCTGCCAGCTCAACCAGTTCGCTAATGACAGGATTGTCTACTTGTTCATTGACGACAAAAAAACGGACCTTGCGTTGCTTAATTTGTTTCCTCATCTCTTCGATTGATTGCGGACTAGGGTCGGTCTCTTTCTCGATAGCTGCCTCAAATTCCGGGTTACCAATCTTAAAGCCAAGGGCCTTGATAGAATAATCAAAGACAGGTTCGCTAACAAAAGCAACCTTATTTGAGCTATCCAGATATTTATTCTTCATCTCGGCGACCAATTCTTGCATTGGTTTTAAACTCTTTTTGTATTTCTCAGCGTTTTTGCGGAAATAATCCTTTGACGTAGGATATTTACCACCAAGATCTGCCGCAATTCGATCAGCCAATTTGCTCATAATCTCTGGATAGTACCAGATATGAGGATTGTCTCCCGTCTTCTTCTTTGCGACGTCGACGCCCACATCAATGGCTTCGGTGTTCTGAACCTTAATTAACTGTTTCATCCAGCTGTCATATCCTAAACCATTTTGAATAACTAAATCCGCATTATCAACCTGCTTGGCAGTTTTCGTTGTTGGTTCAAAATCATGGGGATCAGTCTTCGAACTGTTAATCACCGCTGTGACCTTACCTTTAGTTCCCACCACAGCTGTAGCTACCTCACCATAAAAATCAGTTGTGGTAACAACGTTAATCTCCCCGTCATCTTTCTTCACACCATTGCTGCAACCAACTAGGATCAGGAGCGCCGCAAGAGTCAGCACCAAACTAGAAAGCAATTTTTTCTTCACTCTATCCCTCCAATTCATTAATAACATTTGACGTGTATAATTTTACAGCACTTAAATATCCGTGTAAAATTAAAGTGATTATCTTTATTATTTCTTAGTCGTACCGCCGAAAAATCAACTGCGTTACTTTATTTCAAATTATTTCACTTGTTTTTTGTAAGTGAATATGGTATATTAATCAAATCAAATAGTTCATTTCTACGGAAAGGAGTAACTTCTTGGCTAAGAAATCTAAAATCGCAAAGTTTAGAAAACAAGAACAAATGGTCGCAAGGTATGCAGCTTTACGGCAGGAACTAAAGGCTGCACACGATTATGAAGCTCTCGCAAAGCTACCAAAAGATTCTAATCCTAATCGTTTGCGCAATCGCGATCAAATTGATGGACGTCCACGTGCATATATGCGTAAGTTCGGGATGTCTCGGCTCAATTTCAAACGTCTAGCCCATCTGGGCCAAATCCCTGGCGTTAAGAAAGCAAGCTGGTAAATAATAGTAAATTTCAACCACTCAGATGAGTGGTTTTTATTTAGCATTTTTCTCCAATAGACTTTACAAGTGGAAGATGCAAACGCTATAATTATTGGAGTAGTTATTCCGGATTAGCTCAGTTGGTAGAGCGCTTGACTGTTAATCAAGATGTCGTCAGTTCGAGTCTGACATCCGGAGTTTTATTTTGGAGAATTGTCCGAGCGGCCGAAGGAGCATGATTGGAAATCATGTATATGGATTATATCTGTATCAAGGGTTCGAATCCCTTATTCTCCGTTTTAGTGTTTATACACTTTCGCAAACGTTCGTAATGTTGATTTAACGTCATTTTGTCTTTGCCTATTTTCATAGATATTCAGATTTAGTCTGCCAAAAGTCTGCCAAAAACTTGATCTATAAAACTAAACTTTCCCACAAAAAATAGCCCCTACCAAACGGTAGAGGCTTTATTTTATTTTGTATCCTTGCCACCTATCCAAGTGTTCGTACCGATGAGATAGTACGCTTGTCCGTCAACGATTCTTGCACTTGTGACTTTCCATGACGAGCCTTTTTTATATGTCGCACCCGTCTTTGTTTTGAGATTATCGTCAACGCCTTTACTCAATCAATTATACGAATATATTCGTAACTGTCAATATAAAAACGAAAAAAATCGAAATTATATTGAATATTTACGTGTTATTTCATATAATGTGTTCACGAGGTAAATTTTTATGTCAAGAAACGAATTAACGCCTGCAGAGTTACAGGCTCGAAAAGATATATCCAAAAACATAAAACAATTAATCAATAATCATGGAAAAACCCAATCTCAAGTCGCAGATGATTTAGATTTACCACTGGCCACTTTAAATGGTTACGTAACAGGAAAATCATTACCCAATGCTGGCAATCTTCAGAAGATAGCGGATTATTTCAACGTTCATAAGTCATTTATAGACCCACGATATAGAGATGACACGTTCTCACGAGTAGAACTAGCAGATGCTTTTGAGGACCATGCGGTATTCACTTATCAAGGTAAGAAAATTCCAGACGAGGACTTGGACGTAATAAAACGTATCCTAGAAAGTAGACGTGATAAGTAATGAACAATGACGCATTTGATTATCTTTTGAATTATGCGTGGGACAAAAAAATCGGCTATGAACTAACTCGTGAACTAACTCCTGATTCTCCTTCGGCCGCATATCCAGAAGAAAAACTTGTGATAATAAACATGAACTGGCCAAACGAAAAAGAATTACCATTTCAATTGGCTCACGAAATCACTCATGTTACCAATGGCGATGATACACAGTCAAAATTGTACTATCACACTACATACAAGGGTAAATACGGCGTTGAGTATAAAGCCAATATTGGTGGAATAGAGTTGTTAGTTCAATACCACTTTGCTGAAATAGAACCTGAATCTGCTGACATAGATCAGTTTATCGACGCATATGCTATACCACAATATTTGAGAGACTACGTCATCAAAGAAACCAGAGACTTTTATAAGATTGGGGAATAAAAATGAAAGTAGGACTTAGAACACCGAGTTTAAAGAGATCCATTAAAGCACGAACAACAGGTAAATGGAAACGACAAGTAAAGGGTGCGGTAAATCCTTGGTACGGAAAAAAAGGAATGGGATTCATTAAGAATCCCGAAAAATCAGTCAAAAATGCAATTTATCACAGGACAACCTTTGGAGTTGGAGATTTAGTGAAGACAAGTACTGGTTCTCATAAAAAAAAGACTCAAAATCAATCAGCTGGCAGCACTGATTCTTCGAGCAAGAACATTGCAATAGCTATTGGCGTTGGAATTTTGATAATTGCTGCAGTAGTAGCATATTGGAAGGCTGCCCTGATCATAGCTGCCGTAATTATGTTAATTGCATTTTTTATAAAGAAGAAATAATAAAAAGCCACCGCGGCAACGGTGACTTGGGTAACTATTACAACAAATAAATTATACCAGAATTCTGGTAACGGAGGAATAAGTAATATGGCGAAAAAAGTAACGGGCGAAGATGGAAAGACATATAAGGTAAAGAAACCTTTCTACAAACGAATTTGGTTCTGGGTACTTGCGGTAATCGTGGTGGCTGGAATTGGATCTTCACTAGGCGGGGGCGGAGATAAAGAATCTACATCATCTGCTGATACATCAGAAAAGACAGAACAATCGTCTAGTAAAAGTAAAGAAAAATCATCATCATCCAAAAAGGTTGATGTACCTGCTGAATACAAATCAGCTTTGGCAAAGGCCAAATCATATGCATCAATGATGAACATGTCTAAACAAGGAGTATATGATCAATTAACTTCAGAAGCCGGTGAACAATTCAGTGCTGAAGCAGCACAGTATGCAATTGATAACGTGAAAGCTGATTGGAATAAAAATGCGCTTGAAAAGGCTAAGTCGTATGCAACAACAATGGATATGTCAAAACAATCTGTCCAAGAACAACTAGTATCATCATCCGGTGAGAAATTCACCCAAGAAGAAGCAAACTACGCTATGGGGAAAGTTAAGGCAGACTGGAAAAAGAATGCGTTAGCTAAGGCTAAAAGCTATCAGGAAGACATGTCAATGTCACCAGATGCAATTCGTGACCAACTAACTTCGTCTTCTGGTGAAAAATTTACCTCTGAAGAAGCAGAATATGCAATACAACACTTGAACGACTAGGCTAGATTAAGAAAATAGCCATATCCTCTCCTGCCAAGAAGATGTCCAAATCTGACGACTTAAAAAGCTGAATTTATTTGGAGGAAAATAAGAATGAAAAAATTACTCACAGCTGGATTTGTAGCCTTTTCAGCTGCCGTATTATTGACTGCATGTGGAGGGAAAGATACAACTAATACAGGCAAAAGTAAAAGTGCAAGTCAAAATGTTAATGTGGAAATTCCTAAAGGCGAAAGTAAAAGTGCAAGTCAAAATGTTAATGTGGAAATTCCTAAAGGCGAAAAGAAAGTATTACCACAACAGTTTACATACTTTGGAAAAACACAAGATGTTAAAGTTGTTAATCCTAATAAAACTCTATCTAAGGGCGGTTATACCGTTAACCTAAAAGAAGTACGCTTGACCAAATTTACTCCCAAAGACGACTTGGACAAAGAAAATACTAAAGATAGTTTTCCTAGTGCCACCGGAGAGTTTTTTTATGTAATAGCTATCGAAACAGAGTTAAACAATAATACAAAAGAACGGGCGGATATATACGGACCCGAAGCACTTATCTTGAGTGATGGTACCCAGCTAGATGATGATACAGGAGTGTCTGGTGGTGACCCAGCAGAAGTCGGAAGTAAGGCAAAAAAGACAATCTGGACGCTTTTTTGGGTCCCTGCAGAAGAAGCAGCCAAATTAACCAGTTTTAAAATTCAGTTTGACGATGTCTATGTCAACAGCACCGGTACCGGAAATGTTTTTCCAGATGCTACAATAAAGTTTTAATTCAAATAATTAACTGCATATAAAATAGCCATATCCCCCCACGTCTGGTGACCTCTGCGCCGGTCCGATTCCGGCGGTGGGTGTTAAAAAACAACTGAAATGATGGAGGTTGTACATAATGAAATATCGTAGTATGAAAATTGAAAACTTTCGGAAGTTTCATAATATCAATTTTACCTTTGGACAGAGAATTACTGTAATATCAGGAGAGAATGGGATTGGTAAATCAAGTCTGCTATCGCTTATTGCTTCTACGACTGGAACTAACAGTCGTGATCAGCCAAGAAGATTAAACGGAATAGCATTCAGGCCTGAATTCTCAGAGCTATTCAAAATTTCTGAAAAAGAAGATTATAAATCATATCGTTTGTTTATTGATTATGATCAAATGATTAACACTCAATACTATCTAACCAAACGAATTGGATTTAATGATTATACTGCAGCTAATCGTGGTATCAGACCACTTCCAAGAACTTCTATCCCTATTGACAGTCAAACTGACGTTACACAGAAACAAGCAATTGAAGATGCAAAAGAAGCATTCGACATAACTGATTCTAAAAGGATACAAGTACCAACAATTTATCTGAGCCTTTCAAGACTATTACCGCTTGGCGAAACCGAACTAAAATCTACCCAAGTAGCAAAAAATAATAACATTTTTAGAAAAAATTACGCTGACTTTTTTGCCAAATGTTATAATTCCGTTTTACCCAATTCCATTGACCCAGAGAATGTCACAGCTTATTTTGTTGAAAAAGAGAGGCTTGGAAAAAAACATTTAGTTTTAACTATCAAAGATACAACAAACGACACACAATCAGTCGGACAAGATAACCTAAGCAGTATAGTGTCGGCGTTGACGGACTTCTATGCAATAAAAGAAAATGATCCCACCAACTATAATGGCGGCGTTTTATGCATTGATGAGTTAGATGCCTCTCTTCATCCAAGCGCCGTCTTACGTTTGTGGAACTTATTAGTTATTCTCTCAAACGACTTAAATTTGCAAATAGTTATAACCACACATTCACTCACAATTTTGAAAGAAATCATTAAACTTGATGTTCCGAATCAAAGCGATTTTCGACTTGTCTATTTTAAAGATACTAATATCCCACGTGTCTCAAAACAAAATGACTATGAATTACTAAAAGCAGATTTGTTTAATCAGATCTCATTTAGAGGCCCCGAAATTAAAATATATTGTGAAGACAAAAGTACGTCAGATACTTTAGACTTATTATTAGACGCTGCAAAATCTCTTGAGTTACCTTTTGGAAATCCCAATGTAACAATTACAAGCGTAAACGTAAGCCTTGGGAAGAATCATCTCAAAACCTTAGTAGAAAAAGATGACTATTTTAAGTCCATTCTTATTGTTTTAGATGGAGATGCAAGACTAAGAAACGGAATTGATAATAATGAAGCATTGCAGAATACAGAATTTAGCAAAGGCTTTCATACCAGCAACCCAAATGCGGATAATATCATTTTTTTGCCTACTTTTTGTCCTCCGGAGATATTCCTATTTAATATCTTAAAAGACTACGCTAATGATCCTATTAAACACCAAAAATTTTGGAATTCCTTGGAGTATACTTCACAATTATCATTATACACAAGCTCGAAGATTCAAGAAAAGTTCAACACCATCTCAAAAAATTCTTTTGAAGAAATACATGAGAGTATAAAATGGTGGAAAAATATTATCGATTTCTTTAGTAAAACACACTTATTGCAAGATTATTTTGGCGAGCAAAATAATCGACTGGTATTGGAAGAATTCATTAAACATTACAACAACGCACTTCGCGCGGTTGATAAAAAGAATAAATCCCATCTTTTTGGGTAATTTATTCTGGCCAAATGAGTGGAATTATGATAGCTTGGTGATAAGGAGGCGACTACGATGCCACGAACAGACTCACCATTTCGCTACCCCGGTGGAAAAACTCAGTTATATGATTTTGTTGTTAATCTCTTAGAAATTAACAGAATTAGTGGAACATACTGCGAGCCATTTGCAGGAGGAGCCGGTTTACCAATTAAACTACTAAAAAATGGCCTGGTTAAATCAATATGGATAAACGATTATGATAAATCTATTTATTCAGTTTGGAATGCAATTCTAAA
Organism: Amylolactobacillus amylophilus DSM 20533 = JCM 1125; assembly: GCF_001936335.1. Classification (GTDB taxonomy): domain Bacteria; phylum Bacillota; class Bacilli; order Lactobacillales; family Lactobacillaceae; genus Amylolactobacillus; species Amylolactobacillus amylophilus. Next base: position 244,730 of record NZ_CP018888.1, read on the forward strand.
TAAACCGGACCAATTAATTAATAGAATCAGACAGGTGCCATTTGACTATTATGGTAGTGACAACTCTGATCAGTATAATATTGAATATTGGAGAGAACAAAGATCTATTTATTTTAAAGAAAAAAACCATCAGAATTCTATTGATAACGCATTTAGTACTCTTTTTTTAAATCGAACAAATAGAAGCGGAATAATTACCGGTGGGCCAATTGGTGGATATCAACAAGCAAATACAAAAATATATGCCCGTTTCAATAAAGAAACTATCATCAACAAAATTAATATTATTGCCTCAATGTCTGAGCATATCAAATTAACCAGAATGAACGCGCTGGACATGATTCCGCAAATGCGAGAATCTCTGGATGAGTATAAAGACTTTATTTTCTTCGATCCACCTTACTTTGAGCAAGGTTCAAATCTATACTATTCATCATTTGATGAATCTGGCCACGAAGATTTAGCAAAAGAAATATTATCGTTGAACAAACATAAATGGATAACAACCTATGATAAGCAACAACAAATATCTGAATTGTATAGATCGGCCAAGTTTAGATTTGAGTATGAATTAAGATATTCGGCAAATAATAACAACAGAGGTCGTCGACCAGAATTAATATTTGCAAGTCCTACTTTAAAAATAAAATCACATCAACCAGTATTCTTACAACAAATGAAATAAAAAAGCCACCGCGGCAACGGTGACTTGGGTAACTCTAATAACAGATAAATTATACCAGAATTCTGGTAATGGAGGAATATGTAATGAAAAAGACCATTTTACTAGTTGGGACAATGCTATCCGCTGCACTACTATTGTCTGCATGTAGTAATGATAGAGGATCGTCAAATGACAGCGCTGAAAAAGCTTCAAAAGTAGAAAGTAAGAAATCTACTAAACAATCAACCAAGAAGTCCAGTAGCGAGCCCGTCAAGATTCCTACATCGCCTGATAAAGAGTGGTTCTACAATGACAATGTCTTTTATGCAGGAATGGAGACCATGACGCTTACCAAGTCTGAAATCCGTGATGGTATTGAAGATGGTGAGAAGGTATTAGTTATTTACAACACAATCAAGAATAATTCGGACGAAGAACAAGATCCATCCAATTTTTACATGGTTATCCACGCTAAACAAAAGACAGATACGTCAAATGTTAATTTAGACCCAGGAACATTAGCTTTGGATGAAAATGGCAATAATCCACTACAAGCTCAAGAAGATAACCTAAATAACAGCTTATTACCTGGCAAAACAGTTGAAACAGTTATGATGTTTAAGCTTGTTAATGACACACCGGTTACTATTGAATTTTCTAACGAAGATTTTACTACCATTGGGACTAAAACAATTAACGTTAACTAAGCTCCACCCCAAGTCTGGTGACTAGCTACGATTCAATTCCAATGGTGAATCTAAACTAATTGCTTTTGACTAGTCTAAAACAGAAAAACACCCCACTCGCTGGCACGAGTGAGGCATTGGTGATAATTAACACAAATATATTATATCAGAATAGGTTCTGATTCTGGAGGAATAACAATGGAACAGGTCACCACATGTGGTAAACATTATTTTTTAAGGTTTGATGATGATAACTTATATTATAAAAACAAAAACGATGAAGAAAAAACGATACCATTAAATCAAACGCCATATATAAGATTTTTAAATCCTAAAATATTCTCAGTTAAAGGCACAATCCACATTATACTTAATAATGACATCGTTGATCTAATTCCGTTTGAATTGCTGGACTCTGATAACTTAAATACTTTTACTTCCAAATTTAACGATGCTATATCAAAATTTGAAAAATCTTCAATCACTTCGAATAACGATAATTATAAGGTAATTAATCAAATTAAATATAGTAATTCCGGCTTGTTTATAAATACCGATCAAGACGTACTTATTAATTTAGCTACTCAACTGGTCCCATCTAGTGAAATGGTCATAATTATGCTTAAGGGAGACTTTAAGGAGTTTTTAATTGTTACTGATCAGACATTATACATCATTAAATCCGGTTATATGACTGGTCACATGATAGGACAAGGTAACTTCTCCATGCCTTTAACACAGGTATCAAATACAAGTGTTGATTTTCATTTTATGTCTGGATATTTTACTGTTTCCGCACCGGGTTTACAAAACACACCTAAAAATTATTGGTCTACTGATCGCAATTTAGATCCTGCTAAAGCACCGAACACAATTTCATTAGGCGCAGCGAATAAAGACTTGTTTATTAAAGCAACTCAGATAATCAATACAAAGCTCATTCCAGAACTACGAAATCCCTTAAATAGTGCAATTAAAGAAAATAAAGTATCTACAGCAGACGAATTAAGATCGTTTAAATCTTTACTAGATGATGGCATAATAACTCAGGATGAATTTGAAGCAAAGAAAAAACAGTTACTTGATTTATAACATAAAAAATAGCCATATCCCCTCCCGCCAAGAAGTTGGATATGGCTACCAACAAAAGGCACTCTCATGCTTTTTGTATACTCAATTTTAGCATCTTTGGAGGTGTTACGACAATGGCAAAACGAACAAACAGCGCAATTTTTGAATATCAAAATAAAAATGGACAAACTCTATATGGATTCTATATTTATCTTGGTACAGATAAGCTAACCAAAAAAAAAATCAATACAAAGAGACGTGGTTTTAAATCCTATAATGAGGCAAACGCAGTATTTAATAAGATGAAAGTTGATGGCATACAGTCTAAAGTTAACGATGAAATAACAATTGAAGAATTATTTAAGCTTTGGTTTGAGAGCTATAAAATCAGTGTGAAAGAATCAACAGCTAATAAAACTCAGCAAGTCTTTGATCACCATATTAAACCGACCCTAGGTAAATATTACATAAATGAAATCACCACACCCATCATCCAACAGCTTGTTGATAGAAAAGCAAAAGAAATTGTTAAATTTAAAATTATCTACAATTATTTAAATCGTATGTATACCTTTGCAGTTACTATGGACCTTGCAACAGGTAATCCTGTCACAAATGTAATATTACCGAAAAAGAGTACTCGTCTTCATAGAGACACTGAACACAACTTCTATAATAAGCAAGAGTTGATTGAATTTCTTGAAACTGCAAAGTCTATTAATCAAAGAGTATATGTTTACTTTCTCCTATTAGCTTCAACTGGACTTCGTAGATCTGAGGCTCTTGCGTTGACCTGGAAAGATATTGATTTTACAACGAAAACTATCGATATTAATAAAACATTGACGAGTGGGTTCAATAACAAACTGATTGTAGGTAGTCCAAAAAGCACAAAAAGTAAACGTACAGTTCCCATTTCAGACAACCTATTAACCGAATTGAGAAAATATAAACTGGCCAATGCTGAATTTGATAAACTTTTTCACACATATAAGGATACGTACGTTAGTCTATCAAAACCGGCACAATGGCTAAGGCAAGTTTATGATAAGAATAAATCACTACGGCATATTACGACCCACAGATTTAGGCACACTTTTGCTAGTTTACTGTTTGAGAGTAATCCAAATATTAAGCCAACTGATGTTCAAAAAATTCTTGGCCACGAAACCGTTGAGATGACTTTAAATATATATACCCATGTGACTAGCGATAGTGAAGCTCGTGTAACCAATGCAATTAATTTATTAAATTTTTAGTCTGCCAAAAGTCTGCCAAAAACTTACTCAACGTTTATAAATCACTCTTAATAAAGGCTTATCTAATAATAGAGTACGCTACCCTTATTCTCCGTTTTAGTGTTTATACACTTTCGTAAACGTTCGTAATGTTGATTTAACGTCATTTTGTCTTTGCCTATTTTCATAGATATTCAGATTTATGTAGTCAAAATATAGTCAGAGTCTTAATTATCGCACCATTTAACAAAAATCCCCCTATCGATTATTCGCTGAAGGAGATTTTTTTATTTAACAACATTTGAAACTTTTCAATAGTTTCAGTAATTTCAGCAATAAAAATAAGCCTAACCCTTAGCGGGAAGAGCTTACCAGTTCAGCCGGCGTACATACAGGCACGCTTAATTTGGAAGTCTGATTAATTTTGAGGCTTTTAACTCCACTTCCATACCTATTTTGTTACGAATATTTCTGATCAAACTTTTATACTTTCTACTGGCTTTGTCACGATTTTCTCTCCCAATAAAAACGTATCCTGCATACACAAAATATTCTTCCTTGGAATTATTGTGAAGAACACCCGAATCATCAAAATAGTAATATAAATGTTGAACCATCAAAATTCCAAACCTTATCGTTTTAAATCAGTATATCGTATATTATCCCACAAAAATAGCCACCACCAAACGGTGAGGGTTGTTTTTTGGCGCCGCTCATATATATATTTTAAAAGCAAAAGAAAAAAGCCAAGTCTTTCGACTTGGCTCAAATGAGCGTGGCAACTTCCTATCCTCGCAGGCAGTCTCCCACCAACTACTATCGGCGTTAAGAAGCTTAACTTCTGTGTTCGGCATGGGAACAGGTGTATCCTTCTTGCTATCGCCACCACACTCTTCTTCTGAGTATTCTCACACTCAAAACTAAATACGATTCTTTTCTAGAAAACCTTTTGCGTTTGCCTATTGTGCTTGCGCTACTTCTTGGTTAAGTCCTCGACTGATTAGTACTGGTCCGCTCCATACATCACTGTACTTCCACTCCCAGCCTATCTACCTCATATTCTTTAAGGTGTCTTACTTCTTACGAATGGGAAATCTCATCTCGAGGGGGGCTTCGCACTTAGATGCTTTCAGCGCTTATCCCTTCCATACATAGCTACCCAGCGATGCCCTTGGCAGAACAACTGGTACACCAGCGGTATGTCCATCCCGGTCCTCTCGTACTAAGGACAGCTCCTCTCAAATTTCCTACGCCCGCGACGGATAGGGACCGAACTGTCTCACGACGTTCTGAACCCAGCTCGCGTGCCGCTTTAATGGGCGAACAGCCCAACCCTTGGGACCGACTACAGCCCCAGGATGCGACGAGCCGACATCGAGGTGCCAAACCTCCCCGTCGATGTGGACTCTTGGGGGAGATAAGCCTGTTATCCCCAGGGTAGCTTTTATCCGTTGAGTGATGGCCCTTCCATGCGGTACCACCAGATCACTAAGTCCTAGTTTCCTACCTGCTCGAGTTGTCGCTCTCGCAGTCAAGCTCTCTTATACCTTTACACTCTGCGAATGATTTCCAACCATTCTGAGAGAACCTTTGAGCGCCTCCGTTACACTTTAGGAGGCGACCGCCCCAGTCAAACTGCCCACCAGACACTGTCCCTCACCACGCTTAGTGGTGCAGGTTAGAGGATTCATAAAACAAGGGTAGTATCCCACCAGCGCCTCCAAGAATACTAGCGTACTCTCTTCTTCGGCTCCTACCTATCCTGTACATGTTTCACAAATACTCAATATCAAGCTACAGTAAAGCTCCATGGGGTCTTTCCGTCCTGTCGCGGGTAACCCGCATCTTCACGGGTATTATAATTTCACCGAGTCTATCGTTGAGACAGTGCCCAAATCATTACGCCTTTCGTGCGGGTCGGAACTTACCCGACAAGGAATTTCGCTACCTTAGGACCGTTATAGTTACGGCCGCCGTTTACTGGGGCTTCAATTCAATCCTTCGACGAATCTAAGATCTCCTCTTAACCTTCCAGCACCGGGCAGGCGTCAGCCCCTATACGTCATCTTTCGATTTTGCAGAGACCTGTGTTTTTGATAAACAGTTGTTTGGGCCTATTCACTGCGGCTGATATCTCTATCAGCACCCCTTCTCCCGAAGTTACGGGGTCATTTTGCCGAGTTCCTTAACGATAGTTCTCTCGCTCACCTTAGGATTCTCTCCTCGACTACCTGTGTCGGTTTGCGGTACGGGTAATTGTTAACTCGCTAGAAGCTTTTCTTGGCAGTGTGAAATCAGGAACTTCGCTACTTAATTTCGCTCCCCATCATATCTTGTCCTGACAAAGATAAGCATTTAACTCATCCTCAGACTTGACACTTGGACGTGCATATCCAGCCGCACGCTTTCCTTATCCTCCTGCGTCCCTCCATTACTCAAACGTTAACTCTTAGTACAGGAATCTCTACCTGTTATCCATCGACTACGCCTTTCGGCCTCGCCTTAGGTCCCGACTAACCCTGGGAGGACGAGCCTTCCCCAGGAAACCTTAGTCATTCGGTGGATAAGATTCTCACTTATCTCTCGCTACTCATACCGGCATTCTCACTTCTAAGCGCTCCAGTAGTCCTCTCGATCTACCTTCTCCGCCCTTAGAACGCTCTCCTACCACACATGACTTTCATCATGCATCCACAGTTTCGGTACTATGCTTAGCCCCGGTACATTTTCGGCGCAGCGCCACTCGACTAGTGAGCTATTACGCACTCTTTAAATGGTGGCTGCTTCTGAGCCAACATCCTAGTTGTCTGCGCGACTCCACTTCCTTTTCCACTTAGCATAGATTTTGGGACCTTAACTGGTGATCTGGGCTGTTTCCCTTTCGACTACGGATCTTATCACTCGCAGTCTGACTCCCGGGTAATTGATACATGGCATTCGGAGTTTATCTGAATTCAGTAACCCTTGACGGGCCCCTAGTCCAAACAGTGCTCTACCTCCATTATCATTCCCCCGAGGCTAGCCCTAAAGCTATTTCGGAGAGAACCAGCTATCTCCAAGTTCGTTTGGAATTTCACCGCTACCCACACCTCATCCCCGCATTTTTTAACATACGTGGGTTCGGTCCTCCAGTGCGTTTTACCACACCTTCAACCTGGACATGGGTAGGTCACTTGGTTTCGGGTCTACATCATGATACTATCTCGCCCTCTTCAGACTCGCTTTCGCTCCGGCTCCGACCTTTCCGTCTTAACCTCGCATCATAACGTAACTCGCCGGTTCATTCTACAAAAGGCACGCCATCACCCTTTAACGGGCTTTGACTACTTGTAGGCACACGGTTTCAGGTTCTCTTTCACTCCCCTCCCGGGGTGCTTTTCACCTTTCCCTCACGGTACTGGTTCACTATCGGTCACTAGGGAGTATTTAGCCTTGGGAGATGGTCCTCCCAGATTCCGACGGGGTTTCACGTGTCCCGCCGTACTCAGGATCCTGCTTCGTCAAGTTGATATTTCGTCTACAGGGATCTCACCTTCTCTGTCTAAGTTTCCCAACTTATTCGACTATACCTGCTTGTACTCTCTTGCAGTCCTACAACCCCAATAAGCAAGCTTATTGGTTTGGGCTCTTTCCTGTTCGCTCGCCGCTACTTGGGAAATCGATCTTTCTTTCTCTTCCTGCAGCTACTGAGATGTTTCAGTTCACCGCGTCTTCCTTCGTATACCTATGTATTCAATATACGATAGTAACTCTCGTTACTGGGTTCCCCCATTCGGACATCTCCGGATCATAATCTACTTACGACTCCCCGAAGCATTTCGTTGTTTGTCACGTCCTTCATCGGCTCCTAGTGCCTAGGCATTCACCGTGCGCCCTTCTTAACTTAACCTACAAATATTTTTAGTGATTCCTCACTTCGTTCTCGGCTTTTTCGTTCGCATTGAATATTCCTAGTCGTGCAACTACCACCAATCAATTCGCCTTAAGTCGCCTTCTTCAGTCACTACGTGACCTTTGAAGTCTGCCTTAATTGCTCTTTGATTTAACGGTGTCAGCTGCACTCTTTTTTATATTCTCGGTTTTCTTTCTTTGAATCGTATTCAGTTTTCAATGTGCTACTCATAGGACTTCTCGTCCTATGGAGGTTAACGGGATCGAACCGATGACCTCCTGCGTGCAAGGCAGGCGCTCTCCCAGCTGAGCTAAACCCCCATATCTTATTCCTAGCTTCCGTAAAAGCTATGGGCCTAAATGGACTCGAACCATCGACCTCACGCTTATCAGGCGTGCGCTCTAACCAGCTGAGCTATAGGCCCGATTTCGCTTGAATTTTAGATATTCTGTTCTTGAGAGTAAACCTCTCAAAACTAAACAAAGTTTCTCGTGTGCTTTTGTCGCGTGGCTTCCACGTATTCCTACGCTTCTTCCCACTCGCTTCCTTAGAAAGGAGGTGATCCAGCCGCAGGTTCTCCTACGGCTACCTTGTTACGACTTCACCCTAATCATCTATCCCACCTTAGACGGCTGGCTCCATTAATGGTTACCTCACCGGCTTTGGGTGTTACAAACTCTCATGGTGTGACGGGCGGTGTGTACAAGGCCCGGGAACGTATTCACCGTGGCATGCTGATCCACGATTACTAGCGATTCCAGCTTCATGTAGGCGAGTTGCAGCCTACAATCCGAACTGAGAACGGTTTTTAGAGATTCGCTTACTTTCACAAGTTCGCAACTCGTTGTACCGCCCATTGTAGCACGTGTGTAGCCCAGGTCATAAGGGGCATGATGATTTGACGTCATCCCCACCTTCCTCCGGTTTGTCACCGGCAGTCTCACTAGAGTGCCCATCTTAATGCTGGCAACTAGTAATAAGGGTTGCGCTCGTTGCGGGACTTAACCCAACATCTCACGACACGAGCTGACGACAACCATGCACCACCTGTCTTAGCGTTCCCGAAGGAAACGTCCCATCTCTGGGATTGGCGCTAGATGTCAAGACCTGGTAAGGTTCTTCGCGTTGCTTCGAATTAAACCACATGCTCCACCGCTTGTGCGGGCCCCCGTCAATTCCTTTGAGTTTCAACCTTGCGGTCGTACTCCCCAGGCGGAGTGCTTAATGCGTTAGCTCCAGCACTGAGAGGCGGAAACCTCCCAACACTTAGCACTCATCGTTTACGGCATGGACTACCAGGGTATCTAATCCTGTTCGCTACCCATGCTTTCGAGCCTCAGCGTCAGTTACAGACCAGAGAGCCGCCTTCGCCACTGGTGTTCTTCCATATATCTACGCATTCCACCGCTACACATGGAGTTCCACTCTCCTCTTCTGCACTCAAGTTATACAGTTTCTGATGCAATTCCTCGGTTGAGCCGAGGGCTTTCACATCAGACTTATACAACCGCCTGCACTCGCTTTACGCCCAATAATTCCGGATAACGCTCGCCACCTACGTATTACCGCGGCTGCTGGCACGTAGTTAGCCGTGACTTTCTGGTTGGTTACCGTCAAATAAAGTACAGTTACTTACCTTATCCTTCTTCTCCAATAACAGAGTTTTACGAGCCGAAACCCTTCTTCACTCACGCGGCGTTGCTCCATCAGACTTTCGTCCATTGTGGAAGATTCCCTACTGCTGCCTCCCGTAGGAGTTTGGGCCGTGTCTCAGTCCCAATGTGGCCGATCACTCTCTCAAGTCGGCTACGTATCATCGTCTTGGTAAGCCGTTACCTTACCAACTAACTAATACGCCGCAGGTCCATCCTTTAGTGATAGCTTTCGCCATCTTTCAAACATCTATCATGTGATAGTTGTTGTTATGCGGTATTAGCATCTGTTTCCAAATGTTATCCCCCGCTATAGGGTAGGTTACCCACGTGTTACTCACCCGTCCGCCACTCGTTCCATTGTTAATCGCTTTGGTGCAAGCACCGCCACTCTTAACCAGAACTCGTTCGACTTGCATGTATTAGGCACGCCGCCAGCGTTCATCCTGAGCCAGGATCAAACTCTCAATTTTTATCTTGAGATATTCTTCAAATAGCTCTTAGTTTTATTGTTTATTCACGAATTGACTTCGCTTAAATCTTTAGGGGTTTGACCCCCCGCACACTTAAATCGAAACTTTGTTCAGTTTTCAAAGGTCTACTGCGTCGCCGTTGACGACTTATAAATGTTACCACGTCGCTCTAGGATTTGCAAGCGCTTTTTAAATCGCATTTGATGCTTTTCTTAAGCTCTTGTTTTCTCCCGACAACAAGATAATACTTTACCAGAACGTCGTTTGCTTTGCAAGAAGTTTTTTTAACTTCTAGCTCAGCTCGCCTTGACTTGCTTTCGCTTGTCCTCTTGACGACTTGAACTATGTTACCTGATTCTTTTTATAAATGCAAGAAAAAAAGAACAGCATTTGCTATTCTTTTAATTCTGGCGCGTCAGTCTTATATTTATCAAAGGTTGAGACGCCTTTATTTTGTTTTAGTAAACTAGTCGTCGTAGTTTTATCCAACTTTTCTAGGAGTTTTTGCGTGTCCTTGACCGTGTATGAATACTTGGATTTGTCTATCTTCTTGAACCACTTCGGCTCATAAAAGCGCAATAAATCCCCGGTAATCACACGATCTGACAAAGATAACTCTGAGGTCACGCTATTGGCGATAGTCGCTAACTCATCCTTCTCCTCTTTCGTTGGTTTCTTAATCTTCTTACCCGTCTGAGTGTAGTAATAAGCAGTTGAGACCTTACTGTACTTCGGTGTAACGAAGTCACCATTCCGCTGCGCAACAATTTGGCGATTTGCAGAGGAAAGTAGATCATTACCAAACTGAATCGTATTTTCGTTGTTCACTCCAAGAAGATTCAAAAGAGTCGGCAGGACATCAATTTCTCCACCGTATGTGTGATTAACCCCACCTTTTAATCCGGGCATGTGAAAAATCAACGGTACACGTTGAAATTGTAGATTATCGAAATCATCAAACGTCTTTTGGCCAAATAATTGGGCACTCGCCTTCTTGTGATTACCAGAAATACCGTAGTGATCCCCATACATCATAATGAGTGAATTGTTGTACAGGCCGGTATCCTTCAAATACTGAATAAATTCACCAAGAGCCTGATCAAGATAATGTGCTGTTTGTACGTAGCCATCCACAGTAGAATCACCAGTATCCGTCTTCACAATCTGTTGATTCTCCTTGTCAAGTGGGTATGGATAGTGATTAGTCACAGTAATGATTTTGGTATAAAACGGCTGAGGTAATTGCTCGATATACTTACTTGACTGCTTAAGGAAGAGCTTATCCTTTAAACCATAGTTCAGATAAAAGCCCTTCTTGTTCGTGTAGTCAGCCAAATCGAAGAAAAAGTCATACCCCCAAGACTTATAGGTGTTCTTCCTGTTCCAAAATGAACCCTTACCACCATGCATGACCGCCGTGGTATAGCCTTGTTGCCCCAGAATTGCCGGTGCAGCTTCGAACGTGTTGGCCGTACCATAGAGCGACATTGCAGAGCCTGAAGGTAACCCAAACAAGGAGTTCTCAAGCATCATCTCCGCATCACTAGTCTTACCCTGACCAACCTGATTAAAGAAGTTATCAAAACTGAGCGTATTTTGGTCAGCCACTAACTTATTAAGATTTGGTGTTACTTCTTGCCCATCAACCTTATAGTTGATGAGGAACTGTTGGAAACTCTCTAGGTGGATGACAAAAACGTTTTTATTCTTCGCAACACCTGTATAAGCAGGATTTGGCGTTGCACGATACTTCTCGATGTAATCCTGCACGGTTTTTAGATCGCTGGCATTAGCCTTCGCCATCACAGCAGTGGTCTGTGCAGTCTTGACCCCATCATAGACGGCATAGGTATTTAAGCCCAGGTACTTCACGATATAATTATTATCGAAAGTTCTGGTCAATAATCCAGAGCGATCAGTCTGGGCCATTGTAAGGTTGAGCCCGATTAACAGGCCCGAGAGCGCCACAACCATGAAACTAGTCCTTGGTCGGACGATGCGATTATCAATTCGAATTAGCTTGAATGACACTAGCAAAATTAAGAGGACAACATCTAGGAATGCTAGAAAGTCGGTTGGCAAAAGAATACCGATAATGCTGTTACTGAGGTTATCAGAGGCTGAGCCCGAACTCTTGATAATGGACATTGAGAGAAAATCGGAGAATTCTCGATAGTAGAGGATGTTGGCAAATAACCACAGCGAGAGCAAGAAATCGATTGCTATAATAATCCAATACGATTTACGTCCCTTAAAGAACAACCCAATTCCAAATAAGAGAATGGCTGTGGGGATCGGATTAAACAGCAACAAGAACTGCTGCATTGCGCCAGTTGCACCGAGATTGAATTTTGTCTGATAAATCAGATAAGTTTTTAACCAGAATGAAAGTACGACAATTGTGAAAAAGCCGATTTTTGTTTTAAAAAGCCAATCGACTAGCTTGATAAATGAGCTAGTCAACCGAGACTTTACGTTAACCATTAGGTTACTCCTTTGTTTAAACTACTGTAAAATAATACACTTTTATTGGCTCAAAGCGACAACTCGCGGCCTTTTTTAGTAAAAATTAACTCTTTCGTGGCTTGGCCACGAGGGCAATCAGGCCAAGAATCATACCCAAAAAGTATGTGACAAATCGCCATAAGAACATTGCCAAAACCATTGAACTCTGATTAGTTAGAAACATCGCAAACAATGATTTAAAGCTTAGCTCCGCGCCACCTGTACCGCCAGGAATTGGTACTATTGAAATAATCATCGTTATCATAACGTTTAATATTAGAACTTCAAAGTAATTAGCTTGCACGCCTACAGCAAGTAAAATGAAGTACGGTACTGAGTAGAACGCCAACCGATCAACGACTGTCAGAATCGTTGAAAAAAGAAGTTTTCGTCCCGCTCGCTTCAGCTGCATTCCTTCCTCATAGAAGTTGTCAATCTTCGTAATGGTGATATTTTGCCATGCCAATACCTTGTCGGGATTCAGATGGCGCCCTAGCAAATTAAAGACTGCCCGGACAATGCGCTTAGTCCAATCATACTTAAACATCACCAGCAATAAAAAAATAATTGAGATCGTATGAACGACGAAGCCAATCAAGATTAAGAAAACAAGGCCTGAAAATTGCTGCATCATTAAGTCAAAGCCGAAAAACAGGGTCAGGACGTAACTAACGAGGACAACAAACTGAAAGATGATAAACTTCATCAGCAAGATAGACGTCGCTCGGCCGCCTTCCACACCCATCTGAACGAGGCCGACCAACTGTGCTGGTTGCCCACCGGATGCCATTGGCGTAATCGCATTAAAGAGTGCCTGCATCGCAGGTACCCGCAGAAACGCCCATTTTTTATTTCTTGGAAATCTGCGATCCCGCTCCAGAATATAGAAGATTAGCGAGTCGGTCACAAATGAAACTAACATGACTAAGATAGCCACTAGAAAAAATCTGCTATTGAATCGGGCCAATGCGTGACCAACCGACTCAAAATCAAGGTCAGAAATCTCATACCAGAAGACACCGCCACTAAGGACGAGAACCGCCAGCAAACCCAATACTTGTTTTTTCGACATTCTATCTCCTAATTTGACCCAATTTAACACCCTGATCGTACTGATCCTGATAAAATTGCTGCCAAATTCTAGTTAGGTTCTCCTCAGAATATTTAGATGAAGCCTCATTCGATTTTTGCTTGTATTCCTCTAAAATATTTGGGTGAGCCAGGACGTTTTTAATTTGGGCATCGAGCGCCGCATAATCAGCACCGGTGAGATAATAGCCGTCAATAATTGCGCGGTAGAGGTCTAAATCACGCAACAATACAGGTGCGCCACAACTGAACGCCTCAAGCACAGACATTGGAAATAGTTCATCAAATGACGGCAAGAGGAATAGGTTGCATATATTGCAGTAATCCACTAGCCTGTTTCGATCAATGATACCGGTGAAAATGACATTTGCTGGTGGATTGTCGACCAGCTCCTTGTAATGATCATAACCATCAGTTATTTTGCCGAAAGAGAAGCCTCCGGCCCAAATGAATTGGATCTCTGGATTATTTCTGGCCAACTTCACAAAGTCGTCGACACCCTTTCTTTCTTGGACCTGGCCGTCTCCAAAAATTACAAATTTGTCTGCTGGAATCCCAAGCTCTGCCCTAATCTTCTGCTTTTCCTCAGCTGATTTCTCATAGAAGACCGATTTTGTGACGAAGTTTGGAATATACGCAATTTTTTCTCTTTTCAAACCATGAGCGACCAATTTATCGATAAAAATTGGGTTGACCACCACAATCTGGTCCATTCTTTTGTAGAAAGAAATCACGTATTTATAGAAAATTTGCATCATAAACTGCGGCAATTTAATACTGCCTGCCAGTGTTTCGGGTAGAAAGTGGACGTAGCCAATCTTTCTGCCGCGCTTCTTACTGAAACTGTTCAGGTAAAACGTAGGGTTAATAGTGTGATAGTGTGTGAGATCAACCCGCTGATGTTGGTTAATCGTCACCTCAAATTTATCCGCCAGATGAGTTTTCAAGAGGCGGATTAATTCTAGATAGGCGCTACCCACACCCTGACCTTTGACCGAGTCAGCTTCAGAAAACATATTAATTTTGATCATCAAAAATATCCTGTCCTTCATTTGCTTTGTATGCGAAGTTGGCGATGATTTCTTGATAGTTTTCTATCATGGCACTTGCAAATCTATCGGATGAGACGCTGTCCAATTTCTCAGCTAACAGAGCAGGATCGATTCTCCCCGGTCCCATCTTTAAGTAGTCTAAAATCTCAGTTAACATTTGGTCCTTACTTTTGAACGTGACGCCGAATTCAGCCGTATCAAAGAGGTTTTCAGTGTAATCAGTACTAAAAACTACACTCTTTGTGCCGGCTGCCATCGCCTCAACGTAAGTCAGTCCCTGGGCCTCGGTGTCACTGGCAGAGACAAACAGGTCCGCCATTCGATAATAATTACCGACATCGGTGTGTTCAACATTACCGGTGAAAATCACGTTGTCCTCGATCGAAAGGCGCTCAACCTGATCTACCAGCATGTCCATATCCGGTCCATCACCCGCAACCACCAGTTTGACCGTCGGAAATGTTTCCAAGATTTCCGGTAAAACATCTAAGATATGATCAATCTTCTTCTCCGCGGCAACCCTACTCAAAGTCAGAATCAGGGGCGTATCTTCTGCCAAGCCCAACTCTTTTCGAACATCCCTCTTCGAATTCTCATTAATGCGTGAAATATCCACACCGGTAGGAATCACGGTAATGGGCGATTTGATTCCATAACGTTCAAGCGTCCGCTTAACCAGCTTACTAGGCGCGACAACTCCGTCATCGTTATGCATGAAGGCCCGGGCAAATTGCTTAACATGCACCGGCTTCAATAATTTACCATTTAGCACGTAATGGAGATAATCCTCGTACATCGTATGAAAAGTGTGCACACACGGAATCTTCAACGAATGTGCCACATATTTACCAATCAGCCCCATGGAGAACTCGGTTTGGGTGTGAACGATGTCTAGGTCCAGTTCGCGCGCCACCTGCGTTGCATGAAATAAGCCACGAATAGCAATTCGCCGGTCCGTAAAGCTCACGAACGGCACGCTTTGAAACCGGAAGATATTTGGTTCAACGGTCGCCTTGTCCATGTGTGGGTCCGTGGTGGTGAAAATAAAGACGGAATGACCTTGTTTCTCAAGACCAGTTTTCAATGTCTGGATCGACGTGGCCACCCCACTCACTTGGGGAAAATAGGTATCTGTAAAAATCCCAATATTCAATGTACTACCTCCGATAAGAATGATTATAAAGTTATTCCTAGACCGATGCAATTTCATAACAAAAATGTAAGACTAATTTTAAGCTTTTTGACATCAAAAAAAGATCGCCTATCAATTAAGAAAGGCGAGCTTCTACTTCGAAACAACTAGCGTGTTTCATACAATTATACAATTTCTCCCGCTAAATCACGAAAAGTTATTGCGTTCATAATATGGTCTTGTGCATGAAACATGAGCAGGCTAACTTCGGTATGGTCTCCTCGAGCTTCTGCGGTGAGCATCGCCGTCTGGGCATTGTGTGCGTCAACCATGAAGCCATCGGATTCCTTCAGTTTAGCGTGTGGTTCTTCGAAGTGACCTTCTTTTGCCGCCTTAATGGCTGCAAATGCTGCACCCTTAGCGTTGCCACCCGCCATAATCCGATCAACATAATTGGTTCCAGCACTGATGTTCAGTTCGATTTTCAACCCGTAAGGATTTCTGGTCATCTGAGCCTCTTCTAAGCCAGTGAAGCCCTCATCAAGCCTTAATCCCCACACGCCCAAGTCAGAGAAGAGCGAGAGATCGTCGTACTTGATGTTCAGTGATTGAAACAAATCGGGATTAATATCTACAACAACTTTGAAATTCAGAGAGTTGGCATATGCGACAGTCTCCTTGAATTGACCAAGGATATCCGCACCATCATCATTCACCAATTGTAGTAATGAGGTAAAAACTCTGGTAAAACCATATTTATGTGCTAAATCTAAATACTTTTTATCATCCGCAATATCTGTTTGATCCGGATAAATT
This sequence comes from Amylolactobacillus amylophilus DSM 20533 = JCM 1125, assembly GCF_001936335.1. Lineage (GTDB taxonomy): Bacteria > Bacillota > Bacilli > Lactobacillales > Lactobacillaceae > Amylolactobacillus > Amylolactobacillus amylophilus. The sequence goes on from NZ_CP018888.1 coordinate 261,000, forward strand.
GAAACGCCTAGTTGACGCATTACGATACCGCCTTTTTTATAAAACTTGACCAGTGATAGAGCTACTGACTAGTCAAACATCTATTTTACTATTGAATTTTATCACTATCATGCTCTTTTACTTTGCGTACATCTGCACGATGTTCACGAAAGAAGATTCTACCAGCAATGACTGCTAGTACTAACCCAATCACGGGTAGGCCATAATATAGCCAAAGTGCCACCCCTCTCAGAAAGGGACTGAGTAAAATCACGAAAAATGCACCGTTTAATAGTAATAGTGTTCTTCTAGTCTTTCGTTCCATTAGTATTTATCCTTCTATTTCAACTGGTTTGATTCTGTTTGCAGCTTTGACAAATGGTAGGTAAATCAAGAAGCCAATTGCCATATTCACAACTTGGAGAATCGGTGCTCGCCAATCAAGCGTACAAACAAGGGCATTCAAGATGGGTGGCATTGACCATGCAAATTGTACCTTAATTGGACTGACTAGTCCTGCTGTAATTGCAAAGTATGCAACTGTCACCATCACCACTGGAGCCAAGATAAATGGAACAAAGTAAATTGGATCGAACACAATTGACATACCAAACATTACGGGCTCGTTAACGTTGAAGAACCCAGGTGCAATCGCTAATTTAGCAACAGCAAGTTGATCATCACATTTAGAGAACATCAGGATTGCGATAAGTAGGAGCATGCACCACCAATCCAAGCGTAGAGGTCAAAGGCATTTCTAGTCCACATATATGGTAAATCTTTGTGTTGAGCAAAAGCGTTGATGTTGGCAACTTGAGTAGTCAACCAAATACCGTCAAGCAATGGTCCAAGCACGTTTGTACCGTGAAGACCAAAGAACCAGAATACTTGAACTAAAACAGTCATTAGAAATTCGGCACCATAACCTTGTGAAAGGTTAAGTAACGGTTCTTGAATAGTCTTTGAAATGAGTTCAATCACGGTAGTTGCACCAAACTTGGTTACAAGCCACGTGATTAGGCCGGAAACGTATAGTGCAACAGTTGCAGGAATAATACCGGTAAATGCTGCCGAAATTGCTGGTGGAACAGAGTCTGGCATCCTAATAGTGATGTTTTTGTGCATCAACCAAATATAGATTGCAGCCGCTAAGCCACCCATAATCATGACAGTGAAGAAACCTGCAGCACCAAAGAACTAGTTAAAGTTGAAGAAACCCCAACCACTAATACTTGCCTTATCTACTGTGGCACCACTAGCCGTGATGATGTCCATTGACTTCTTGGACAAAGATTCTGTGAGTTGTACTTTGTAACCTTGTGGCAAGGTCATTAGGAAAGTTCCTAAAGTTACGATACCACCTGTGATTGGCTCAATTCTGCATTGAACTGAGAGTTGATAACCAAATGTAAATGAGAAAATCAGACCGAGAACTGCTAGAGAACCCGTCCAAACCTGCGCATTGACACCGATAAGTGGTTGCATTGCATCCACAAAGCCATTCCAACCAAATTGATTTGGAATATCTCTAACCAACGCGTTTAACAATGTGGCAACAGCACCGGCCATTGTGGCAGGCATAATGGAAATAAAAGCATCACGGAGCGCTACCAGCCACTTACTACCAGCCACTTAATAGAAACCAATTTTAGCAGCAATGGGCACGATATGCTTATTGAGCCATTCTATTAATGCATTCATATCTTCAAATTCCTTTCTTCTAACAAACAAATTATTCAACCCATGACCGATGAACAAACAATTTGCTCACCTCCAACTGTAATCGGTTAATAGGTTATGTGTTAATGGTATCGTTTTCAGAAAACGAATTAAACATGCCAAACCGGCGTTAATGTAGGTATTATATAAGTTTTTTATAGATTTGATTGACCCAATCACTTCCGTTATGCTTGTAAATGTCTAGTTTGATAGCGTTTACAAGAACATATCGGTATATACCAATATGCAATTTATTGAGATGACATGTGTGATTATTAGCGCTATGGTCATGAAACGCTACTTCATTTCGACAGAATTTGATTCACCTATCACTTTTTATCGCACTGATCGAGCCAAGTTCATCAATTAGTTGCATGTACAGTAGGCATTTTAAAATTTTTCGCGGTAAAACATGAACTATTATAGGTGTTATTTTTTGATTTTTTGGCGTTACAGACCAAATTAGTCCCAAAAAATACTTATTAAGTATCTATGAAGTACCAGATCACTTTTGAAGCAACCGCCAAGCGACAAATGAAATCTCAAAATCATTTATCAATTCAGACTATATTTCATATTTAACACAAAGCTCGCTTTGAGACAGGCTTCTACTTCCTATTTCAATAGTAGTAGTTGGCATGAAGATTGATTATGAATTATTTAAAACTGGGTGTTAGAGGCTGATACTTTACACCATCTATATAAATAGAACAAATAAGCACAGTGGTCCAAGTTTAATCTCGCGCAAAAAATGAACTCTCACAAGTTAATCCACTCACAGTGGTAGATTGATACTGTATAAATCACGGCATGAATATCAAGGCCCTGTCCAAAAGACTAGGGCACCAAAATATTCAAATTACTCTAAATAAGTATGCACACATTTTAGACGAAATGGATAGACAACAAAACGAACTTGTCAGCCAGGTTTTACTAGATCAATATAAAGCTTTTTCATAACCATTTCCCGGCCGCTTCCCGACTACTTCCCGACTGAATCAGAAAAACATAGTTTTACGAAGAAACTCCAGCAAATATAAAAAACCTTGTAAACGTTGCTGTATCAACAACTTACAAGGTTTTTAGATTAACGAAGTTTTACTAAGAAAACCTACAAAGTACCGATGATCGGGGTCGAACCGATACGCCCGTAAGGGCACCAGATTTTGAGTCTGGCGCGTCTGCCAATTCCGCCACACCGGCAAAAATTACCTAATTCAACTACATGGCAAAGGCGGTAATCGGATTCGAACCGACGATGAAGGTTTTGCAGACCTCTGCCTTACCACTTGGCTATACCGCCATATTAAATTAGAAATTGGGTTAGATGGATTCGAACCATCGCATAACGGAGTCAAAGTCCGTTGCCTTACCGCTTGGCTATAACCCAATGAAGGGCGGTATGTGGGGATCGAACCCACGCGTGCCGGATCCACAAACCGGTGTGTTAACCACTTCACCAATACCGCCATAATGGTAAACAGGGATAGTAGGAATTGAACCCACACTGACGGTTTTGGAGACCGTAGTTCTACCTTTAAACTATATCCCTAAATGAATGGAGGAGAGTGGATTCGAACCACCGAACCCGAAGGAGCGGATTTACAGTCCGCCGCGTTTAGCCACTTCGCTACTCCTCCAAATGGCGCGGGACAGAATCGAACTGCCGACACATGGAGCTTCAATCCATTGCTCTACCAACTGAGCTACCGAGCCAAACGGTCCGTACGAGACTCGAACTCGTGATCTCCTGCGTGACAGGCAGGCGTCCTAACCAACTAGACCAACGGACCAAATTGCGGGAATAGGATTTGAACCTATGACCTTCGGGTTATGAGCCCGACGAGCTACCAGACTGCTCCATCCCGCGATAAGGTATAAAAGGAGGATGTGGGATTCGAACCCACGCGCGGTATGACCCGCCTGACGGTTTTCAAGACCGTTCCCTTCAGCCGGACTTGGGTAATCCTCCATAGCTGAAAATAATTATAATACACCAACTGGCGTAATGACCCGTACGGGATTTGAACCCATGATACCGCCGTGAAAGGGCGGTGTCTTAACCACTTGACCAACGGGCCGTCTATATCTCTGGAACCTACCGGCACTTTGCCGTACGGAGAAGGAGGGATTTGAACCCTCGCGCCGCTTACGCAACCTACACCCTTAGCAGGGGCGCCTCTTCAGCCACTTGAGTACTTCTCCAAAATGGGCCTAAATGGACTCGAACCATCGACCTCACGCTTATCAGGCGTGCGCTCTAACCAGCTGAGCTATAGGCCCATAAAAGCGGGTGACGAGAATCGGACTCGCGACTACAGCTTGGAAGGCTGTCGTTTTACCACTAAACTACACCCGCATATTCATTAAACTATGGCGCGGGACAGAATCGAACTGCCGACACATGGAGCTTCAATCCATTGCTCTACCAACTGAGCTACCGAGCCAAACGGTCCGTACGAGACTCGAACTCGTGATCTCCTGCGTGACAGGCAGGCGTCCTAACCAACTAGACCAACGGACCAAATTGCGGGAATAGGATTTGAACCTATGACCTTCGGGTTATGAGCCCGACGAGCTACCAGACTGCTCCATCCCGCGATAATAAAAAATGCAGATCCGTATGGACCTTGTAGGACTCGAACCTACGACCGGACGGTTATGAGCCGTCTGCTCTAACCAACTGAGCTAAAGGTCCAAGCTACCAATAGCGGCGAAGGGGATCGAACCCCCGACCTCCCGGGTATGAACCGGACGCTCTAGCCAGCTGAGCTACACCGCCAAAATATGTAATGAATTACAATCGGGAAGACAGGATTCGAACCTGCGACCCCCTGGTCCCAAACCAGGTGCTCTACCAAGCTGAGCCACTTCCCGTTATAAAAGAAAATCTTATAACCATTACATATTAGGAAAAAAATAAGAAAGTTAAAACTTTCTATGCACCCAGTAGGAGTCGAACCTACAACCTTCTGATTCGTAGTCAGACACTCTATCCAGTTGCGCTATGGGTGCGTTTAATAATAATGCCGAGGACCGGAATCGAACCGGTACGGTGATCACTCACCGCAGGATTTTAAGTCCTGTGCGTCTGCCAGTTCCGCCACCCCGGCATATTATTAAAGCGGAAGACGGGATTCGAACCCGCGACCCCCAGCATGGCAAGCTGATGTTCTACCACTGAACTACTTCCGCATAATGCCGACTAGACGATTTGAACGCCCGACCCCCTGATTACAAATCAGATGCTCTACCAACTGAGCTAAGTCGGCATCAATGCAATATTAACATTGTAAATATCATTTGGCTATCGCCAATACGGGTGAAGGGACTTGAACCCCCACGTCATAAGACACTAGAACCTAAATCTAGCGCGTCTGCCAATTCCGCCACACCCGCAGCATATAGTACCAAATGAGTCGCGAGAGGCTCGAACTCTCGACCCTTGGATTAAAAGTCCAATGCTCTACCAACTGAGCTAGCGACTCAATGGAGGATACAGGGTTCGAACCTGTGACCCTCTGCTTGTAAGGCAGACGCTCTCCCAGCTGAGCTAATCCTCCATTTTGAAAAGCGTGGCAACTTCCTATCCTCGCAGGCAGTCTCCCACCAACTACTATCGGCGTTAAGAAGCTTAACTTCTGTGTTCGGCATGGGAACAGGTGTATCCTTCTTGCTATCGCCACCACACTCTTCTTCTGAGTATTCTCACACTCAAAACTAAATACGATTCTTTTCTAGAAAACCTTTTGCGTTTGCCTATTGTGCTTGCGCTACTTCTTGGTTAAGTCCTCGACTGATTAGTACTGGTCCGCTCCATACATCACTGTACTTCCACTCCCAGCCTATCTACCTCATATTCTTTAAGGTGTCTTACTTCTTACGAATGGGAAATCTCATCTCGAGGGGGGCTTCGCACTTAGATGCTTTCAGCGCTTATCCCTTCCATACATAGCTACCCAGCGATGCCCTTGGCAGAACAACTGGTACACCAGCGGTATGTCCATCCCGGTCCTCTCGTACTAAGGACAGCTCCTCTCAAATTTCCTACGCCCGCGACGGATAGGGACCGAACTGTCTCACGACGTTCTGAACCCAGCTCGCGTGCCGCTTTAATGGGCGAACAGCCCAACCCTTGGGACCGACTACAGCCCCAGGATGCGACGAGCCGACATCGAGGTGCCAAACCTCCCCGTCGATGTGGACTCTTGGGGGAGATAAGCCTGTTATCCCCAGGGTAGCTTTTATCCGTTGAGTGATGGCCCTTCCATGCGGTACCACCAGATCACTAAGTCCTAGTTTCCTACCTGCTCGAGTTGTCGCTCTCGCAGTCAAGCTCTCTTATACCTTTACACTCTGCGAATGATTTCCAACCATTCTGAGAGAACCTTTGAGCGCCTCCGTTACACTTTAGGAGGCGACCGCCCCAGTCAAACTGCCCACCAGACACTGTCCCTCACCACGCTTAGTGGTGCAGGTTAGAGGATTCATAAAACAAGGGTAGTATCCCACCAGCGCCTCCAAGAATACTAGCGTACTCTCTTCTTCGGCTCCTACCTATCCTGTACATGTTTCACAAATACTCAATATCAAGCTACAGTAAAGCTCCATGGGGTCTTTCCGTCCTGTCGCGGGTAACCCGCATCTTCACGGGTATTATAATTTCACCGAGTCTATCGTTGAGACAGTGCCCAAATCATTACGCCTTTCGTGCGGGTCGGAACTTACCCGACAAGGAATTTCGCTACCTTAGGACCGTTATAGTTACGGCCGCCGTTTACTGGGGCTTCAATTCAATCCTTCGACGAATCTAAGATCTCCTCTTAACCTTCCAGCACCGGGCAGGCGTCAGCCCCTATACGTCATCTTTCGATTTTGCAGAGACCTGTGTTTTTGATAAACAGTTGTTTGGGCCTATTCACTGCGGCTGATATCTCTATCAGCACCCCTTCTCCCGAAGTTACGGGGTCATTTTGCCGAGTTCCTTAACGATAGTTCTCTCGCTCACCTTAGGATTCTCTCCTCGACTACCTGTGTCGGTTTGCGGTACGGGTAATTGTTAACTCGCTAGAAGCTTTTCTTGGCAGTGTGAAATCAGGAACTTCGCTACTTAATTTCGCTCCCCATCATATCTTGTCCTGACAAAGATAAGCATTTAACTCATCCTCAGACTTGACACTTGGACGTGCATATCCAGCCGCACGCTTTCCTTATCCTCCTGCGTCCCTCCATTACTCAAACGTTAACTCTTAGTACAGGAATCTCTACCTGTTATCCATCGACTACGCCTTTCGGCCTCGCCTTAGGTCCCGACTAACCCTGGGAGGACGAGCCTTCCCCAGGAAACCTTAGTCATTCGGTGGATAAGATTCTCACTTATCTCTCGCTACTCATACCGGCATTCTCACTTCTAAGCGCTCCAGTAGTCCTCTCGATCTACCTTCTCCGCCCTTAGAACGCTCTCCTACCACACATGACTTTCATCATGCATCCACAGTTTCGGTACTATGCTTAGCCCCGGTACATTTTCGGCGCAGCGCCACTCGACTAGTGAGCTATTACGCACTCTTTAAATGGTGGCTGCTTCTGAGCCAACATCCTAGTTGTCTGCGCGACTCCACTTCCTTTTCCACTTAGCATAGATTTTGGGACCTTAACTGGTGATCTGGGCTGTTTCCCTTTCGACTACGGATCTTATCACTCGCAGTCTGACTCCCGGGTAATTGATACATGGCATTCGGAGTTTATCTGAATTCAGTAACCCTTGACGGGCCCCTAGTCCAAACAGTGCTCTACCTCCATTATCATTCCCCCGAGGCTAGCCCTAAAGCTATTTCGGAGAGAACCAGCTATCTCCAAGTTCGTTTGGAATTTCACCGCTACCCACACCTCATCCCCGCATTTTTTAACATACGTGGGTTCGGTCCTCCAGTGCGTTTTACCACACCTTCAACCTGGACATGGGTAGGTCACTTGGTTTCGGGTCTACATCATGATACTATCTCGCCCTCTTCAGACTCGCTTTCGCTCCGGCTCCGACCTTTCCGTCTTAACCTCGCATCATAACGTAACTCGCCGGTTCATTCTACAAAAGGCACGCCATCACCCTTTAACGGGCTTTGACTACTTGTAGGCACACGGTTTCAGGTTCTCTTTCACTCCCCTCCCGGGGTGCTTTTCACCTTTCCCTCACGGTACTGGTTCACTATCGGTCACTAGGGAGTATTTAGCCTTGGGAGATGGTCCTCCCAGATTCCGACGGGGTTTCACGTGTCCCGCCGTACTCAGGATCCTGCTTCGTCAAGTTGATATTTCGTCTACAGGGATCTCACCTTCTCTGTCTAAGTTTCCCAACTTATTCGACTATACCTGCTTGTACTCTCTTGCAGTCCTACAACCCCAATAAGCAAGCTTATTGGTTTGGGCTCTTTCCTGTTCGCTCGCCGCTACTTGGGAAATCGATCTTTCTTTCTCTTCCTGCAGCTACTGAGATGTTTCAGTTCACCGCGTCTTCCTTCGTATACCTATGTATTCAATATACGATAGTAACTCTCGTTACTGGGTTCCCCCATTCGGACATCTCCGGATCATAATCTACTTACGACTCCCCGAAGCATTTCGTTGTTTGTCACGTCCTTCATCGGCTCCTAGTGCCTAGGCATTCACCGTGCGCCCTTCTTAACTTAACCTACAAATATTTTTAGTGATTCCTCACTTCGTTCTCGGCTTTTTCGTTCGCATTGAATATTCCTAGTCGTGCCACTGCCACCAATCAATTCGCCTTAAGTCGCCTTCTTTAGTCACTACGTGACCTTTGAAGTCTGCCTTAATCGCTCTTTGATTTAACGGTGTCAGCTGCACTCTTTTTTATATTCTCGGTTTTCTTTCTTTGAATCGTATTCAGTTTTCAATGTGCTAATGTTTGAGAGTAAACCTCTCAAAACTAAACAAAGTTTCTCGTGTGCTTTTGTCGCGTGGCTTCCACGTATTCCTACGCTTCTTCCCACTCGCTTCCTTAGAAAGGAGGTGATCCAGCCGCAGGTTCTCCTACGGCTACCTTGTTACGACTTCACCCTAATCATCTATCCCACCTTAGACGGCTGGCTCCATTAATGGTTACCTCACCGGCTTTGGGTGTTACAAACTCTCATGGTGTGACGGGCGGTGTGTACAAGGCCCGGGAACGTATTCACCGTGGCATGCTGATCCACGATTACTAGCGATTCCAGCTTCATGTAGGCGAGTTGCAGCCTACAATCCGAACTGAGAACGGTTTTTAGAGATTCGCTTACTTTCACAAGTTCGCAACTCGTTGTACCGCCCATTGTAGCACGTGTGTAGCCCAGGTCATAAGGGGCATGATGATTTGACGTCATCCCCACCTTCCTCCGGTTTGTCACCGGCAGTCTCACTAGAGTGCCCATCTTAATGCTGGCAACTAGTAATAAGGGTTGCGCTCGTTGCGGGACTTAACCCAACATCTCACGACACGAGCTGACGACAACCATGCACCACCTGTCTTAGCGTTCCCGAAGGAAACGTCCCATCTCTGGGATTGGCGCTAGATGTCAAGACCTGGTAAGGTTCTTCGCGTTGCTTCGAATTAAACCACATGCTCCACCGCTTGTGCGGGCCCCCGTCAATTCCTTTGAGTTTCAACCTTGCGGTCGTACTCCCCAGGCGGAGTGCTTAATGCGTTAGCTCCAGCACTGAGAGGCGGAAACCTCCCAACACTTAGCACTCATCGTTTACGGCATGGACTACCAGGGTATCTAATCCTGTTCGCTACCCATGCTTTCGAGCCTCAGCGTCAGTTACAGACCAGAGAGCCGCCTTCGCCACTGGTGTTCTTCCATATATCTACGCATTCCACCGCTACACATGGAGTTCCACTCTCCTCTTCTGCACTCAAGTTATACAGTTTCTGATGCAATTCCTCGGTTGAGCCGAGGGCTTTCACATCAGACTTATACAACCGCCTGCACTCGCTTTACGCCCAATAATTCCGGATAACGCTTGCCACCTACGTATTACCGCGGCTGCTGGCACGTAGTTAGCCGTGACTTTCTGATTGGTTACCGTCAAATAAAGTACAGTTACTTACCTTATCCTTCTTCTCCAATAACAGAGTTTTACGAGCCGAAACCCTTCTTCACTCACGCGGCGTTGCTCCATCAGACTTTCGTCCATTGTGGAAGATTCCCTACTGCTGCCTCCCGTAGGAGTTTGGGCCGTGTCTCAGTCCCAATGTGGCCGATCACTCTCTCAAGTCGGCTACGTATCATCGTCTTGGTAAGCCGTTACCTTACCAACTAACTAATACGCCGCAGGTCCATCCTTTAGTGATAGCTTTCGCCATCTTTCAAACATCTATCATGTGATAGTTGTTGTTATGCGGTATTAGCATCTGTTTCCAAATGTTATCCCCCGCTATAGGGTAGGTTACCCACGTGTTACTCACCCGTCCGCCACTCGTTCCATTGTTAATTGCTTTGGTGCAAGCACCGCCACTCTTAACCAGAACTCGTTCGACTTGCATGTATTAGGCACGCCGCCAGCGTTCATCCTGAGCCAGGATCAAACTCTCAATTTTTATCTTGAGATATTCTTCAAATAGCTCTTAGTTTTATTGTTTATTCACGAATTGACTTCGCTTAAATCTTTAGGGGTTTGACCCCCCGCACACTTAAATCGAAACTTTGTTCAGTTTTCAAAGGTCTACTGTGTCGCTTTCAGCGACTTGATAATTTTATCACATTATTGCGATTATGGCAAGAAAGTTTTTAAAATAATTAACCTTAAAAGACTTGCTTATTTCGCTCAATTTCTCGCTTAGCAACAGTTAATTATGTTACCAAAACCATTGCCCGAATGCAACAAGTTTTTTAAACTTTTTTGCATCCTTGTTACCGCTAACAATGCTTTAAAAGCATACCAAAACCAGAAAAGTTAATCAAGTAATCTCAATGATTTTTTTAACGAAATTTCTGGCCGTCGTACTTGACGACTTGAACAATGTTATCAGTTGAACGGAGTACCGTCAAGCATTTTTGTATTTTTTTAGTGCTTCGCAGACGAAGCCATTCATTTCCGAAGCAAGAGGTGCAAACCCCAGGCGGGTTTTACGCTGTGTCCAGGTATGCTTTGATCCGTACTTACGAGGTGTTGGTCGTTCCTCCATCGCTCTTAAGGACAGGCTGATCTGACCAGAGTATTCATCAATATCGATGATCATCGCTTGGACAGTTTGGCCAACAGTAAAAAGCTGATTAATATTTCCTACATAACCAGACTGACACTCAGAGATATGAATCAACCCTTGGCGTTTATTTGGGAGAAGCAGGAAAACACCATATGGCTGAATACCCTTTACAACTCCGGTAATTTTTTCTCCAATTTTCATCAAAACAATACCTCAAACTCAATTCTAATCTATTTAGCACTTGATTAAAAGAATGAAACTCGTGAACATTAATGTTAAAGTTGATATCACAAAGTCAAAAAGGTGGCAAATATTCATGGAAGAAAATTATGACTTAGCAATTATTGGCGCTGGCCCAGTTGGCCTGTATGCCGGATACTTTGCATCTCTGCACGGGCTTTCTACTGTTATACTTGAAAGCCTTGCACAAGTTGGCGGGCAACCTGCTCAAATTTATCCAGCCAAGGAGTTACTAGATATTCCGGTTTTTTCAAGAATCACCGGAGACCAGCTAACTGCAAATCTTAGTAACCAACTTAGCACGGAATCAGCAACAATTAAAACTAATTACAAGGTAGAGACAATCGATCAGAATAAGGCGGCTGCTGGCTTAATTATAAACGGTGAGCTCTCTGCTAAGAGTATAATTATTGCAACTGGGCTAGGAGCGTTCTCTCCAAAGAAACTGCCGCTCGATATCCCTGAATCTGCAAGACCGCATTTCCATTACTTCATCAAGGATCCAGCTGCCTTCACCAGCAAAAGAGTTGCTGTACTCGGTGGTGGTGACTCTGCCTTGGATTGGGCTGACCTACTTCAACAAAATGGGGTCGACGTTGCCGTCATTCATAGAAGAAACAAGTTCCGTGGTCTCGACAGAACCATCGCTCATTTGAATGATAGTGAGCATGCTGAGCTGATCACGCCTTACCTCCCCATTCAGGTTACGAGCACTCCATCCGGTCAAATTAAGCTCTCGCTAAAGGATGTCACTGAAGGTTCAACACTAGAAGAGACTTTCGACGAGGTACTTGTCGCATATGGATTCAAGACTAAGAATGACTTTGTCGACGATTGGGGCGTCAAAACAGACAACGGTTTTATCCATGTCAATCGCCAAATGGCGACCAACCGACCAGCCATTTATGCAATCGGCGATGCTGTAACTTATGAAAGTCGCGTGCCCATCATTGCCCTCGGTTTCGGCGAAGCCCAGATTGCCATCACCGACATTATGCGCAGTCGTTTTCCAGAGAAGAAAATCACGCTCCATTCAACGAGTATCAAATAAATAATAGAAAAGGATAATAATATGCCAGAACATTTTTACGATAGAACAATTAAGCTACTTGAAAGCAGAGGAGTGACGAAACGCGACTTTGTTGACCTAGTAATTTTTCTCCAGAAAGATTACATCAAAACATTAACACCAGAGATGATCTATGAAAGTCTCGACCTCGTATTGCGGAAAAGAGAAGTACAAAATGCGATCATGACCGGCATTCAGCTTGACCTACTAGCAGAGGAAAAGAAACTATTCTCACCACTACAGGAAATTATTGAGAAGGACGAGGGGCTGTACGGAATTGATGAAGTAATGTCATTCTCAATCACTAATCTTTATGGCTCAATTGGCTTTACAAATTATGGCTATATAGATAAAGTTAAGCCTGGTATTCTAGCTATTCTAAACGACAAATCAACTGGCAAAGTTAATACTTTCTTAGATGACATTGTTGGGGCAATCGCTGCAGCTACCGCCAGTCGTCTTGCTCATAAGAATCCGAAACTAGAAGACGACAACATCTATTCCAACTAAGGAGCACGCATGCAACTAATCGACTTCATATTAAATATTGACCAACATCTCGTTGGAATTGTAAATAACTTCGGTAATTGGACTTATCTCATCTTATTCCTCATCATCTTTATCGAGACAGGTTTGGTTGTCTTCCCCTTTCTACCGGGTGATTCCCTGATCTTCGCCGCCTCTGCTATGGCAGCAAACCCGAAGTACGCCCTAAATATCTGGTTGGCCTACTTCATCTTTATACTCGCTGCCATCCTGGGCGACACGATTAACTATGAAATTGGTCGTTGGTCAGCTAAAAAAGGAAGCGAGAAAAATTGGTTCAATAAGCTAATCAATCAGGACAAAAGAGCAGCAGCGGAACACTTCTTTGAGCAACACGGCGGGAAGACGATCGTAATTGGTCGTTTCATCCCTTTCATCAGGACTTTCGTCCCCTTCGTTTCGGGTGCGGGTAAAATGTCTTACCGTCACTTCATCGCCTATAACTTTCTTGGCGGATTTCTCTGGGTCAGTCTGTTCAGTATCATCGGCTACTTTTTTGGCAACTTTCCCGTTGTCCAGGACCACTTCTCACTAATTGTAGTGGCAATTATCTTAGTCTCTGTCGTTCCAATTATAATTGTCTATCTTCGCAAGAAAATCACACAAAGGCGCCAACTTCGTTAAACAGGCAATAAAAATAAAGCATGATAAATGAGCTAGTTCTCACTCGTCATGCTTTTTCGTTTGGTGCTGAATAGAAAAGAGCCGAAGTAGATTTCATATAATACTAGAAACATTACGAAGCAACTCGCGAAAAAGTTCTCCGACAAGACATTAATAATCGGATCGGTCACTGGATCAAAGAGCCAGTCGCTGTTGTGAAAGAATATTCCGTGGAAAAAGACAAAGAATGCATCGAAATTCATTGACGCAAAAGGAACGACCACCACGGGTAGAACCATGAATAACAACGCCATTTTTTTATCTAAGCGAAAGTCAATTCGCTGATACTTAGCAATAATGAGCGCTGCCAATAACAGCAAAAAGATTGCTAACACCAGTTGAAAAAGATTCTTCACCTCATAAAAATGACTGGCAGCAGAGACTGATGTTGGTAAATCGCGCATTCTTAGTGTTTTAACAAATGGTGATAGTAAGTAAGCCATTAAATCATTATAATTACCCATTACTTGCTTAACCGATAAGGAAACCAACTTGTTCAGGTGCTCACCTTTCAAGAACAGGTAGAGGAGTGGCCAGCTCAATAAGATAGTACCCACAATTGCTGTCACGAAACCAAACAGCAATTGCGTTAAACTGCGAAGGATGCCCGGTTCACGCGTTCTCATAGTTTCCACTCCGTTAGGTCATTAATTTCATAAGTTGGTTTAATCGGTTGTTGGGCCACCTGATTTTTCGTTGACACACCAGTGTAGACTAAGAGGCTATCGAGTGCACTGTTGATACCCGCCTTAATATCAGTGTCATAGTTATCGCCAACTAGAATGACATCATCTCTTGCAACGTCCAATTGTTTTAAGGCCATATCTACAATAATCCGTTCAGGTTTACCAATATATAACGCCTTTTTCTGGACGGCTGCTTCAACGAATGCGATCACCGAGCCAGCACCGGGCACCAGTCCCTCTTCATTTGGTAAGTTTTTATCGGCATTAGTACCAATGAAGTTACTACCGCTTCTGATAGCCAGAACAGCCTTCTTGACCTTGTCATACGTTAGGTCGTTGTCGAGGCCCACGACAACGTAGTCAGGGTGTTCGTTATCCAACACAAATCCGGCCTGCAAAAGCGCCTGATAAAGGCCAATCTCGCCCACGATATAGACCGAAAGTGGTTTCTTAGTGTCTGCTTTGTCTAGTAGGTAATCACGTGTGGCTAAACTCGGCGTGTAGATTTGGTCGACGGTGGCAGTAATCCCATGTCCTGCCAACTTATCCACCACCATTTGCCGCGTTCTGGTGGTGTTATTTGTCAGGAACAAATAGGGAATTTCTGCGTCCTGTAGTCGCTTGATAAAGTCTGTTGCTTCCGGTATTGACTCGGTACCCCGGTAGACTGTACCGTCCAAATCAATCAGATATCCCCTGTACTGTTTATGTTTATGATTCACTTGTGTCCCTCTTCTTTATGACGAAGCTGTGTCGTCTTCTTTTGGTTGTTTTCTCGGCAACTTTACCTGTTAAATTGGTTTTCTTCACAGGCTGCTCGTTGTGCCGTTTCTTATTTCTTGCTGGTACCTTAATTTTTTTCGGTGTTAGTGACTCCAAGACAAAAAAGGCGACACCTGGATTCAGATACTCGTAAATGTAATCCTCTATCGTTTCAACCCGCTTATCCAGGTTGATCTTATTCGATGTTCCCTTGAAAAAACCCTTTAGCCGCAGTTTATCACTAGAGACATCGCCCACTAAATAATCATATTTGTCCAAAAAAGGATCAAACTTTAATTTCAATAATTCGCTATCTAACGCATTGCGGTAATTCGTTACGACGCGGTACTTTAACTGGTTAATGACGACAAACTCCGGACTCACTAAAACTACATCTGCCGGTGCATGCCTGACCTTAACCTTATTTTCTTCTTGATTTGACACCCTATTCATCCTCTAATTTATATTTGTGACTCAGATAATCGGCAACCACTTGCCTGAAGAACTTCGGAAAGTAGAATTTCGTTTCTCCCATAATTTCAATGGTGGGAAAGAACGGTATAAACACGTAATGATCAAGCAGCGCAATGTAGTAATCACGCTCCGTATCAATCTCTTGTCCTTCTACATAAACTGTTCTCGTAGCTTGATCAACCTCAATTCCGAGGTACTTAATCTCACCAAATATTTTCCCCCGGAAGCTCATACCCTTGATTTTAAAATTCCGCAAAAAATTACGGTTTTTCTCCATCTCCATGACTAAACGCCAGAGGTCTTCACCGCGTAGCTTAACCCGAACAACATGCATCGGATGTGGTAAGCCTTGGTGCAAGTCGTTCATTGTTAATAGTCCTGGCTGTAACTGTTGCACGAATAATCCCGTGTTTAAAATAGCTAAGTTTGTTCCAGCGGTTTGGGCAATTGCATGGAGCGCGTCTGCCATCTCTGTTTTTTTAGCAGCATATGAGGCTGGTAAAGTTGCGACGTGCTCATGCGCGAGTAATGCTTCACCCCGTTCAACATAGCCCGCAATTTCCTTTGCATCCCCCGGAAGAGTTTGCAAATCCGCCGTTTTAACTGTATTAACCTGCTGCTGCACCAATTGGTGATTGACATCGAACTCTAAGCGAATATCACCAATATACCGGCCCCACTTTCCAGCAGCAGCAAGCATCGATTGATTCACCACTAGACCGTTCTCTAACAGATGGTGTGTGTGTGAACCGATAATGAGATTTAGTTCCTTAAACTCATTAGCCAGATACTTATCCATGGTAATGCCTAGATGGCTCAGCAGGATTAGGTAATCATACTGTCCCCTAAGTTCGGCTAGCAGTCCTGGCAATACATCCGTAATCAAATGGATGTCCCACCCGTTTGGTTCGTACGTCAGGGGATATGCAGCCGTCAAGCCGAGTACAGCAATCCTAGTTCCCATTTTTGTTGTAATAATCTTGTAGGGCTGACAAAACGCCGGTCGTTTGCCATCTTGCTCAAACAAGTTCCCCAATAAAATATCGAAATTTGCGTGATCGAACAGGTGCTCAAGAATTGCATGCGGATTACCGATGCCTTCGTTATTGCCAATGGTCGCCCCATCATAGTGCACATTATTCATCAACTCAATGTTAATACCGCCATCAGTTGCATCGGTCAGAGGATGACTCCTATCCATGAAATCGCCCAGATCAAAAGTAAGTGTCTGGGAAACAGTCTCATCCTTTTGTGCGCGTTCGATGTAACGTCTAATCACCGGCCAGTTTTCAAAATGTGAATGCAAATCATTTGTATGCACAATGCGAATTGATTCCATTATAACTCCCTAACCAATATGGTTCGTCTGTAAGATAAGGTTAAACGCATCGGCAATCGGTCCCTCTGGTTTAGCCCACTCTTCCCAACTAGTTAACTGTAAACTTGGAAATTGATAGGTCTCATTGATATACTCCTCATAAGTTACTAGACTTTTACTACGGGGAATATTTAGTTGTAAGATTCTGACACTTTTGATTAATCCCTTAATTGCCGCAGCCTCCGCCACGCCATTCATCATGATATTTGCAACTTCGTAGTAGCGCGTTCCGTCAACACGCGTAATCTCTTCAATTAGATCAAATGTCTGATATGTTTCTGCCACAAGAATCTCCATCCTTCAAAAAATTCATCTGAATTGCGAAATAGAAAAAAAACGGCATCCATGCTACAGTAAATATCTGTAAGGTGGTGAAACAGATGCGTAAATTCTCTTTTTTTGTTTTTGCATTAATTATCTGGGTGACCCAAAGTGGGTTCACCGTCGTCGGTCATCGTGGAAATCCCGTCAAAGTTGCAGAGGAGACAATTGCTAGTTTCGACTCAGCATTCTCCGATGGTGCGGACTATGTCGAATTGGACCTTCATGTTTCAAAGGACAATCAATTAGTAATTTCACACGACCGAGATTTACAACGAATCACCGGTACATCTGCTATTGTATCACAAAATAATTTCGCCTATTTAAGTACATTACACCAGGCTAACGGCGAACCAATGCATACCCTCAACCAGATTTTCGCTTACTACGCAGAACGTCCCGAGACTAAATTCCTTATCGAGACTAAGAAAACCAAGTACAACAATCCAAAGAACATGGAGCAATTACTGGTGGAGACGATTGAGCAATATCACATGGCAGATCGAGTCTTAGTCCATTCCTTCAGCTACAAGAGTCTGAAATCACTCAGCAAACTCATGCCTGGCCTACCTTTAATTTTCATCGTTGGCTCTCTTAAACGGATCAACTTTGATGTACTATCTTATGTTGACGGCATCAACATCTCATCGAAGCTAGTGAATAGCAAGCTAATCTCGCAACTTCATTCATTAAACAAGAAAGTCTTTGTTTGGGATGAGATGCAGGAAAATCCGGCACAGTGGAATTGGCTAGTTAACTTACCCATTGATGGCGTCGTGACTAACTACCCCTCGACAGGATTTCAGTACAAATTGGCCAAGGATGGCACCAAAGAGTATCGGGTTGACCGAGATGCAGTCGTCGTTTCTAAGGCGCCGCTAACCACACGGGTGAATCCCTACGTCGATCTTGGTACCAACAAGACCGTTCCACCATTTAGAAAAGTTCACGTAGACTCTGCGGTCATCGTCAACCATCGCACATTTTATCAGCTCGAAAATGGTGAGTTTATTCCCGCAGACACGGTTAATTTCAATCTCGATGAGAGAAACTATCTCCCTTACATCAATCAGAAAATAATCTTAAAAGCTGGCGGAGCTAACTCCCTTTATGATAATCCGCTCACCCCCACCAAGGTCGTTGGTAAGCTAACTGCTAATACCCCATTAAGTATCGTTGGCATGAACACCTCCGGCGGTGAGACGTGGTTTGAAACTACCCACGGGTGGATACAGGGAAAAAACGTGCTAATCTACGGGATTTTTCCGGACGAACACGCGGACCTATCCACTCAAATATTTTTTGCTCAGAAACCCGCAAAAAGGCTTTCAAACATTAGCTTACAACAGGCGATTGTGGCTCCTTTAAACCAGTTAAACCAGAAATTTATTAAATATTTCGCTATTTCGAACCTCGCGTTTAGTAGTATTAATGATAGAATTAAACTATCGAAATTTTAGGAGGTACTAGAGCATTGACATTAGATTACAAAAAGTTAGCTGAAGAGAAACGCACAGAATTAATGCGCGATTTAAAAGACATGGTTGCAATTGATTCATCGCGCGACCTGGCAAATAAGACAGCTGAATTTCCTTTAGGACCTGGTCCTGCAAAGGCACTAGCAAAATTCTTAGAAATTGCTGCGCGAGATGGCTTTAAGACCGCCAATATTGAAAATGTGGCTGGTCGGGTCGAGTTTGGTGAAGGAGACGAGACTCTCGGGATCATTGGTCACATGGATGAAGTTCCTGCAGGTGATGGTTGGGTCACGGATCCATTCACTGTGACAGCAAAGGACGGTAAGCTGTACGGTCGTGGTGTGGCTGACGACAAAGGTCCTAGCCTCGCTGCCTACTACGCATTAAAGATTTTGAAAGAACAGGGCGTTAAATTAACTAAGAAAATTCACTTCATCGTCGGTACAGATGAAGAAAATGACTGGACCGGGATAAACCGTTACCTTGAAACGGAACCTAGACCTGACTTCGTCTTCTCACCAGATGCAGAATTTCCAATTATCAATGGTGAGAAGGGAATTGTATCCTTTGAACTAACATTCAAAGGTGTTGCAAACACCGGCAAGGACAAGCTGGTTTCCTTTAAATCTGGTCTGGCAGCAAACATGGTTCCGCAAACTGCTCAGGCAACCATTAATTCGGCTAACTTCGCAGCAATCAAGCCGGCATATGAAAAATTCCTGGCCGAAAATCAACTAACCGGAACATTTGAACTTAACGGTGATAACGCAACAGTTGTGCTAAACGGCCAAGGTGCTCACGGATCAGAACCAGAACTTGGTAGAAATGCCGCTACTTTCTTAGGCCTCTTCCTCAGCCAATTTGATTTTGCTGGTCGTGATTTAAACTACCTAAAGACAATTTCCTCCTTCTTGCACGAGGACTTCACGGGGAGCAAATTAGGCATCAATCATCATGATGACTTGATGGGTGAACTATCCAGTGCACCTAATGTCTATGACTACGATTCTGATAATGCCACAATCTTAATTAATGTTCGTTATCCAAAAGGAACTACACCAGACGAGATGGTGACTACCATTAATGGTAATCTTGGAGAATTCGCTACGGCAGCAGTCAAGGGACATAATCAAGGACCACACTACGTCAGTGGTGAGGATCCGCTAGTTAAGACCCTACTCGCAGTTTACGAACACCAGACCGGTAAACCTGGTCATGAGACAATCATTGGCGGTGGAACCTATGGTAGAATCTTCGATCGTGGTGTAGCATTTGGGGCCCAACCAGAAGATCAGCCAAACGTCATGCACCAACCAAACGAGTATATGCTGGAAGAAGCATTAATTGATTCTGTGGCAATTTACACGGAAGCAATCTACGAATTGACCAAATAGTATGTTAAAAGACAGTTACATCTGTCTTTTTTTATGCGGCAAAAAAATAAATAAGTTATAATGGAAACACTAATTCAAAAAGGGTGTTAAATTGAATAAAATCAACGAACTATTGGCACAGGTCAAACAAATTGCAATGAGGATATGGCACCAGCTTAGTGCGGTGTTTAACCGTTTGCGACAAAGCATCATGACCCTACCAAGGGTCAGCAAATACGCCAACGAGAGTAACGCTAGCAAGGGCCAATTTTACTTAGGTACCGTGTACCTAACTATTAAAGGTATTGTTAAACGTTTTTTTCTTGTGCTCATTTTCGGTGCCTTTCTCGCTTTGGGTATTGGAATTGGCTTCGCCGTCGGCCTACTTCAAGATCAGCCCGTACCCTCGATTGCCCAACTAGATAAGCAGATAAACCATCCGGAACAATCCTCCACACTCTACTATGCTGACATGCAGAAGATTTCCGACATCAAATCGGATATTAAGGCGACCCATATCAGCAAAAATAAGCTTACACCGCTAGTTAAACAGGCGGTCATCTCCACCGAGGATGAGACATTTTACGATCATTCTGGTGTGCTTCCTAAGTCACTAATCCGCGCTATTTTCTCCGAACTAACGGGTATCGGTGTAAGAACCGGTGGTTCTACCCTCACCCAACAGTTGGTTAAGATGCAGTTTCTCACTAACCAAACCACTTGGAAGAGAAAAGTAATCGAGATGTTTTTTGCCAAGAAGATTGAGGCACACTTCAGCAAGGACGAAATCCTGAATGCATATCTAAACGTTGTCCCGTTCGGTAAGAACAGTTCCGGCCAGAATATCGCGGGAATAGAGGAGGCTACTATAGGGATTTTCGGCAAAAAAATTGCGGATCTTACCCTCCCACAGGCTGCCTTTATTGCCGGCCTACCTCAAAGTCCATCTGCCTACACCCCATTCACCATCACGGGAAAATTAAAGAAGGACTACTCACTTGGTTTGAAACGAAAGAACATCGTCCTTTTCCGGATGTACCGCAACGGAAATATCACAAAGAAGGAATACACAGCAGCAAAGAACTATGACCTCGCACAAGATTTCGCACAGCCGCAAAAGACTTCACAAGTCAATGGCTACAATAATTACCTCTATAATCTGGTCGCTAATAAAAGTGTCGAGTTGATCGCAAAGTCGCTCATCAGGCAGAATAAAGAGCGAGTAGCTGATGTTGTCAAGGACGAGGCAGAATACAACCAATACCTTGCTCAAGCTAGCGAAATTTTGAAACAAAAGGGCTATCACGTCAAGACAACTATTGATAAGAATATGTACGCTATCATGAGTCAGACTGTTGCTAATGCCGAACTAGGAACGGTGCACACGACCACCAACTATGACACCTCACTGAATCGTAACGTCAATATAACCGAGAAAGCACAGAACGGCTCCGTAATGATTGATAACGAGACCGGCCGAGTAATTGCTTTTGCTGGTGGCGTAGACTTCGAGAATTCACAAGTCAATCATGCATTTAACACGTACCGTTCTCCCGGTTCATCGATTAAACCCTACCTTGTTTATGCTCCCGCAATTGAGAACAAATTGATTGGTACGAAGACAGTATTACCCGACTTTCCAACCAACTATGGTAGCTATATACCAACCGACTATGGCCAAAGTGTTGAGAATCGCTTCATCAGTGCCGATGAGGCCCTAAGAATGTCCTATAATCTGCCCGCTGTTAGTTTGTTCAACGAAGTACGCAAGCAAACCCCAGTTCAGGAATATATGCAAAAACTTGGTTTCAACATCGAGAATAGCGAATTTAAACAGCTAGGACTCGCACTTGGTGGCACTAAGTATGGCTTCTCCGTAGCGGAGAACGCAGCTGCCTTTGCCTCTTTCTATAATGACGGTGCAAGAAGTGAACCATATTATATCGATCAGATTACTGATCCTAGTGGTAAAGTAATCTATCAGCATCACACAAAGAAGACGAAGGTCTTTTCTAAGGGAACAGCCTATATTATGCAGAAAATGCTGCATGAGGTAACGACGCAGGGTACCGCTGCACAACTAAGTTACGGTTTGAATTTCGACACCAGTAACCTGATTGGCAAAACCGGTACAAGTAACGACTACAGAGATATCTGGTTCAACGGTGCAACACCCGGCGTCACAATCTCATCATGGATGGGCTACGATAACTTCTATGGTCACACGTATACACTGAGCGATAACGCCAGTTCTGTTAACATGAGCCTGTGGACTGAGATGGTCAATCAGCTGTATGCAACTAATCCTAAGATATTCAAGTTAGACAAAGCCAGTGAGAAACCTGCTACTGTACATTCTCATGGAGTTTTGCGTCAAACTGGAACCAAGGCGGGTTCAGTGAACTATGACGGAGCCACGGTAAAGCTCACTGGATCAATGACCACTAGTCTGAGCCTCTCAACACACGCACGAGCAGCATCTGCTAAGTTCTCCGTCGGGGCAAACAAGAAGGATTATGATCTATTTTTTGATTATAAATTAGGCAAATTAAGTAATTATGGAACTAGGCTGTACTACACAGGTGAAACCATTAATACGAAAGAAAATGTTGCTGATCTGTTTGTGGATAACAAGAACTCTGCTCTGAACGAAAATTATTATGGAACAAACATTACACCTCCTTCTACTCCTAGTGCCAATACTGAGGTTGAAGGAAACGACGAAGAACCACAGACCACAGGTGGAACACCACCAACTAACTCTAACGAGAACCAACCGGCTGGTAATACGACTACCAACCAAACAGGTGCAGGCTCCAATGCAGAGTCACCGAACCAGAATACCCAACAACCTAGCCAGCAAACGAATCCGCCAGAAACAACTGGCGGCAACAACTAGTTTCAGCTGGTAGTTGCGCCGCAATGCAAAAAAAAGGAATTAACGTTTTGCCGTTAATTCCTTTTTTTGTTATCTGTCAGTGAGTTAATTATTTAGTACTATTACGCTTTGAAATAGAATATGGCAATGTAACATGCTCCTCATCGAGTTCCTCGTTATTAATCAATTTAGTGAGCATTCTCATACTTACAGCGCCGATATCATACAACGGCTGTTTGATAGCAGTCATACTTGGTCGGACAATTTTAGAGATAATCGTGTTATTGGCAGAAATGATCTCTAAATCGGCTGGTACGTCCACCCCGGCGTCCAGGGCGGCATTCATTAACCCAGCAGCGGTCACATCTCTCGTCACAATCATTCCGTCAACATTATTTGCCTTAATCTTCTCATACAAATCGTAACCATCTTCGTAGCCAAAGTTATTCGGGAAGATCAAATCAGCGCTGTCGGTCAATCCTAGTTTGGTGGTAGCTTCAGCGAAGGCCTTCATTCTGTAAGAACGGTTAATATCCGCATCCTCTTTGCCAACAACCAGGGCAAGTTTCTTACGCCCATTGTTAGCCAGCAATTCCACTGCCTCAGTAATTGATGCTTGGTAGTCGATATTGACAGTTGGTAACTTAGATTCAGCATCAACTGTACCGGCTAGGACAACTGGCGTCCTGGTACGCGTGAAAGCGTCTCTTGCAATCGTAGAGAGCTCATTTGTCATGTAGATAACTCCATCTACCTGCTTGCTTAAAAGCGCTGAGATGACATCTTCTTCACGATTTACGCTAGTATCAACACTTGTAATAATAATATTGTATTTATACATAGTCGCAATATCGTCAATTCCCTTCGATAACTCGGAGAAATAAAGGTTATTAAGTTCAGGCACAACTAGACCAATCATTGTCGTTCTCTTACTTGCTAGTCCGCGAGCAACCGCATTTGGCTGGTAGTTAAGTCTATCAATAACAGCAAGTACTTTTTGACGTGTATCATCACGTACATTCTTATTACCGTTAACAACACGGGAAACAGTTGCCATAGAAACTTTAGCTTCTCGAGCTACGTCGTAAATTGTTATTTCTTGTTTTTCCATCGTTATTCTCCGCTTTCAATCGTCTGCACTTCTCTAAAATAACAAACATACCAAAAATTTGCAAGCGGTTACTAGCTGTTTTTTCGTTTACTTGCAGATGATTATGCTATACTTTTATTATCACGAGAAAAGAAGGTTACAAATTATGATACAACTTGATAAATTACAGAAATGGCTCCAGGATACTAACACCGATGTGGCGTATATTAGTGATCCCGTCAATGTGAATTATTTCAGTGGCTACGGTTCTGACCCAGAGGAACGTGTGCTTGCACTCTTTGTTTTCAAAGATGCAGCCCCATTTCTATTTACCCCTCAACTAAACGTCGAGGAGGCTAAGAACTCCGAGTTTGATTCCGATGTATACGGCTACCTTGACCATGAAAATCCCTTTAAGATTATAGCAGAAAGAATTAAAGAGCGGACAAATCATTTTGAAAAATGGGCAATTGAGAAAGATAATTTATCGGTTTTCCGTTATCAAGCAATCAAAACAGCTTTTCCAACCGCCTCATTCACACAGGATGCATCTCGTTTCATCGAACAGACGCGGCTCTATAAGACACAACAAGAAATTGCCATCATGGAACAAGCCGGTGCGGACGCCGATTTTGCCTTTGAGGTGGCTTTCAACGCGGTCCAAACAGGCGTCTCCGAGCGTGGTCTGGTTGGTCAAATTGAATATGAACTGAAGAAACGCGGCGTGATGGAAATGAGCTTCGATACAATCGTTCAGACCGGTGCTAATGCCGCCAATCCACACGGTGGGCCAACTTTGAGTACAGTTCAGCCTAACGAACTTATCCTGTTTGATCTTGGTACTGTTAAAAACGGCTATATGAGCGATGCAACCAGAACGGTCGCTTATGGTACACCAAGCGATAAGGCGCTAGATATCTTCAAGGTTTGTCTTGAGGCGAATCTCACCGCGATGGATAAGGCTAAGCCTGGTATCACCGCTGCTGAGCTAGATGCCGTTGCGCGGGACATCATCACTAAAGCCGGTTATGGTGAATACTTCAATCACCGTCTCGGCCACGGTATTGGTAAATCGACCCATGAATTTCCTTCACTCATGGAAGGTAACGACATGGAGTTAGAACCAGGAATGTGCTTCTCAATCGAACCAGGTATCTACATTCCAGGTGTTGCCGGTGTCAGAATTGAAGACTGTGGGCACCTAACAGAAAATGGCTTCGTACCATTCACACACACGCCTAAAGAGCTTAAAACAATTGCAGTTCACTAAAACAAAAAATCACACAATCAAATGTGTGATTTTTTGTTTACCAGAATAATTAGTCTTTATCTTGCTCTTGGTTTAATTCATTTAAAATTCTGTCATTGTCAGTCGGGTCATCATTGAAGGCCTCTGTGTCATCGATGATGATATCGTCGAAATCTGTTAACTCTGAATCATCGTTCACAACCTGTTTAGGAAACGATTGTAACTGACTCTTAATCAGATCAGTGGAGTTATCATACTTTTTCTTGAGATTGTCAAGGGTTTCACCAGACACACTGGACACCTTACTCTCGGCTTGATTCTTTAAGTCTAGAGCCTTGTCTTTTAAATCCTTCGTCTGGTTCTTCACTGAATCAGTTAATTCTTCAACAGTATCGGGTGTGAGCAAGGTTGTGGCAACGAGACTTGCAGCAGCACCGACCACCACACCAAACACAAAACTTCCAAATTTAGACATATGCATTCTCCTTATTTAACTTCTTCTGAATTTTTCTTCTTTGGCATCACTTTTTTTAAAATCGTACCGGCAACACCAGCCTTCGTAGCCGTTCCGCTGAAACCTGACACACGATGAACGATATTCTTAGAGCTCGTGTTAATATCAGAGACGCTCTGACCAAGGTCAGCAGCAGCAACGAATACAGGATCAAGCGTTTGAACCTTACCGTTAACGTCATTCAGTAAAGTATTTGACTTAACCAGGAGACCTTCGACTTGTTGTGATAAGGCATCGACATTGTTAGTCACCTGCTCCACCGTCTTATTAGTGGTAGCAACGGTTCGGCTTACTTCCTTCATGGTCTTTGCAGTCCTAACCAAGACTGGAATTAAAAATAAAACTAAAATAAGAAATGCAACGGCTGCAATTAGTCCTGCTAGTGCACCAAGCGATATATCCATGATTAAATCCTCCAGATTTTTTCTATTATTTAAAGTCTAGCATTATTCAAACGTAGTCGCAATTTTATTCGTAGCGGATTCAAAAATAAATTTGTAATTTTATAGACGGGGAAATTCGAAAGATAATTCTTCAACCAGCTTAAATTCGCGTGTATAATACTGTACCCGAAACGAGTCGGCAGCAACATCGATTATGGCGTAAGTACCACCAATTCTCGCATATTCTCCCCTAGGTAAACTGATTGAGCCAGGATTAACAATGAGTACGCCATAATCAATCATCGTCAGCAGTTGATGTGTATGCCCGTAGATAATGATATCTGCATCCTGCTCTCGTCCCGCTAAATAAATAGTATTAAGGCCGAAGTTCACGTTATATTTATGGCCATGGGTCACGAATACCCTTGCTTCTGGTAAATCTAAGTTAATGGAAACGGGAAAGTCGGTTCCATAATCCATGTTCCCAACAACAATTTGAAAGTCCGCGATCAGCGGATTCCGAGGGTAAAACTCCGAGTCACCGGCATGAATCAGCACATCGACCTCACCCGCATAGCGCTTTGCTAGCGCTGTTAGAATCTGGTCATCACCATGTGAATCACTCACAACCAATAACTTACTCATTTACGTCTACACTTTCCAACCATTGGGGTAAGGCAGCCACTAAAGCACGGATGGCCTTGCCACGGTGGCTAACTTCGTTTTTCTCCATCGCAGTCATACTAGCAAAGGTTTTGCCCTTATCCGAGACATAGAACAGCGGATCATAGCCAAAACCGTCGCTACCCTCTGGCACAGTCAAGATTGTGCCCTTGGCTTCACCGGTCACGACCAAATCATCGTCAAATTTTCCCGGCCAGCTAAACACAATCACTGTTTTGAAACTTGCGGTACGCTTATCTTCCGGCACACCGCCCAGTTCAGCCAGCAACTTTGCATTATTACGGGCATCGTTATGTCCCTCACCGGCATAACGAGCAGAATAGATACCCGGTTGACCATTCAAGTAATCAACCATCAAGCCAGAATCATCCGCGATTGTGGGTAGTTGAGAATAGTTGGCCAGCTGATGAGCCTTTAACGTGGCATTTTCCTGGAAGCTTCTTCCTGTTTCGTTGACCTCTGGCGGATTAGTTAAATCCTGATTAGTAATTAGTTGATAGCCCATTTTTGCAAAAACAGGAGCGATTTCTCGGATCTTTCCCGGATTATTCGTGGCAAACAATACTTTTTTCATTTCAAATTATTTCCTTTACAGTCACTTTATATCTACGCATCTAGCACGACCTTGTTTGCCGTCAAATTCTGGTCGTGTAACCACTTTTTGGCAACTAGGGCAAAATGAGTTGGTTCACCGGTGGTGAAATACTCCCGCTCCACATCGTCGCCTGTCCGGAGCAATCCTCTCTGGCGCAGAACATTTCTGGTGTAGATCGCTGTCTGATCTGCTGGATCAACCAACCGCACTTCACTTGAAACATTCTTTTGAATCTGCTCCGCAATCAGTGGATAATGGGTGCATCCGAGCACTAGAGTGTCAATATCACTATCGGCAAATGGTTGTAAGCTATCCACCAATTCCTGATTGATTGGCGTCACTTCGTTACCAGATTCAATCAACGGTACCAGTTTGGGTGTAGCGAGACCCATTACTTGGGCACCTGCAAGTCTAGAACCGATTTCCCTCTCGTAGGCCATTGAATCGATCGTTGATCTCGTCCCGATTATTCCCACGTGACCGTTTTGCGTAACCTTAGTTGCTGCTAAGCTTCCTGATTGAATCACACCAATAACCGGAATGTCTAATTGCGGCGCAATCTCATCGAGAGCGGCGGCTGTAGCCGTGTTGCAAGCGAAGACAATTGCCTTAACGTTTTTTTTCAATAAAAAATGAACCATCTGCCACGTAAATTCCTTAATTTCTGCTACCGAGCGGTCACCGTATGGTAGACGAGCCTGATCAGCAATAAAGACCAAGTTTTCCTCGGGCATTAGTTCAATAACTTTTCTCACGACAGTCAGGCCACCTAGGCCGGAGTCGAGTAATCCAATAGGTCTATTTTCCAATATATCACCAGTTTCATCTTTCTGTTTTTATTATTGTGGATTTAGGGTAAAATATCAAGTTATAGACGTGATTTTAGGAGTGAATACATTGACTGTATCTGAAGAGCAAACATATTTTCTGAACCAACTTTACCGTGATTTCTTATTACCCACCATTCTCGGTTCAGATAATCGCGATATTCTCTACTGGGCAGGTAAGAAACTAGCTAGGCAATATCAACTCGATAACGTAAAAGACCTCCCGGACTTCTTCACCATTGCCAGCTTTGGCACACTAAAATTGATTTCTACTAAGCCTAAGAAGCTGCAATTTGAACTTTCCGGGACCGTAGTTACGGACAGAATTGCCGCTAAATCAACAGAATTTAGTTTAGAAGCAGGTTTAATTGCCGAAACAGTCTCATTAGAGAACGGCCACACTGCAGAGTCCCAGTTCACTATCGATGAGAAGAGCCATACCGTTACCATTGATGTTGTGATTGATTTGAAAGATTAAACGCTACATCCATAACAACCATAAAAAAGGCGTCAATTGGCAAAAAGTCAATTGACGCCTTTATATTGATTAATCTGTGTATTGGTTTAAGATTTCCATTAATTTCTCTTTTGGTGTGTAACCAACGAGTTTGTCAACGACTTCTCCATCCTTCTTGATGAGCAAAGTAGGAATTGCCATGATCCCAAATTCTTGGGGAGTCTTTTGGTTCTCATCGACATCCATCTTAACGAATTTCACTTCGTCCATTTCCTCGGCAAGCTTGTCCACAACAGGACTCTGCATCTTACATGGACCACACCATGTTGCCCAGAAGTCTGTGAGTACAACGCCTTCACTTGTCTCATCAACGAAATTTTGATCTGTTACTTCTGTAACCATTTTTATTACCTCATCTATTTCATTTGTATATTTTTTATTCTACCATGTCGCTTACTTTTTGCAAGTTAACTGCTCAGAGTACTGATTAAATAACTTTCTTACTTGAATTCGACGATCGTCGCACCGGAACCACCTGAACCTTCAGGCGCATAGCCGAAGCTCTTGACGCGCTTATTTCGCTTCAGATACTGCTGTACTCCCTGTCTAATAGCGCCGGTCCCGATACCGTGAATAATTGTTGCACTATCGATTCCTGCTAGTAACACAGAATCAATATAACGATCTAGCTCTGTCATTGCCTCATCATAACGCTTACCACGTAGGTCTAGGCTCGAGGATGTACTGCTTCTCTTAAGCGGACTAGTATGTGAAATCTGGCGTTCAGGTTGTTTGCCGGTTTTTGCGACTTGATTTGTTTTTTCAAGATCGGCTTTTTTAACTTTGACCTTCAAGGCCCCAATCTGAACCTCGAACTCTGCATCAGACAGTTTCCGTGTTACCTGACCAAACTGGCCGTAACTCAGTACCTTAACCTCGTTCCCCACCTTAATCTGCTGCTGTTTCTTCGCCCGTTTCAATACCCTATTGTGTGCCAGATTCTGATCACGTAACTGATTCAACGCACCCTTTGCGGCAATTAACTTATCATCCTTGACCGTTGCCGCCCCTTGGTCGCGTGCTGCTCGTAATTGATCAATAATCTTATCTGATTTATCTTGGGCATTTCTAATGATCTCATCAGCCTTTTGCTTAGCGGCGTCCAGCTGTTTCTGCTCTCTTTGGTGATAGAATTCGAGTGCCTGTGTCAATTCATCCCGTAGTTTAACGGTCTGCTCAAGCCTTGATTCATACAATTTCTTAGCCTGAGTTGCTCCCTTTGTCTGTATATTCAATTTCGTGATCATCGAGTTCAAATCACTATCATCACTATTCATGAATCCACGTGCCTGTTTTACAATGGCTTTTGGCATCCCTAGACGCTCCGCAATCGCGAAAGCATTACTGTGACCAGGAATTCCTATTTGCAGGTTAAATGTCGGCGACAAGGTGGCTAAGTCAAACTCCATGCTAGCATTAGTCGTTCGCTTACGGTCATATCCGTATAACTTCAGCTCTGGATAGTGGGTGGTTGCGGCAACCTTACTATGTTTCGCCCTGACCGTATCCAGAATAGCGATTGCCAGCGCCGCTCCCTCTTCAGGGTCGGTTCCAGCGCCAAGTTCATCGAACAAAACAAGGCTATCCTCGTCATTTTGAGCAAGAATCTTAATGATGTTGTCCATGTGCGAGGAGAAAGTACTCAGGCTCTGCTCAATCGACTGCTCATCACCAATATCCGCAAAAATTTCCGTGAAAACACCGACCTGACTGTTCTCGTGTGCCGGAATGAATAAGCCAGACTGCGCCATCAACTGGAGCAAACCCAGAGTTTTCAAAGTAATTGTTTTACCACCCGTGTTCGGGCCAGTAATAAGCATCGTGTCGAACTTCAGGCCGAGATTAATATCGTTTGGTACAACCTTCTTTGGGTCAATCAAAGGATGTCTTGCCTGAATCAGATTAATTTGATGTGCGTCATTAACTTGTGGTTCCGTGGCCCGCATTTGATCCGCCAAACGGGCTTTTGCCTGCAAGAAATCTAGTTCTACTAGTGCATCTGTCGTTACCGTAATTTCTGTGACGAAATCACCCGCCATTGACGATAATTCTGCCAGAATCCGTTTCACCTCAGCGCGTTCTTGAGCCACAATTTCCTGGAGCGAGTTATTAAACTCAACGACGCCCTTTGGTTCAATAAATAGGGTCTGACCACTGGCGCTTTGATCATGGACCACACCGCCAAACTTATACCGGTATTCCTGACGGACAGGAATGACGTATCTTTCGTCTCTAATCGTGATAATTTGCTCACTTAAATATTTACTCTCGGAGCCGTGCAAATAGCTGTCCATCTTCTGCTTAATGCTTGCTTCCATCCGGACAAAGCTATGCCGAATTGAACCCAGTGCGCTACTTGCTGTATCTAGAATCGTTCCATCAGCTTCCAATGAGTCTTTCAGTCTCTTGTACAACTTTTCGGGAATCACAAGCTCCTGTTGCAGTTGATCTAATGCTGATAAATCTAACTCGTCGTGATCCGCTAAAAAGCGTTTGACATCAGTTGCAATTCGCAGAACAAGTAAGATGTTTCCTAACTCATTGGCGTTTAGTTCTGCCCCGATCTTCAATCGTTTAATTGCTGGCGCAACGTCTTGAAAGTTCACTATTGGTAGACTACCCATTACGCGCAGGACATTTGTCATCGCCAACGTCTCATTAATAGCAGACCGTACTTCTTCTAAATCAGTCTGCGGCATGAGTGCCCTTGCACGCAATTTTGCCGCATCGGTCACCGCTAGTCCGGCTAAGCGGTCTAGAATCTTTGCGAATTCCAGTGTATTTAATATTTTTTCGTTCATAATTTCCAATCTCTAACTTAAAAAAAGACCATGGTGGTCTTTTAGATTATTCCAATAAATAGTTTTGTATAAAAAGCAGACCAAGGGAATGTGGCACGAGTTAAGAACTTAGCCAAGAATGAGTGTTCAATCATCCGTTGTACCCCTTCAAGCGGAATCATCGATAGCAACGCCAGTACCAGGCTAATCAGTGCTCCAGCAACTATCAGGCCTAAAATTATTGCCAAAATACTACTTAGGTTGTGTTGAAGACCAATATCCACATACCGTAACTTAGCAAATCCCCTCAGCAAAATACCTATTAGCAGCCAAATCAATAAGAGTACTACGGAAAAGGCAATCCCGGCATAAAATGCTTTATCTAAGTTTAATCCAAGTGTTTGCGAGAAGAAAACAAATTTGCTTGCAGCAGTTGCCGAGGGGTAGGGTACCCACAACGAGACGAGTGGAATGAACAATCTGTACAGAAGTGCAGCTAAGAGAAAGCTGACCACAAATGTGATTGTGATGACTCCCTGGTAGATTAACCCACGTCTGTACGCCACATAGCCAAAGATGATAAAAGTAATGATGATTAATAAACTTAACATGTATTAGTCTGATTCCTGCTTCGTTAGTTTTGCGGGGACATTTGAATCGTCGAATAGATCACCATCGATCACCGAGTCACGCTTGTCCTCCCACTGGGTGTTTTTTGGTGCGTGCGCGTGATCCTCAGAATCGACCCGATCCTGTTTCAAGAAAGTGCTCACGGCATTGAATGCCAGTAGGACACTTGCTTCTTCCAGGGTAATTCCGGGCGAGAGACGTTTTAACTGCGCCAGCTGTTCATTGAGGTAGTTTGTGACGGCCGCCATATGTTCCTCACTACCCGGTCCGACAATGATATAATTCTTCTCACCAATTTTGGCCTTGTACCTTCTTTTCTGCATCGCACACCTATCAAATTTGTCTCAAGTACACATTTACTGAATAAGTACATTCTAACTCTTTTAGAATGTTGACGCGACCACAGTTTTTATCCGTAAAAAAAGACTAGTCGTAACTAGTCCTCATTTCTTACTCACCACTCAAACGATCATCATCTAGGAAAGTATTCAAGACACCTTCAACCATGTCCCATTCCGCTTCCGTCTCAATCTCGTGGAGGTCACCACTTGTTGCGTCACCTGCTTCATCCGCGTCAAAGCTAAATGCTTGAATCTCCACGTCTTCTTCATCAACAGTCGCTGCTGGGTAGAGTAAGACGTATGATTTCTCATAATCGTCAGAATAAAATGTGAAGAGAACTTCAAATAATTCTTCATTGCCCTTCTCGTCAACCAAAGTAATTTGACGATCTTCCTCGGGTAGGTTGCTCTGATCATTAATTTTAACAGCCATTAATTTACTCCATTTCTTTGTTGGTCGAGATAATTCTGTAGGATGAGCGTTGCCGCTAACTTATCAATCACGAGCTCTCGATCTTCGCGACGGACATTCCCCTCTTCAATTAGCATCCGCTCTGCTTGAACGGTCGTTAATCTTTCATCGTTGTAGAACACAGGTAAGCCAAACTTAGTTGCCAGCCGCTTGCCATAACTTTCCGCCTTCAGAGCACGCTCTCCAACGGTATTGTTCATGTTCTTCGGCAGGCCGACTACGAAACCGTCAACTTCATATTCTCTGACCAGTTTCTTCATTCTGCGCATGCCGAAGTTCTCGGTCTCTTCATCAATCGGAATTATCTCAACACCCTGGGCAATAATACCCAACTGGTCACTGACAGCAACACCGACTGTTTTGGACCCGACATCTAACCCCAATAAGCGCATTACTTCGACTTACCGAGATAGTTCTTGACTAGTTCTTCAATTATTTCATCACGTTCATGTTTCAGAATCATGTTCCGTGCGTCATTATGCCGTGGAATATAGGCGGGATCACCAGACAGTAAATAACCAACAATTTGATTAATTGGGTTATAGCCCTTCTCTTCCAAAGCAGTATAAACATCGGCAAGTGTATCATGCACATTCTTGCCTTTATTCTCGTTAAAATCAAAGTGCATTGTCTTATCTAATGAGCTCATTTCTATACCTCCCCATTCATTGTTCATTCTACTGTAAACGCCTTATGAAAACAATTATTTTTAGTTTTCTTCGATTAATTTAATTGCTTGCGTGATGGCAGCCGGTAAACCTGCGGGGTTCTTACCACCAGCTTGGGCCAAGTTTGGTCGGCCACCGCCGCCACC
This sequence comes from Amylolactobacillus amylophilus DSM 20533 = JCM 1125, assembly GCF_001936335.1. GTDB lineage: Bacteria > Bacillota > Bacilli > Lactobacillales > Lactobacillaceae > Amylolactobacillus > Amylolactobacillus amylophilus. The sequence goes on from NZ_CP018888.1 coordinate 294,664, forward strand.
GCCGAAGGTTGCAGCAACACTCTTAATCATCGCACCGGCTTTCAGACCACTTGTTAAGGCCTGGTCATTCAGTGAAATAATCATGTTTGCCTTACCATCAATGGCTGCCGCCAGAATTAGAACATCAGACTTACCTTGACTCTTCCAATCATCAGCGAACTGTCTCAGATCGTTCATGCTTGTGACTTCAATCTGCTTTGCAATCACCTGCAGACCGTTAACTTCCTGCACGTCATCGAAAATATCACCGGTCTTGCTGCGGTTAATTTCCGCCTGTAGTTGCTCGGCCTCTTTTTGACTCGACTTTAGTGCAACTTGTAACTGGTTCACCTTCTCAGGCACATCCTGGACCTTCGTCGATTTAACCTCATCCTTAATCTGTTGTAACAGGTTCGAATGCTCGTTCAAGTATTCAAATGCCTCTTTACTGGTGATGGCTTCAATCCTCCTGGTGCCGGCACCAATCGCCTGCTCTGACACAATTTTGAATAAACCAATCTCACCGGTATTCGCCACATGAGTTCCACCACAGAACTCGATTGACCAACCGCCGATGTCTACCACGCGTACTTCATCGCCATATTTCTCACCGAATAACGCGATAGCACCCATCTTTCTGCCAGTCTCCTGGTCGGTAATCGTGGTCTCAACCGGAATTTGCGCCCAAATTTTTTCGTTGATCATTTTCTCTACCGCAACGAGCTGGGCCGGCGTAGTTGGCTCAAGGCTAGTGAAATCAAAGCGGAGGTATGTAGGTTCAACGAGGGATCCGGCTTGATGTGTATGATCCCCCAACGTATTCCGCAGCGCCTGATCCAACAGGTGAGTAGCGGTATGATTGCGCTGGACTTTTCTTCTAAACTCTGCGTCAATCTTCAATTGATATCGCGCACCCTTTTTAAGTGGCAAAATCACATCGACGTAGTGGAGATTCTGACCATTTGGCGCATGCTGCACATCGGTCACATTAGCAACTACCTCGCCAGACTCGTCAAGAATTTGTCCGACATCGGCCACTTGTCCACCCATTTCTGCATAGAACGGTGTTTTGTCGAAAATCAATTGAGCATGATCGGCGTTCGTTGTGTCAACGACCTGATCGTTAACTACAATCTCTAAAAGTTCGGCGTCATCAATCTCGAACGTGCCGTAAACGAATTCACTGTTATCCTTCAGCGCCATCAAGGTCTCATCCTGTGAACCCATGGATTGTGCCTTAGTCCGTGCAGAACGGGCCCGTTCCCGTTGGGCAGCCATCTCTTGTTCAAAGGCCGCTTGATCGACGGCCAGCCCGGCATCGGACGCATATTCAAAGGTCAACTCATACGGGAAACCATATGTATCAAACAACTTGAATGCATCTCGTCCAGCGATTACTTGTTGCCCACTCGCTTTTGCATCCTCAATCAGGTTATTCAAGAGACTTAATCCATCAGCCAACGTTTCCTGGAATCGCTCTTCCTCAAGCCTGATTACTTTAGCAATGAAATCAGCCTGCTCTGAGACCTCTGGGTAGTAAGACTTCATTATTTCACCAACCACTGGTACCAGTTTGTACAAAAATGCACCTTTTATACCCAGCTTTTGTCCATTAAGAGCCGCGCGCCGAAGCAAACGCCGCAAGACATAGCCCCGCCCCTCATTTGATGGCAAGGCACCATCACCGATGGCAAAGCTCACAGTCCGTGCGTGATCCGCAATGATTTTGTATGATACATCTGCGGTTTGGTCGTTCCCATACTTAGGACCACTGGCCAACTCCTCCGTTGCGTGAATTATTGGTAAGAATAGATCAGTCTCGAAGTTTGTCTTCGCATTCTGAATGACCGAAACCAGGCGTTCAAGGCCCATTCCCGTATCGATATTCTTATGTGGCTGCTCAACGTAAGTTCCATCAGGTAGGTGATTGAATTCGGAGAAGACAATATTCCAGATCTCCAGGTAACGTTCATTTTCACCACCAGGATAGCTCTCTTCATCGTCTTCGCTCAGATTATTAAACTCCTGACCACGGTCGTAGAAAATCTCTGAGTCGGGGCCACTAGGTCCCTCACCTATATCCCAGAAATTATCCTCAACTTTGAAGAGGTGATCCTCTGGCAAGCCGACCTTCTCAAGCCAGATCCGCGCAGCCTCTGTATCTTTCGGGTAAACAGTCACATAAAGTTTTGCCGGATCAAAATCAAGCCATTTAGGGCTGGTCAAGAATTCCCACGCCCAGGGAATAGCGTCCTCCTTGAAGTAATCACCAACAGAGAAGTTCCCAAGCATCTCAAAGAAAGTATGGTGGCGCGCCGTCTTACCGACATTCTCTATGTCATTCGTTCTAATCGACTTCTGCGCATTCGTAATCCGTGGATTCTTCGGGATTACTGAACCGTCGAAATACTTCTTCAGCGTGGCCACACCAGAATTAATCCACAGCAAAGTGGGATCATCCTTTGGGATGAGTGATGAACTTGGTTCAACCATATGATTCTTACTTTTGAAGAAATCGAGAAACATCTGTCTGATTTCTGCACTTGATAATTGCTTCATACTTGCTCCTTCACAAAAAAACACCCTTGCACACAAGGACGCGATTGCGCGGTACCACCTTGATTGCAACAGTGTTTTGTTACCTCTTTAGAGTTTATTTAATTATTTAACTTATGGGTAGCACCTGACCACTAATTAGGAATCTTTCCACCGCCGATTCTCTCTGTGCTAATCATTTAGGCCAAGCATGTCCCGTAACTGTTATATTTTACAATGACAAAAAACGCGTGTCAATGCTAATCTTCTCTACCTTTACGTGCGCGACGTGCATCACGAGCAGCCTGTCTTTGACTAATCTTGCGTTTCTGCTGCTGATCACGCGCAATCGCCGTCTTGATCCGTTTTTTATAACCAGGTTTTCTCTTAATCTTGGACTTCTTGACGAGTCCTACTAATTTAGGATCAAGCTTCTCATTCGTTGCCTCGCGTTTCTTTCTGCGACCGAAATCAGCTCGATCAACGAGTTCACCGTTCTTGATTGCCTTAATTTCAAACTTGATACCTAGGTGCTCCAGTTGATGCACGGGCTCCATCTCGTCAGCAGTTACCAAAGAAATGGCAGTTCCCTCCATGTTGTTTCGACCAGTCCGACCGACACGATGAATGAAGAATTCTAAATCTTTTGGTAAAGCAGCGTTAATCACCAGTGAGATGCCCTCAATATCAATTCCACGAGCTGCCAGGTCTGTTGCGACAATGTATTGATACTTCAGATCCTGTACATCACGCATTACTCGTTTGCGTTCACGAACCGAAATATCACCGTGAATCTTAGCGACTACGAGCCCTTTTTTGCTGAGATAATGATGAATCTCATCAACATCACTTTTCGTGTTGGCAAAAATCAGGACCATGTATGGCTGACCAATGTTTAACAAATCGTAAATAACACCGTTACGGCTGCGACCACCAATGTCAATCAAGTAATTATGAACAGTTGGGGAGATCACCGTTGGGTTATCAATCACGATATACTCCGGCTTCTGGAGATACTTGTTCAAGAACGGCTTAAGCCGAGCAGGAATGGTTGCTGAAAAGACGCTGATGTTAACATCTTGATTCAAGCGTGATGCAATCTCATCGATATCATTCAAGAAGCCTAAATCGAGTGTCATATCGGCTTCATCAATAATCATAGTTTGGACATCTTCAGCCTTAATTAACTTCTTCTCAATGAAATCCTTGATGCGGCCTGGTGTACCAATCACTATCTGTGGCCGCTGGTGTTCCACCTTTGCCATCTGTCGTTCGCGGTCAATGCCACCGGCCAGATGCATGATACTCACCGCAAGTCCACTTCGTTCACGTAAGTCTCTGGCATTATCAAATAATTGCTGGGCCAGTTCCCGACTTGGGGCAGTAATAATTGCCTGCGTCGTCTTTTGTGCAGTGTCAATCGTGTTGAATACCGGAATCATGAAGGCATGTGTCTTACCCGAACCTGTCGCTGCCTGGACCACCAAATTATTTCCGTCCAGTAGCTTAGGAATCACTCCCGTCTGAACTCGCGTTGGTTCGCTAAAGCCTAGTTGCTTAATGCCGGCCCGTAGTTCCGGCCTAATGAGTTCGTTTTGAAAAATATTATTCGCCATGTTTCTCCTTTTTGTAGGCTGCTGAGGCTTCAATTAACTCTTGGATGATTTGCTGAACTTCAGTCTGATCCTTCGCGTTTGCGCCACTAGCTAGAGCGTGACCACCGCCGTCATGCTTCTTCGCCAATTCATTCACGATTGGACCCTTCGAACGGTAATGCACCCGATAGCTGCCGTTCGCTTTTTCCACGAAAATCAACCAGGCCAGAACTTCCTTCAAACGGCCCGGTCCACTAACAACGGCATTGGCACCCTCTTCGTCGACACCAAGTTCCTGTAACTTAGCCTGACTAATGACGACGTATGCAGCGCCGCTCTTGTCGATCGTCAATTCATCAAGCGCAGCATTTTGTAACTTAGCTTGAGCAAATGTGACAGACTGAATATTCTGGGAGATTTCGTTATGATTGATGCCCGTTTCAACCAACTTTTGGGCCATCAAAAAAGTACTTGCACTAGTGGAGCTAAACAAGAATCTCCCTGTGTCACCGACGATACCAGCGTACAATGCGTATGCAGAATCAGCTGTTAATGATAACACACCATTTGAGGATTCGATCAACTCAGCAATTATTTCCGAACTGCTGGACGCCTGATCATCAACGTATTGCATGTCACCGTATGAATCGTCATTTGGGTGGTGGTCGATCTTGATGAGCTCAGCTCCTTGAAGGAAGCGTTGGTCACTAATTCTCGGTGTGTTTGCTGTATCCACCACGATGACCAGGGCGCCAACGTAATCGGCATCTGCCACGTTGTCCATCGTCGTAATCCAATCAAGATCACCAACTGATTCGCCGGCCATTAAGACCTGTTTCTGTGGAAAAGCATGCCGTAGTACAAGCGCAAGCCCGCTCTGTGATCCAAGCGCATCTGGATCCGGGCTTTGATGCCTGTGAATAATTATCTTATCATATTCCTCAATTTTGGCTAAAATCTCACTAAATTTATTCATAAATTCCATCTTCCTAGCTCTTAAGCAACTATTGTGTTTCAAATAACGGTAGTGTTAGTTCTTCCACTTGATCATCAATGAAGTTTGTTGTTGAAATACCGAGCAAACGAATACCAAGCTCTAAAAACTCGGGAAACTCGTCTAACAATGAAACTGCGGCTCGGTAGATCACATCCTCATCCTGCGTAACCTCTTTAATTGTGGTGCGTTTCGTCACCGTCTCAAAGTCCTTCGATCTAATCTTCAAGACGATTGTCTGGCTGCGTAAATGTTTCTCCCTTAGAATCTGCGCAATGGAGCCGGTAAAGTCCTGCAAGTAAGGCAGAGCCCGTTCCCTGTCCACAATAACCGGTTCAAACGTGCGCTCCTTCCCCACGGACTTTCTCTTACGCTGACCGATTACTTCTCGTAAATCGATTCCGTGCGCATGTTGCGCATAATAATAGCCAGCCTTCTTGAACTTAGCTATCAACCAGCGCACGTCCTTTTGTTGAAGATCATAACCAGTGTTGATCCCAATTTCGTGCATCAACACGGCCGTTTTCTTACCAATGCCCGGGAAATCCCCCACATCTTTGGTCGCCAGAAACGCTTGCGCCACATCCGGCAGAATTATTGCTCTGCCAAACGGTTTCGCATACTCAGAAGCCAGCTTAGCCAGAAATTTATTGTAACTGATCCCAACGGAGCATGTTAAGTGTGTTTGGCGATAAATCTCTTGTTGTAAAAATTGGGCCAGCTCAATTGTGGTCAACTTGCCCAGCTTGTTCTGAGTGACATCCAGGTACGCCTCATCCAGTGCTACTGATTCTACAATGTCGGTTACCTCATGCATGATCGCATGAATAGTGGCCGAGACCGCCCGATACTTGACGAAGTCGGGTGTAACAAAGACGAGCTCTTTTGCCGGTATGTTGTCCAATGCTTTTTGCGCGGGCATGGCCGAGCCAACACCATATTTACGAGCGCGATAATTAGCCGTGGTAATTACGCCATGACCACGATGCTTCCGTGGGTCGTGTGCAATTACCAGTGCCTTCGTCTTCAGGACAGGATTATCCCGCTCCTCGACTGACGCGTAGAAGGCATCCATGTCTAAGTGAATTACTTTTCTATTTGTGTCATTTGGTGGCAATAGATCCATCGATGCCATTTGCTTTAAATCCACTTATCGGTCGCAGATTCGAAGATCTGGTTTGCTTCCTTTGGTCCCATGCAAAATGGTGGATATTGATGAAGGCCCTTTTTCCCAGCCTGTGCCCAGAATTGTTCGATCCGGTCGATATACTGCCATGAAGATTTTAGCTCGTGCCAATTCGTGAAATTGGTGCAATCCGCCACTAATGCATCCCCAATCAGACGCTCATAAGCATCCGGCACGTCATCTTTGATGTGCTCTTCGTACTCGTAGATTAGCCTCTGCTCCTTCAAGCCAGCATGTGCAACTCTTTTACCGTTCAACACTAAGGAGATCGTATTAGTTGGGTCAATCTCCAGGGTCAACACATTCTGACTAGCATCGTCATACAGGTTGGTGGTGTTTTTAAAAATGATATTGACCACACTCTGCTTGACAGCCATACGCTTACCTGTACGAATGTAGATTGGAACACCTGCAAGGGGACCGACACCAAACTTAATTTTACCTGCAATGAAGGTCTCGGTACTCGAGTCTGGGCTAACCTGATTCTCAGCCACGTAGGCCAACGTATCTTCGTCGCCAGCATATTGACCACGGACAAAGTCGTGCGCTAATTCCGCAGCATCCGGCTCCACCAGACTATTGAGCACCGCTTGCTTACTTTCATGAATCTCGTGCGCGGTTAGGTTTTTAGGCTCAGGCATTGCTAAAACTGTGGCAATCTGAAAAATATGATTTTGGACCATGTCACGCAATGCGCCTGCGGTCTCGTAGTAGCCACCACGCGCCTCGACACCTAATTGCTCAGCTAGTGTAATCTGAATACTTGCAATATTGTCCGCATTCCAAATGGCCTTCATGATGGGATTACTAAACCTTAACGGGAGAATATCTTGAATCATTTCCTTACCCAGGTAGTGGTCGATGCGGTAGACGTCTTCTTCATCGAAGGATGCATTAATCTGTTTATTGAGCACGGTCGCACTCTCTAGATTATTCCCAAAGGGCTTCTCGATGATCAGCCGGTTAAATCCCCGACCTAGAATGTGTTCATCATGAATGTGTGTCGCAATCGTGCCAAAGAAACGGGGTGACATTGCCATATAGAAAATTCGGTTACCATGAGTCTGATACTTCTCTTCCAGCTGATCAGACAGTTGATTGAGCGCCTTGTAATGCTCCGTATCGGTTACGTCGTGTGATTGATAGTAGAAATGGGACGCAAATTCAGTTACGCCAGTCGTATCGTTTGTACTTTCCTCAATTGCTTCCGTCACAATATTTTGAAAGTATTCGTGGGACCAAGGTCTTCTAGCGGTGCCAATCACTGCGAAATGTTCCTTGATGAATCCCCGTTTATACAAATTGAACAAGGCTGGGTAGAGTTTCCTATGTGCCAGGTCGCCAGACCCGCCGAAAATAATAAATGTTGTTGAAATTTCTGTCTGCATCATTGTTCCTCTTTTATCCATTCTGCTTACATTCTACACTATTACTGATTAGCACGATAATAAAAAAACACCAAAAGGTGTTTTAGTTTGATGCCTGTTTATTAGTTATCTGACTTTTCGTCGTCAGTTGTCGGTTCTGCTTCTGTTTGGGCAGCACCCTCATCCTTCTCCGTAGACTGTTCATTTGTCGTTTCAGTTGTGACAGTCGGGATCACATCCCGGACTGCAGTCTGATTAAAGGTTAGGTAAATGCCATCAGCGTCAATCACAACAGTATGATTGCTATCATTGACTTCATCAATCTTGCCGTGTAGACCACTAATCAAGACAACCTGATCGCCCTTCTTCAAAGCCTTAATCATTTCCATGCGCTTTTGGTTCTGTTTCTTTTGTGGACGGAGCATTGTGAAGTAGGTGAATGCAATCAGTAGCAAGAATGCGAATATCATGATCATGTTACTGCCACCAGCTGCTGCTCCAACTAAAAAAGTATTCAATCTAACACCTCATCTATTTTCTAAAAGTCTCTACTTGAATCATTATAGCCATATTTCTCGAAAAAATCAGCCCTAAATTCTAATAACTCATCATTCATGATGGCAGCACGCACTTTTTTCATCAAGTTAAGTAGAAAATAGACGTTATGATAGCTAGTAAGTCTGATACCGAAGGTCTCATCTGCCTTAATCAAGTGACGGATATAGGCCCGCGTGTAATTGCGGCAGGCGTAACAATCACACTCTGGATCCATCGGTGTGAAATCATGGGCATATTTAGCATTCTTTACAACTAAACGGCCATGACTGGTCATGACGGTACCATTTCTGGCAATTCTCGTGGGTAAGACACAATCGAACATATCGATACCACGAATTACGCCATCAATCAACGCATCTGGTGAGCCAACGCCCATCAGGTAACGGGGCTTATTCTGCGGCAATAAGGGAGTGGTAAATTCTAGCATCCGGTTCATTTCTTCCTTAGATTCACCCACACTCAATCCACCAATTGAATAACCCGGGAAATCGAGCGAGACTAGATCTTGGGCACTTTGACGCCGTAATTCTTCATGTGGTCCGCCCTGAACGATACCAAATAGGGCTTGGGTATCAGGATTTCTGTGTGCTTTTAGACCGCGCTCGGCCCAACGTGAGGTCCGCGCAACGGATTTCTGCAGGTATTCAAAGTCTGAGAAGTATGGTGGACACTCATCCAAGCTCATCATGATGTCTGGACCAAGATCATTTTCAATTCCAATTGCTTTCTCGGGGGAAAGGAACATCTTCGCACCCGAAATATGGCTCTTAAATGTGACTCCCTCTTCCTTGATGTCCCGCATCTGCGCCAAAGAAAATACCTGAAAGCCACCAGAATCGGTCAGGATTGCTTGATCCCAGTTCATGAACTTATGTAGTCCACCGGCCTCCTTCACGATTTCCGGTCCCGGTCTTTGCCAGAGATGATATGTATTAGCGAGGATTACCCCCGCCCCCATCTCTTTTAATTCCTCCGGTGCCAAAGTCTTTACTGAGGCCTGGGTACCAACGGGCATGAACATCGGTGTCTGGAACGTACCATGTGGTGTTGTAATCTCGCCCAATCTAGCACCGGTTTTTTTATCTTGATGAATTAATTTATACGTTAACGGTGAGCTCACAAATATTTCCTTTCAAAAAAAGATTCACTAGCACATACTAGCGAATCAATGGTGTACAAGTCAAATAATCAGGTTATTTTTCTCCGTACATTAACTATTTGATAAACATTGCATCGCCAAAACTGAAGAAACGGTATTTCTCCTGCACAGCGTGTTTGTAGGCGTTTAGAATCGTCTCTCGTCCAGTAAACGAGGCCACGAGCATTACGAGCGTGGACTTCGGTAAATGAAAGTTTGTGATGAACGCGTCAACAACCTTCCATTCATAGCCCGGATAAATAAAAATATCCGTCCAGCCAGATTCCGCCACGATTTTACCATCATTTCTAGTAGCAATAGTTTCGAGTGTCCGGATACTAGTCGTTCCCGTAGCCACGATTCGGCCACCGTTTTGTTTGACCTCGTTCAGGGTCCTTGCGGCGTCCTCAGACAGGGAATAGAACTCACTGTGCATCTCGTGATCCAGAATATTTTCTTCCGAGACTGGTCTAAAAGTCCCAAGGCCCACATGCAGTGTCAGATAGACTAGCTTAACACCCTTAGCCTGAACTTTTGCCAATAAATCTTTAGTCCAATGTAAGCCTGCTGTAGGAGCAGCGGCCGAACCCATTTCCTTCGCATAGACCGTCTGGTAGCGCTCCGGATCGTCCAGCTTCTCCTTAATGTATGGTGGCAGGGGCATCTCACCCAAAGCTTCTAATACCTCAAGAAAGATTCCTTCATAACTAAACGTAATTTCTCGACCACCGAAGTCCAGCTCCTTAGTCACAGTGGCCTTCAGTGCGCCGTCACCAAAGTCAATCACCGAACCTACCGGAACTTTTTTGGCTGGCTTAGCAAGTACTTCCCACTTATCACCTACGATATTCTTCAACAAAAGCAGTTCAATGTGGGCACCTGTCCCCTCTTTCAATCCATGTAATCTGGCAGGCATCACACGGGAATCGTTCATCACAAGTGCATCCCCGGCGTGCAACTGGTCAATGATATTGTAGAAATGTTGATCCAGTAATTCGCCCGTTTGGTGATCAAGTACTAGTAGTCTTGAGGTGTCACGTTGCTCAATTGGAGTCTGAGCAATCAGTTCTTCCGGTAAATCGTAGTCAAAATCTTCAGTAGTTAACATTAATCTTCTCCTAAAAAATCAATTCCAAGGTGCTTGTACGCCTTTTGGGTAACGGCGCGACCCCTTTGTGTTCGTTTGATAAAACCCTTTTGCAAGAGGTATGGTTCATACACCTCTTCAATTGTTTCTTGGTCCTCACCCACATTGGCTGCGATGGCCTTGATTCCAACAGGGCCGCCGTGATAGTTATTAATCATCATCAAAAGGAGCCGTCTGTCTGTCTGATCTAAGCCCTCGATATCAACCTGTAACTTGTCCAGCGCTTCACGCGTGGTTTCTAGGGAAATCTTCCGCTCGTTTTTCACCTCGGCAAAGTCCCGTACCCGCTTCAACAACCGATTGCTGACCCGTGGTGTCCCCCGTGAACGCCGGGCAAGCTCATCTGCCGCGGACACATCAATTTCAGAATCGAATACTTTTGCGGTTCGTTGCACAATTTTTCGTAAATCAGACACATCGTAGAACTGCATGTGCTCAACAATGCCGAATCGATCGCGTAACGGGGCGGACAGTTGACCAGCACGCGTCGTCGCGCCGATGAGCGTGAACGGTGGCAGTGGAACGTGGACAGGATGGGTAGCCTGCCCCTGACCAACGACGATGTCAATGTAGAAGTCCTCCATTGCCGAATAAAGTACCTCCTCCACCGCCTTTGGCAACCTGTGAATCTCGTCGATGAACAAAACATCTCCGGGATCAAGTTCTGATAAGAGAGCAACTAAATCTCCGGCTTTCTCAATGGCTGGCCCACTTGTACTCTTGATCTTCACCTGTAATTCGTTTGCGATAACCATTGCAAGTGTAGTTTTACCGAGCCCAGGTGGCCCGTACAAAAGGACGTGATCTAGCGCCTCTTCTCTTTTCTTGGCCGCAGAAATATAGATCGCCATCTCTTCTTTAACCTTTGTCTGGCCAATATACTGAGAAAGAAATTGTGGCCTGAGTGATAACTCTAATTTTTCTTCATCCGCATCATAGTTATCTTGTGCTAACAATCTATCGTCCGTCATTTAGTTACCTTTTTCAATAATAAATTTAACCCGAGTTTGATGTAATCCTCAGCGTGATCGAAATTATTCTCCAATAATTTGGGTGTAATCTTATCGACTTCCTTCTGAGTATAGCCTAAGGCAACAAGTGCCAGTAATGCATCATTTAGATCGGGTGAGACAGCCGCCTGATCGAAGATACTTTGTTGTCCTACCGCATAATCACCCAATTTGCCCTTCAAATCAAGCACAATCTGTGATGCGGTCTTCCTTCCGACCCCGGGGAATTTAGTCAAGTACGCTGTCTCGCCGTTCTCAATTGCGTTGGCCAGGCTAGTAGTGTTCTCTGCCGCCATAATTGCCAGCGCACTTTTGGGACCAATACCGGAGACACTCAAGAGCTTCAGAAATAAGGCCTTATCCTCAGCCGAGGCAAAGCCGTACAAGCTGTGCTCCGTATCCCGGATAATTTGTTCAACGAAAAGCTTCGCTTCTTGATTCACATCATAGGTGTAGGGCGTGGGACAATAAAGCTTGTAGCCAATACCAGAAACATCTAACACTAAATAACCGGGGGTAATTGCCGTAATGATACCTTTCAAATATTCGTACATAGTAAAACTCCTCGATTCCTAAGTTGTTGCTGTCAAAGCTAGTCTAGTTCTAATTTAGCAGTTTTTTGGACTCGTTTAAACATCTTCTGCAGATCTCGCTTCGAGAAATGAACCAGAATCAGTTTACCCGTCGGGCTCTGGTATGGTGAATCGGCGTTTTGCAAGTCGTCTAATAAGCTCTGACCAGTTTCTAGATTGAAGCGGGTATTCTGCTGCTGGCCGTGCTGCACGGACTGCTGCACCGCAAACAGCACAACTTGCTGTTTAAAATCCGACACATCACTTCGTGGATTGTTGAAGTAGAGATTAAGCGTAGCTCGAGCATATTTCTCTTCAAAGCCCGCCGGTATCCAATTAGGATGGCTCTTCATGATGAGGCTATTCCGGCCAAAATCCTCTAGTACTAAGCCTACTTCTTTAAACAAATCTAGATGGTCTAGTACTTGTTCATATTCTGTGTTGTTTAACTCCAAGATTATGGGGGTCAACAGCACCTGCTGCGTGAGCGTCAGCTCAGTTAATTCTTGTTCCAGCTTGTTATACCGCAGGCGAGCCATTGCCTCCTTGGCGTCTACCAGGTAAAATCCGCTGGTACTGTCCGCAACAATCAGCCCGTTATGTAGCTGACCGATATATGTTAACGCAGGAAAACCGGCTTGTAAAACCTGATCCGTCGAACCATGCGCCACATCTGTCGCTTTGACCAGTGCACCACCAAATGGCAACAATCCTGTCTGAATTTGGACGTTTTGTGCCCAGCTAGGTGAGACTAGCGACTGATCAGGGTCTGATACCGAAATATTGAGCTCGCTGACCTCAAGTTCTCTATGCTCTACCGTAAATCCAGCAGAATTCTCGTGTACCTCAGCACCCGCTTGCTGGTCGTTCTCTTTTGGGGCTGCGATGTCTGCCGCATTGCTTTTGTTCAGGTTAAACACCATTTGGTCGTAGCTCGTCGTATCTGTTGGGTTGGTTAGATTAGTCAGCGCGTCGCCCGAGTTCGAGTTTCGTTCAAGCGCTTTTGCAACCGTATTGATAATCAGTCTGCTAAGGCTTGATTCCTTTGATAAACGAACCTCCTGCTTCGTTGGATGCACATTGACATCGACCAATAATGGATCCAATTTGATATTCAATACGAAAATCGGAAATTTACCTAGGCCAATTTTCGAGCCATATCCTGCCATAATTGCCTTACTCAGCTGAAAATTCTTGATATAACGCCCATTGAGGAGAATAGAAATGTAATTCCGATTCGCCCGCGTAATGTCGGGTGGCGTCATCAGGCCAGTAATGACAAAGTCTGCATCAGAACCGCTAAATTCAATCAGCTGACTGGCTACGATCCGCCCATAGATGTGCGCCATATCCTGGCGCAAGTCGCCACTACCATTTGTGAGTAGCAAATCTTTCTTTTCACTCTTCAGCGAGATCTTGAGCTCGGGATGACTCAGGGCAATCCGATTGACGATATCAATAATCTTCGTCGTCTCCGTCGTCTCCGATTTGAGATACTTCAACCGCGCAGGCGTGTTGTAAAAGAGGTCCCGCACACTAATTCTCGTTCCCTTTTTCGCAGCAGCTGGCTTTTGCGTCAGCTTCCGCCCATCGGCAAAGGTGGCACTAACACCTGCAGCACCACCAGTATTAGTCAGAATAGCCACATGGGCTACGGCACTAATAGATGCGAGTGCCTCACCCCGAAAGCCCAGAGTGCGAATCTTAAATAAGTCCGCCTTTGTACTAATCTTGCTTGTCGCGTGCCGGCGAAAAGCTAAATCCAACTGATTTGGTGCAATACCACTACCATTATCCTCAATCACGATTTCCCGTAGTCCGGCCTCCACAAAGGAGATCTTGATTTGACTACTACCCGCATCAATGGCGTTCTCCAGTAATTCCTTCACCACCGAACTTGGACGTTCGATTACTTCACCAGCAGCAATTTGGTCACTCAATTCAGGTGATAATTCTTTAATTTCTGCCATATTAATCCTCGTTATTCAACTCTTGTTGCCATTGGCTCACTGTATTCATCAATTCAAGTGGCGTCTTGTCAGCCAAGTACAACGACCTAATCGTGCTGATTACGTCCTTCTCTACGTCACTGATTGTATCTTCCGAATCAAACAGAGCTAATTGTTCCGTATTCTTGGTTGACGCGGAATGTTGGTCCTGCTCCAGCTGATGCAACATCGTCGTGGCTTCTGCAAGTACCGGTTGCGGGAGCCCCGCTAGCTTCGCCACATGAATCCCATAAGATTCGTCCGCTGCCCCAGGCAATACTTTATGCAAGAAAATTAATTCGCCATTTTTTTCGGTAGCACCGACATGCACGTTCTTCAAGTGGGTTAGCGTCTGATCGAGCATCGTCAACTCATGATAGTGTGTGGCAAACATTGTCTTAGCATGAATATTATTATGTAAGTACTTAATAATTGCACCGGCGAGTGCCATCCCATCATAAGTGGCCGTCCCCCGACCAATCTCATCGAAGATCACCAGGGACTTTTTAGTAGCATGCATCAAAGCCTGATTTGCCTCGTTCATCTCAACCATGAAGGTACTCTGGCCAGAAATCAGGTCGTCCGCAGCGCCAATTCTGGTAAATATTTGGTCAAAAATCGGCAGCTTGGCCGTTTCGGCGGGAATAAAAGAACCAATCTGGGCCATCACAACAATCAGAGCTAGTTGGCGCATGTACGTGCTCTTACCAGACATGTTCGGTCCAGTAATCAAGAAAATATTGCTACTCTCATCCATTAGCACGTCATTTGGGATATAGTCCCGTTTGGCCAGAACCTGTTCCACCACCGGGTGACGCCCGTTAACAATCTGAATATTCTGGTCTTTTTCATTGATGGTCGGCTTAGTGTACTGATTCTTCTCTGCTAAAACCGCGAAGTCCGCTAGGACATCCAATGTAGCTATCTCTTGACCCAACTTTTGTAGTTGGGGGATGTATTGCTTAATCTGATCGCGCAGCTTGACGAAAAGTTCGTGCTCGAGGTCCGTTGATTTATTCTCTGCCTCGAGAATTAAATGTTCATGCTCCTTCAATTCAGGCGTTATATACCGCTCTGCATTGGTCAAAGTCTGCTTTCTCTGGTAGCGCTCCTCAGGCACATTTGCCTTGTTTGCGTTAGTCACCTCGATGTAGTAACCAAAGACCTTGTTAAAGCCGATTTTGAGCGTATTAATTCCCGTCTGCTCACGTTCCTTTGCTTCAAGCTCCGCCACCCAACGCTTGCCATTTGTCATGACGTCAACGTAACGGTCAAGCTGGTCATTATAACCCGGACGAATTAGTCCGCCATCTGTGGTGGAAACGGGTGGGTCATCGACCAATGCTGTCGTAATCAGCTCTGCCACATTTTGCATTGGGTCAAGTTGTGAAGCAAAGTCTAGCAGCGTCTTGCTCTGGGACTGGCGAAGTGTAGCGAGTATCAAAGGAACCTGCTTCAACGAGCGGGCCAGCTGCAACAATTCACGTCCATTGACGCTGCCAAAAGCAATGCGGCCAGTCAAGCGCTCCAGATCATACACACCGGCAAGTGCATCTAGAACACTCTCCCGCGTGAAGTAATCGTCTAGCAGAGCTTCGACCATCTCTTGGCGTGCCACAACATCCTGTTTCCTAATCAGGGGGCGGTCAATCCACTGTTTAAGGAGGCGTCCACCCATCGCTGTCTTTGTTTGATCCAACAACCAGTACAGCGAACCCGCCTTTTTCTGTGTTTTGTTGGAATTTAGCAACTCCAAATTCTGCTTCACGACGTGACTCATCTGGAGGTAACTACTTGGCTCGTATGTCTTGGCTATTTGGAGGTGAGCGAGGCTCCTCTTCTGGGTAGCCACCAGATAATCGATTAGCTGGCTCGTGCTTAGACGTTCCTCTTCGTTAGTGAGGTTCTGGGTGACAAATGACGTCTCACTTGACGGTTGTTCCGGTTTAAACGGCTTTGAAATGATGATGTTAGCCTTGGCAAAATAATCTTTTTGCTGATCAGTGAGTGCGCCCGACCAAACAACCTCTTTCGTTCTGAGCGACAGTAATTCATTGAATGTGCTGTCAAAGTCCACTAGATGGGTCGTCTCTATCTCACCTGTTGCGAGGTCGGCATACCCCAATCCATAACCCGCGCTGGTCAGTACAACTGAGGTCAGATAATTATTGGTCTTTGCATGATTGGGCCGATCATCAACCATTGTCCCGGGTGTGATCAGTTGAATGACATCCCTTTTGACCATCCCTTCAGCCAGCTTTGGATCCTCCAGTTGCTCGCTAATGGCGACCTTATAGCCTTTCTCAACCAGAGTATCGATGTAGCTTTGGACCGCGTGATGAGGCACACCGGCCATTGGAATTGGATGTTCAACATTCTTGTTTCTGTGCGTGAGTGTCAGTTCAAGAATCTGTGCCCCCTTCACAGCGTCGTCCTCGAAGAGTTCATAGAAATCGCCCACACGATAAAACAAGAAGGCATCAGCATACTGTGCTTTTATTTTCCTGTACTGTTGCATCATTGGTGTATCTGCTTGTGGCATCTTAATCATCTCTCCTAAAAATAATACTTTCTCATCATTATACCGTAAAATCTCCCCCGCAAACGACAAAAAGAGAACAGCATGCTTGACCACTGTTCTCTAGAATTAACATTAGTATTATTCTTAATTTATTTTTTCAAATTATAGCTGTACGTTGCGACAATAATGTTTTCACGGCGCATAAAAGTCTGCTTCAAACGTAAAGCTGTCTGATTATGTAACGCGAAGTGCCAGTTCTTATTTGGGACGAACTGTGGGATCAACACTGTGGTTGAATAGTTACGTTGCGCTGCGTTGCGACTAATCACGTCCACGAAGCGACTGACCGGCTTCACAATAGAGCGGTAAGATGAGTGGATATCGACGAAGCGAATATTCGGGTAATCTTTCGTGAACTCTGATTGAATTTCCTTCTCTTTATCGGGATTCTCGTCCATCGAGACATGCATTGCAATGACGTAGTCACCGATTGACTCTGCATAACTGAGGGCGTTCTTAGTAACCTGAGTGACGCTTGAAACAAGCACAATCACCGTTGAACCGTCAAATTGGTGGTAGGTTGCCTCATTATCCATGAGTCGCAGTTGTTCCGCCACATTTTTGTAATGCTGGTTAATCTTATGGAAGAGGTAGACGAGTGCAGGCATGATAACGAAAAACGGCCAGATTTCGGCTAAGCGATAGGTAAATAGAATTACCAGAATCGCGAAAGAAATCAGCGCACCGACCAGATTGGCAGTTGCACTCCAGACCCAATTCTTTGGCCGCTCGTGCCACCACTTTAATATCATCCCAGTCTGCGATAACGTGAACGGAATGAACACGCCAGCAGCATAGAGCGGAATCAGCCGGGAAACATCGCCACCAAACATGACGATGAGAATACCGGATCCGATCGCCAGTGTAAGAATGCCGTTTGAGTAGCCCAGTCGGTCCCCACGATCCATGTAGTTATGCGGCATGAATTTATCTTTAGCCAAGTTAAAAGCGAGAACGGGAAAGGCGGAGAATCCTGTGTTGGCAGCAACCGTGAGGATGAACGCCGTCGCAAATTGAACCAGGTAGTAGAAGATGTTCTGGCCTCCAAATGTCTTATCGGCAATTTGTGAGAGAACCGTGACCTTCTCCATTGGCACAATGCCGTACCAATAGTTTAGAAAAGAGATACCGGCAAAGAACACGCCCAGAATTGCGGCCATGATGGTCAAAGTCGCCGCAGCGTTTTTTGCACGGGGCTTCTTGAAGAATGGGACGGCGTTGCTAATGGCCTCGACACCGGTTAAGGAGCTTGAGCCACTAGAGAATGCTTTGAAAATCAGTGCGGCAGTCACACCAGGCACGACAGCGCCAATGGGCGCTGCCGCTGTAAATGGAATCTGTCCGGTCAGGATTTTAAATAATCCTGTCCCAATCATGATCAGAATCATGACGATAAAGAAATAGACTGGAATCATCAGGAAGTTCGCAGACTCGCTCATGCCCCGCAAATTGAGAATAGTCAGGATGGTAATAATGACCAAGGAGATGACTACTTGGTGACCATAAAGAGCCGGGATAGCCGCCACAATTGCATTTGAGCCAGCCGACACACTAACTGCAACGGTCAGCATGTAATCAATGAGTAATGAGCCTCCAGCCACGAGTCCTGCACCTTTACCCAGATTATCGCTTGAGACCTTATAGGCCCCACCGCCACCGGGATAAGCATGAATAACCTGTCTGTAAGATAAAGTCAGCGAAAGCAACAAGACAAGCACGAAGGCCGCGATTGGAATAGAGTACCACATTGCTGCAGCCGACAGCGTCACTAGCACAAGAGCAATCTCCTCCGTACCATAGGCCACACTTGATAAAGCGTCTGAACTCAGCATAGCTAATGCTTTGAAGCGAGTGAGTTTCTGTCCACCCTCTTCGTCTGACTTCAACGGTTTACCCAATAGCAATTGTTTGAACTGTCCCATTAATATTTCCTCCAGAAATGAAACATGCATTCTTAGAATAATTAATCAATAAACCACGCAATATTACTCCATCTACATTAAAAAAGCTAGTCTATTTTGTCAGTATTTTAGAAATAAAAAAAAGAAGTAGCAGTGCTACTTCTTAATTATATCTGTTACATCATGCCCATTCCAGGGTTCATACCAGCTTGGGGATCTGCTGGATGTTCTTCAGGAATTTCCGCAACAACAGCTTCAGTGGTCAACAATAATGCTGAAACTGATGCGGCATTTTGCAATGCTGAACGAGTAACCTTGGTTGGGTCAATAATTCCTGCCTCAACCATGTTCTCCCACTTATCTGTGGCAGCGTTGAAACCAAACTCATTCTTCTCGCTCTTCATGCGTTCTACAATAACTGAACCTTCAAGTCCGGCATTCTCAGAAATTTGTCTTACAGGTGCTTCAAGCGCGCGTTTAACGATGTTAATTCCCGTTTGCTCGTCGCCCTCAGCAGTGAGGTCATCAACTGCCTTAATGACGTTAATCAGAGCAACACCACCACCTGCAACGTAGCCTTCTTCAACCGCAGCTCTAGTTGCATTCAAAGCATCTTCAATTCTGTATTTTCTTTCCTTTAATTCCGTTTCTGTAGCAGCACCAACCTTGATAACGGCTACACCACCAGACAGTTTAGCAAGCCGCTCTTGTAGCTTCTCACGGTCAAAGTCTGAAGTCGTGCCTTCAATTTGGTTCTTGATTGTCTCAACACGCTCTGCAATTGCTTCTTTCGTACCAGAACCTTCAACAATCGTTGTGTTGTCCTTAGTAACCGTAACTTTACCAGCCTGGCCGAGTTGCTCAAGCTTAGTATCCTTTAATTCCAGGCCGAAATCATCGGTAATTACCGTACCACCTGTTAATGTAGCGATATCTTGTAGTTGTTCCTTGCGCCGATCGCCAAAGCCCGGTGCCTTAACGGCAACGACATTGAAAGTACCCCGAATCTTGTTTAACACAAGTGTTGGTAGTGCTTCACCCTCAACATCATCAGCAATAATCAACAGTGCCTTACCTTGTTGCACTATTTCTTGCAACATTGGCAAAATGTCTTGAATATTCGTAATCTTTTTGTCGGTGATTAAGATGTAAGGGTTGTCTAAGTCTGCTTCCATCTTGTCATTATCCGTTACCATGTATTGTGAAAGATAACCACGGTCGAATTGCATACCTTCAACCACGTTTAATTCAGTGTCGATTCCCTTTGACTCTTCGATGGTAATAACACCGTCGTTACCAACCTTTTCCATTGCATCCGCAATGAGTTGACCGACTTCTTCACTTGCACTTGAGACAGAAGCAACTTGAGCAATCTGGTCCTTGTTAGCAACTTCGTGGCTAATATTGTGCAATTCAGCGACAGCGGCCTTAGTAGCCTGCTCAATTCCCCGACGGATACCCACAGGATTTGCACCGGCACTGACGTTCTTCATTCCCTCACGAACGATTGCTTGTGCCAAAACCGTCGCGGTGGTCGTACCGTCACCAGCGATGTCATTCGTCTTCGATGCAACTTCAGCAACGAGTTTTGCACCCATGTTCTCGAAATGATCTTCTAGTTCAATCGACTTGGCGATTGTCACACCATCGTTTGTGATGTCGGGTGAACCATATGATTTCTCGAGCACTACGTTTCTACCTTTTGGTCCAAGCGTTGTCTTAACAGTATCTGCCAGCTTATCAACACCACGCAGCATTGCTGCACGAGCATCTTCAGCGAATTTAATATCTTTTGCCATTTGAATCTCCGTCCTTCTTATTATTAGTTCTAAAATTAATTAAGTTAAATATTAATGTGCATGAACATCAGTGATAGTGAGTTTCATACTCACTACTCAACAATAGCGATAATATCTTTTTCGTGTAAAACAAGGTAATCCTCATTATCAAATTTAACCTGACTACCAGAATACTTGTCGTAGTACACGGTGTCGCCAACTTTAACAGTTAATGGTAACTTAGTGCCGTTCTCTGTCACTGATCCATCGCCCACAGCGATAACTTCACCAACTTGAGGCTTCTCTTTCGCATTTGATGCTAGTAGGATTCCTCCAACTGACTCTTCCTTCTCTTCCTGTACTTTGATAATCACGCGATCTGCAATTGGTTTTAACACGTTGATATCCCTCCTATTTCTTTTTTAGCACTCTTAATTAATAAGTGCTAACTACAAAAATTATCTTAACTTTTCCGTCAACCAAATGCAAGTTTTTTGACATTATGAAATTTAAAAAAGTCGCGAAAAGTTTCGCGACTTTAATCTATGATTGAATGATTGACTACTGGTTGTCTTGCTCCAGGAAGTAAATCAACGTCTGTAGTTCAGTTGCCAAGTCAACGTTTTGGACACGCACATTGCTTGGGGTCGAAATTCTAATTGGTGTGAAGTTCATGATGCCTTTAATTCCCGCCTCGATCAACTCATCAGCGGTGGACTGTGCCTGATCTTTTGGGACAGCAAGAATAGCAATTTCAATCTGTTGTTCACTTAACTGCTTCTTCAGATCCTCGGTATGATAGACTGGCACACCGTTCATTATTTTACCAGTTATCTCTGCATTCACATCGAAGGCGGCAGAGATCCGAATGTTATTGGTCCGCTTGAAATTATAATTGAGCAGGGCGTGCCCCATGTTACCCACACCGACCAGCGCAACATTCGTCAGCGTATCCTGATTCAAAATCTTTTTGAAAAAATCAAGGAGTCTCTTGACATCATAGCCATAGCCACGCTTGCCGAGCGCACCAAAATATGAGAAATCTCTCCTGATTGAAGCACTATCAACTTGGACGGCCTCAGATAATTCAGTCGAGGAGACCTTCTCTTTTCCCTCATCGTTCAAGAAGACCAGATACCGATAATATAACGGTAATCTTTTTGCAGTTGCCCTAGGGATTTTAACGTCTTCCATACTACACCTCATTTGTGAACTTTTTCATTAACAATTCTATAATACCTAATTAAGTAGTAAAAGTTCAAGTATTTTTTTCACAAAAGCCAAAAATTTAGTATAATAATTCATTGACTGACTTCAACAACATAATTCACGAACTATGATAGAATGTTCTCTAGGTGATTAAATGATTATTATGCAAGCAAATAACGTCGAACGCAGCTTCGGCGCTACAACATTATTCAAGAATATTAGCTTTGAGATTGACGGGAAAAGTAGGATTGGCCTAGTAGGTCCAAACGGCGTTGGTAAATCAACTTTGATTAAGATTCTCACCGGGCAAGAGGCCCCTACAAGCGGCAATATTGTTAAAAGTAAAAATATCACTTTTGGCTATATTGCACAAGAGAATAACCTCAATCCAGACCAAACCGTTTACGGGGAGATGGCCGAAGTTTTCGCGCCGTTAATCGAGCTGGGGCATGAATTAACCCGGCTTCAACAAGAGCTTGCTACCACAAGCACACCCAATTCGGAAATGCTAGAACAATACGACCAATTACAATTCAATTTCGAGCAACAAGGTGGCTTTACATACCAGGCAGAGATCAAGAGTGTTCTAAATGGCTTCAAATTTGACGAAACAACCTATGACAAGAAAATTAGCGTGCTCTCAGGCGGTGAGAAGACGCGGTTGTCATTTGTGAAGCTCCTACTCAAAAGTCCTGATTTGCTAATCCTAGATGAGCCCACCAACCATTTGGACCTCGACACCCTGGACTGGTTGGAAAGTTTTCTGAAAACGTATAAAGGCGCAATCCTCGCCGTCAGCCATGACCAATACTTCCTGGATGCGGTCGCGACCGATATCCTAGAGTTGCGACACGGTCAACTGAATAAGTTCAAGGGAAACTATACTGCCTATACCAAATTGCGGACGTCATTAGACGATCAACAACAAGAGGCATACGAGCGCCAACAGGCAGAAATCAAGAAACAAGAGGATTTTATTCAGAAGAATATTGTGCGCGCATCGACGACGAAACGGGCACAAAGTCGCCAGAAACAACTGGATAAATTGGAACGAATCGAGCCACCAAAACGCGATCAAAAGGTCCGCATTAACTTCAAAATTGAGCAGCAGACTGGTAAAGAGGTGCTGATTTTCTCTGACGTCTCTGTTGGTTATCCGAACAAAACCATGATTGAGGATGTAAATCTGCAGGTCCGCCAGCAGGATCGCCTCGCAATTATCGGGCCGAACGGAATCGGAAAGTCAACCCTTTTGAAGACAATCGTCAAGGAGCTACCGCTACTGAAGGGAAATATCAAGTACGGTGCCAACCTTAAGATTGGCTACTACGACCAAGAAATCAACCACCTTAACCCAAAGGAGACCGTGCTTGATACAATTTGGAATCGCCACAAGACGATGCCTGAGCGAGAAGTTCGTAGCATCCTAGCTAGTTTCCTATTTGGTCCTGATGACCTCGAGAAGACAGTTGCCCAACTTTCAGGCGGCCAAAGAGCGCGACTCTCGTTAACTGTCCTCTCACTCGAATTCAACAACGTTTTGATTATGGATGAGCCCACCAACCACTTGGACATTGAGGCTAAGGAGGTGCTCGAGAAAGCACTCGAACACTATGAAGGGACAATCGTCTTCGTCTCACATGACCGTTACTTCATTAACCAACTTGCACAGAAAATTTACTCAGTCAACGAAAGACATGGTACTATCTACGATGGCAACTACTCATTCTACCTAGAGAAGAGAAATCAACTTGAGCCAAGTAACAGTAGCGAACAGGATAATGCAACTACTGCTAACGCCAACCAAAGTAAGGTTGATTACCAGCTGCAAAAGAAGAATCAGGCTGAAAAGAGACGTCTGGAGCGGGAAGTGGACCAATTAGAACACCAAATCAGCGAGATTGAGAACAAGATTACGGAGCTACAACTAGAGATGGCACAACCAGAAGTAGCGACTGACTTTGGCAAGTTAGATCCACTCCAAAGGAAGGTTCAAGAACTTGAGCAAGAAAATGAAGCAATATCAGCTAGGTGGGAACAGGCGCTAACGAAACTCGAAACATTTGCTGCCATAAAGTAAAAAATCACAGAAAAATGAGTAACTATTTCAATCGTAAATAGCTACTCCTTTTTATTACTATTCTAATCAAGCATTGATTCTGCATAAGGCAGTTCAAGTGACGGATCAGCGTTCAGCGTTAAATCAGCGAAATCTTGAGCCTTAAACTGGTGATATGCTGCTGCACCAATCATTGCCGCGTTATCACCACAAAGGCGCAGTGGGGGAATAATCACTTTTGGCTGTTGGGGCAACTTACTAATTTTCGTTGCCAGTCTTTCACGTAGTCCCTGGTTCGCCGCTACTCCACCGGCTAAGATAAATGTTTCAGGCTTGTACTCTGCGATTGCACGCAATGTTTTGTGGACCAAAACGTCGATTACACTTGCTTGAAAACTAGCTGCCAGATCATTCTGATCGAGTGTTTCACCTAACTGGTCTGCATGATGGACGGTATTTATAAAAGCGCTCTTTAAGCCACTGAAGGAGAAATCATAATCGTCATCCTCCATCATTGCCCGTGGAAAATGGAATGTGTCGGAGCCCTGATGAGCCATCTCATCAATTGTTTTACCTGCAGGATACTTAATCCCAAGCACGCGACCTATCTTGTCGTACGCCTCTCCTGCCGCGTCATCTCTAGTATCACCGATGATTTCGTAACTATTCTCATCGGTTAGATAGACCAATTCGGTATGACCGCCAGAGACTACCAGAGCCAATGCCGGGTAAACCACTTCATTGTCCAGATTAGCTGCGTTGATATGACCAGCAATATGGTCGACACCAATTAGTGGCTTTTGCTCGACCAACGCCACCGACTTGGCGGCCGCAACTCCGACTAGAAGTGCGCCTACGAGTCCCGGACCCTTGGTCACAGCTACTGCATCGAGATCGTCGTAGTCCACTTGTGCCTCGGCCATGGCCTCAGTCATCACCTGGTTGATTACCTCGATGTGGTGGCGGCTCGCAATTTCTGGCACGACGCCACCGAAACGCCGGTGGCTTTTTATTTGCGTGGCAATCACATTCGAGAGAATCTCATGCCCATTCTTGACGACAGACACGCTCGTCTCGTCACAACTAGTCTCAAATGCCAAAATTAGATTATCTTTCGTCACTTAAATCCGTCTCCTTTCAAGTCTAACACCATGTTTAAACCGTCGACTTTTTCAGTGTAATAGTAGTTTTTCCTGACAATATTGGGTTTAAAGCCCAACTTCTTATATGCCGTTTGGGCCACCAAGTTGTCCATCCGCACTTCTAGGGTAATCACAGTACAATTATTTCTTCTACCGTAATCAATCATCATTGAAACTAGAAAGCTCCCAATCTTTCTGTGCTGGTATTCTGGGCTAATTGCAATATTCGTAATGTGTCCCTCCTGCTCAGAGAAGCGAGCACCAATAAAACCCACCAGCTGTGAACCATCATACACGACAAGATAGAGTGAGTTATGATGTTTCTTTAACTCATTTCTAAATGAAAAGCGGTCCCACGGTGTGCGTCCGCGGTAGACACGTCGTTCAAGATTCAACAGGTCCTCAAGGTGACTATCATTAGCCTTCATAAACTGGAGTGAGAGGTGTGAAATTACTTTCACAAAAGGTTCAAATGAGAGGTCAAACTGTGGTACAGGTTTAAAAAAATCACTAAACTTCTTCAACATACTTACTATCGTCTTTCAAGCTCTTCGCACCGGTCCTATTCTCCCACTCAACCTCAGCCTGGGTTTTTCGCAAATAACGAGGCAAGAGCTCTGCAGGACTAACTGGTGTACTAAATTCCGCTATCCAGCCAATCTGCCCGGCATGAACCAAATTTTCCTGGTCTGTCCCGAAATGAAGCTCGACATCAGTAGAAAGAAGTTGGTCCTTGATTTTAGCTGCATGTTCTGGCGTGAAGTCACCGACGAAGTTCACCCGTGTAAAGTTATATTGCCGGAGCATTTCCTGCACAAGCTCTAATAGGTGCTCCAGGGCCACATGAGCGTCTGAAAGCACCACCGCTGGACCTGAACTCTTGCTAGCAGAGTCCAGCCGATATGCTCCCGCGAAGAAATTATCATTGCGCGCGTCTAGTAGTGCGACCGTTAGCTCAGCTTTGGTTCCAGCAGGCGTCATATTCGCTGCTAGTGCCGCCAAAGTGGAGACACCAACTAGCTTCACGCCCAGCCGCTCTCCCATCACCTTCGCGGTGGTAATACCTATTCTCAGGCCGGTATACGATCCTGGACCCGCGGCAACAGCGATTTGTTCAATCTCGGTCAACTTGAGGTTTGACTGAGCAAGCACCGCCTCAATGGTAGGAATAATATTCACACTATGATTTCTTTGATCAACGATATTGCGCTCTGCTAACGTTTCAATGCCATTATTCACGGCAACGCTCAGATTTTCCGTTGCAGTCGATATACTTAAAGTCTTCAATTTGTATCCTCTGAATCTTGTCTTAATTCACTTTATCTCGTTAAAATTTCTGGTTAAAAAATACTATTATTTAATCTTAACACGTTCTGTCGCTTTTAGAACAATCCAGGTGATTACCATCTGAATCCAAGGAACAATCAGTTCCTTTGGAATTCTTTGGAGGAGCGCGCCACGAAAGTCGAGCTTGTACATAACGGTCAGCCAATATGTGTTGAGCAGGACGTTCACAATAATCGTGACTAATAAAACAGCGCTTATCACCTTCCAAACCACGAGTTTTTGCTCGTAGAAGAAGAGACCGTAGATGATCCCCCCAACAACTGCGGAGATGGTGAAGCCAAAGAACATTCCTCCGCCAACCCCGAATAATGCAGCAGAAAGCACATCAGCTACGCCTGCGCCAATGCCACCCCAAAAAGGGCCAAAATACTTTCCAAGCAGCACCGTTGCGATAAAGCCCAACCCAACTTTGGTGACCGATGTCCCAAATGAAATTTTCTGCAAAATCATACTAATGGCCACAATTAAGCCCAGCACAATCAACTCTCTAAGTTCTAATTTTCTAAATACATTTCTCATTGTCATGGAGTCGCCCTCCGTTCACTTAATCTGCATCATTAACATAAATACAACCGTTTAAATATAACACATTCTTGTCTTAAACCCACATATTTACTATGATATGTTATTGAAAAGAGGTTAACGACGATGAAAAATATTCTCGTTCTACACACCGGTGGCACAATCTCCATGTCAGAAAATGATGCTGGTGAAATCATGCCAAATGAGAGAAATCCCCTCAACCAATTCCAATTAGCTACGGATGTCCCATTGAAACTCACAACTGAAGAAATCTTCAACCTGTCCTCGCCACAAATTACACCGAATGAGATGTTACAAATTCAGCTAAATAAGTTTGTCAGCAATGCCGTATCTTAATGGCGTTTTTTATTTTTTCCAGGTGAAAATCGCCTCGGCTGCCTTACCTGTTCCGTTTTGAATGAGGTGGTATGATTTAAGTTCCTCCTGCTCCTCGACCTTGACCAATGACCTCGGAGAGTCGCCGTAGCGAATCTCCTGGTCAAACTTGATGTCAATGCACTTAATTTGAGCATGCAATACCAAATCCTGTGGGAGCACATCAATCATCCACTCAAAATAATG
The DNA here is from genome assembly GCF_001936335.1 of Amylolactobacillus amylophilus DSM 20533 = JCM 1125. GTDB lineage: Bacteria > Bacillota > Bacilli > Lactobacillales > Lactobacillaceae > Amylolactobacillus > Amylolactobacillus amylophilus. Next base: position 321,854 of record NZ_CP018888.1, read on the forward strand.
TGAGTTGTTGACGTGACGGTTCGCGTCAATATCGTAATAACGTACCCGATATTCGACCCCGGAATCATCAAACTTAGGTAACCTAATTCTTGGCAATCGCGGTCCCCGCTTAACCTCTGGTACCGCCATTTTTGCACCAAATTCCGACGTATTCTCGTGAATCTCTCGCTTCAACAGATCTAGCACAATCCACGTACTGGAGACCGTAATCAGGGAT